>NZ_JBFBBS010000001.1:299837-672034 GCF_040682835.1 Streptomyces sp. NPDC051104 | reverse complement strand
GTCACCGGGCCGGAGGGCATTCCGCTCACCGGACCGGAGTTCCGTCCACAGGGCTGGAGGGGATTCCGCTCACCGGGCTGGAGGGGGATTCCGTCCACCGGGCCGGAGGGCATTCCGCTCACCGGACCGGAGTTCCGTCCACAGGGCTGGAGGGGATTCCGCTCACCGGGCTGGAGGGGGATTCCGTCCACAGGACCGGACGGGATCCCCTGCACCGGACCGGAGAAGACTCCGTCCACGGGCGCGGATGCGATACGGCCGGCCGGGAAGGTCAGCCGTTCGTCCCCAGTACCCCCCGCAGGTCCTTCGGTAGAAGGTCGTTGCAGGACTGCTTCGACGCCGTCGTCAAGGCGTCGTTGACGCACGTGTAGTAGTCCCGGTAAGCCAGCTGCGCCGCGAACGTGGTGGCCACCAGCGCCAGCGCCAGCGACGCCGTGACCAGACCGCTGATCGCTGCCGTGGTCTGGGGGCGGGCCGGGAGCGTCGAGTCGTTCGGGTCGGGGGTGCGGGGCTTCGCGCGCAGGGCGCTCACGCCCCAGTACAGCGACAGCGCGCCCAGCAGCAGCGCCACGTACTGCCAGCTGAACAGCGCGAAGAAGAACGCCCACATACCGCCCAGCAGTGCGTACCGCGCACGGCGCTGGACCGGGTCCCTGGGGTCCCAGCGCGATCCCGCACCGGGGCCGGCGGAGCCCGGACCCTCGGGGCCGCCCTGTCCGCCGGGGCCGCCCGGACTGCCCGGGCGCTCGCCGAAGCGGCCGCCCGTCGCGGCACCCGGCTGCCGGTCGCTCCACTGGCTGCCCCAGGGCGAACGTCCGCCTTCGCCGGAGCCGCCCTGCCCCTGGCCGGGGCGGCGCGGCTGCCAGGGCCGGTCCGGTGCCCCCTCCGGCGGTGGCGCGAACGGATTGTCGTCCGTCGGTGCCTCCTCGGGCCTCCCACCGTCCCCGCCGGAACCGCCGCCTGCGGACGGTGCCCCGTCGCTCTCCTGCGGCGGCACAGGCGAAGGGTGCCGCTCGCGCAGCAGCAGCGGAGGGAGTCGGAGACTGCGGTCCGGCATCAGGTGTGCGTCTTCCCCTTGGTGGTACGGGCGGGCGGTTCGTCCATGGAGCTCGCCGTGCGGCGGGCGCGCCCCGCGCAGGCGGTGCCGCGGGCGTCCCCCCTCACCCGGTCAACGTCCCGCGCAGGTGCGGCGTTCCCCCGCCCTGACCGCTTTCCGGGCCGCATCTCCGGGTGGCTCCTCCCCAGACGCTACCTTCCGGCCACGCCCCCGTCGCCCGGGGGCCTGCCGGTGTGCCGGTATCGTTGCTGACGGTCGGCCGCTTCGTAGACTTCCCCGTATCCCGGGGCGCGAAGCATTCGTACGACCGCACAAACGCTCTCCCGAGCGACCGCACGCATACTTCGCCGAGAAAGGGCCCCGCCGTGCCCGAGTCCGTGGCCGAGACCGTCACCGAGTCCGCGGCCAAGCGCCTGGTCGTCCTGGTCTCCGGTTCGGGCACCAACCTGCAGGCGCTTCTCGACGCCATCGCCGAGACAGGCCCCGCCGCCTACGGGGCCCAGGTCGTGGCCGTCGGCGCCGACCGCGACGGGATCGAGGGCCTCGCCCGCGCCGAGCGCGCCGGGCTGCCCACCTTCGTGTGCCGGGTGAAGGACTACGAGAGCCGGGACGCGTGGGACGCGGCCCTCACCGAGGCCGTCGCCTCCTATGAACCCGACCTCGTCGTCTCCGCCGGGTTCATGAAGATCGTGGGCAAGGAGTTCCTCGCCCGGTTCGGCGGGCGGTTCGTCAACACCCACCCCGCTCTCCTGCCCAGCTTTCCCGGAGCCCACGGTGTGCGTGACGCGCTCGCGTACGGCGCCAAGGTCACCGGTTGCACCGTCCACTTCGTCGACGACGGCGTCGACACCGGGCCGATCATCGCGCAGGGCGTGGTGGAGGTCCGGGACGAGGACGACGAGAGCGCCCTGCACGAGCGCATCAAGGAAGTCGAGCGAAGACTGCTCGTCGAGGTCGTGGGGCGGATCGCCCGCAACGGCTATCGCATTGAGGGACGAAAGGTAGTTATCCAGTGACCGCCGAGAGCACCAAGCGGCCCATCCGGCGCGCGCTCGTCAGCGTCTACGACAAGACCGGGCTCGAAGAGCTCGCCCGTGGCCTGCACGAGGCGGGCGTGGAGCTCGTCTCGACCGGTTCCACCGCCGGCCGTATCGCCGCCGCCGGCGTCCCCGTCACCAAGGTCGAGGAGCTGACCGGCTTCCCCGAGTGTCTGGACGGCCGGGTCAAGACCCTGCACCCCAAGGTCCACGCGGGCATCCTCGCCGACCTGCGCCTCCAGACCCACCGGCAGCAGCTCGCCGAGCTGGGCGTCGAGCCGTTCGACCTCGTCGTCGTCAACCTCTACCCGTTCCGCGAGACCGTCGCCTCGGGCGCCTCCCCCGACGAGTGCGTCGAGCAGATCGACATCGGCGGCCCCTCGATGGTCCGCGCCGCCGCCAAGAACCACCCGTCGGTGGCCGTGGTGACCAGCCCCGACCGGTACGCCGACGTCCTCGCCGCCGTCCGCGACGGCGGCTTCGACCTCACCGCCCGCAAGCGGCTCGCCGCCGAGGCCTTCCAGCACACCGCCGCCTACGACGTCGCCGTCGCCTCCTGGTTCGCGTCCTCGTACGCGCCCGTCGACGACTCGGTCTTCCCCGACTTCTTCGGCGCCACCTACGAGCGCCGCAACACCCTGCGCTACGGCGAGAACCCGCACCAGCCCGCCGCCCTCTACGTCGACACTGCATCCATCAGCGACTCCGTCGCGGGGGGCGGCCTGGCGGAGGCGGAGCAGCTGCACGGCAAGGAGATGTCGTACAACAACTACACGGACACGGACGCCGCGCGCCGTGCCGCGTACGACCACGCCGAGCCCTGCGTCGCCATCATCAAGCACGCCAACCCGTGCGGCATCGCGATCGGCGCGGACGTCGCCGAGGCGCACCGCAAGGCGCACGCCTGCGACCCCGTCTCCGCCTACGGCGGCGTCATCGCCGTGAACCGCCCGGTGAGCCGGGAGATGGCCGAGCAGGTCGCCGACATCTTCACCGAGGTCATCGTCGCGCCCGACTACGAGGAGGGCGCACTCGAGGCGCTCGCCAAGAAGAAGAACATCCGGGTGCTGAAGGCCCCGAACGCCCCCGAGAACCCGGCCGAGATCAAGCAGATCGACGGCGGTGCGCTGCTCCAGGTCACCGACCGCCTCCAGGCCGACGGCGACGACCCCGCCAACTGGACCCTGGCGTCGGGTGAGGCGCTGAGCGCCGAGGAGTTGAAGGAGCTCGCCTTCGCCTGGAAGGCCTGCCGCGCCGTCAAGTCCAACGCCATCCTGCTCGCCAAGGACGGTGCCTCCGTCGGCGTGGGCATGGGTCAGGTCAACCGGGTGGACTCCTGCAAGCTCGCGGTCGAGCGGGCGGGCGAGGAGCGGGCGCGCGGCTCGTACGCCGCCTCGGACGCCTTCTTCCCGTTCCCCGACGGCCCGGAGATCCTGATCGCCGCGGGCGTCAAGGCGATCGTGCAACCCGGCGGTTCGATCCGCGACGAGCAGGTCGTCGAGGCGGCCCGGAAGGCGGGCGTGACGATGTACTTCACGGGGACGCGGCACTTCTTCCACTGACACCGTGGTGCGGGGCCGACGGGCGCCATCGGGCGAACGCCGGCCCCGCCGCGGTACTTCACGCTCTGACGCGGGCTGCACCCGACACGCAAGGGCCGTGCCTTCCCCTGACGGGGCGAGGCACGGCCCTTGCGCGTCGTGACCGCGGTCAGTTCTGGACGACCATCGTGCCCGCGGCCTTGTCGTGCCAGCCCTGCTGGCGGCCGGACTTGTCCCAGAACGGGGACAGGTAGACCAGGAGCTGGCCGATACCGCAGGCGATGGAGCCGACCATCGGGATGATCCAGCGGATGAAGGACTTGCCCAGGCCCGGCTTCTGGCCCGTCTCGGCGTTCACCACGTACAGGCCGAGGGCCATCTTGCCCAGGGTGCGGCCCACCAGGCCGACCATCAGCCACTCGTAGAGCAGTCCGATGATCGCCAGGATGCCGATCACGGCGGTGAACTTGGCCACGAAGTCCGAGCTCGCGTTGTTGATGCAGGTGCTGTAGTCGGCGGCGTTCGGGTCGCAGTCCTTGGCCGCGCCGACGGCACCGGCGGCGCCCGCGACGGCGAGGATGGCGTAGATGACGCCGAAGACGACGCCGTCGATCAGGCGGGCGCCGAACCGGCGGCCCATCGAGGCGACCCGGGGAGCGGGGGCGCCGCCGCCCGCGTAGCCCGGCTGCTGCGGGTAGCCGTAGCCCCCCTGCGGCGGCACGCCCGGCGCCTGCGGGTAGCCGTAGCCCCCCTGCGGCGGCACGCCCGGCGCCTGCGGGTAGCCGTAGCCGGGCTGCTGACCCTGCTGGGGGTACTGCTGGCCCTGCTGGGGGTAGCCGTACCCCTGCTGGGGGTCCTGCGGCTGTCCGTAGGGGTTGTTGGGCGAGCCGAAACTCATGGCCGGTTTCCTCCGTTGACGCATGCGGGGACGGTGCGGATTGCGCGGAGGAACGTCACGAACCCAGCGGTTGCCCCCCGAACACGAACCGCAGCACTGCGCCGTTCATCGTTCTAGCAGCGGCGACAATTTGTCCAGTCGGCGGAAACATGTGTTGTGCAGTCGCAATGTGCGCGATCCTCCCGGTCCGGGCGCGCCCGCCGACGACCGTCCGAACCGGTTCCCACCCGGATTGGAACCGGGGCCGGGTCATCCGCGAGGATGGGACCATGACCGCCCAGATTCTCGATGGCAAGGCCACCGCAGCCGCGATCAAGTCCGATCTGACCGCCCGCGTGGCGGCGCTGAAGGAGAAGGGCGTCACGCCCGGCCTCGGCACGATCCTCGTCGGGGACGACCCCGGCAGCCGCAAGTACGTCGCGGGCAAGCACCGCGACTGCGCCGAGGTCGGCATCGCGTCGATCCAGCGTGAGCTGCCCGCGACGGCCACCCAGGAGGAGATCGAGGCGGTCGTCCGCGAGCTCAACGAGGACCCGGCCTGCACCGGCTACATCGTGCAGCTGCCGCTGCCCAGGGGCATCGACGAGAACCGGATCCTGGAGCTGATGGACCCGGCCAAGGACGCGGACGGCCTGCACCCGATGAACCTCGGCCGTCTCGTGCTGAACGAGCCGGCCCCACTGCCCTGCACCCCCAACGGCATCCTCACCCTGCTGCGCCGCCACGGCGTGGAGATCAAGGGCGCCGAGGTCGTGGTCGTCGGCCGGGGCGTGACCATCGGGCGCCCGATGCCGCTGCTGCTGACACGGCGCAGCGAGAACGCCACGGTCACCCAGTGCCACACCGGCACCCGTGACCTCTCGGCCCACCTCAAGCGCGCCGACATCATCGTCGCCGCGGCGGGCTCCGCCCACCTGATCCGGCCCGAGGACGTGAAGCCGGGCGCCGCCGTCCTCGACGTCGGTGTCTCGCGCAACGCCGAGGGGAAGATCGTCGGCGATGTCCACCCGGACGTGGCCGAGGTGGCCGGCTGGATCTCCCCGAACCCGGGCGGTGTCGGCCCGATGACCCGCGCCCAGCTCCTCGTCAACGTGGTCGAGGCGGCGGAGCGCAGTGTCGGCTGAGGCCAGGCCAGCGGGCGACCCCGAGAAGGGGGCCGCGGAGGAGCGGGAAGCCGACACCGAGCCGGTGGTGACGGACGCGGTCAGCGCCCCCGACGCGGACGGTGTGCCACGGCGCGTCACCCGGCGGTTTCCGCGGGTCACGCGGGACACCGCGCGGCCCGAGGGTGGCGGCGGGGCCGCGCCCCGTGACGCTCCCGCGCCCGCCCGGCAGTGGCCGGTCCTCGCCGTGCTGGCCGTCGTCGGCCTCGGGCTGCTGGTGACCGCGCTGGACGCGTTCCGCTTCGGCACGATCCTGATCGGCGTCGCGCTGCTGGGCGGCGCCGTGATGCGCTGGGCGCTGCCCGACGTGGGCATGCTCGCTGTGCGGTCCCGCTTCACGGACATGATCACGTACGGGGTCCTGGGCGTGGCCATCGTGCTGCTCGCGATGATGGCGCAGCCCCACCCGTGGCTGGAGATACCGTTCCTGGACGACACGCTGCACTTCACGGTCCGTACCTGAACGGGGCGTAGCCGAGCGGTTCGTAGCGAAGGGCCATCCTGAACGGGCCGTACAGGGACGGGCCGTACTGAACGGTCCCCCTTACCGAACAGAGTGCGTGTCCGACCTCGGGCGGCGCCCGGTCCCGACCCCCGTCCGGAACCGGGCGCCGAAAACACATTCATGTACATGCCGGAGCTGTTCAATACCTGACAGTTCGCTGTGGCACGGAAGTGACCGTTCCGCTACGGTGTCCGCGCCCCGCAACGGAACCGGCCTCGGCCCTGACGTCGTCAATCGAACGGAAACACGCTTTTTGACCGGGTGACGCGGAGGGGTGAGGGATGGGCGCCTGGCAGCGGCTGCCGGACGATCTGCCGCCGGAGGTACGGCACTTCGTGGAACAGCTGCGGCTCTTGAAGGACCGCACCGGGCTCAGCCTCGTCGCACTCGGCGCCCGCACCGCGTACAGCAAGTCCTCCTGGCAGCGCTACCTCAACGCCACCCAGCCGCCGCCCCGCCAGGCGGTCACGGCGCTGTGCCGGGTCGCGGGGCTCGAGGCGGAAGAGGCCGAACGTTTCGGTGTGCGCTGGGAGCTGGCGGTGCGCGCCTGGCCCCGGCAACCGGCTCCGGCGCCCGCACCGGCGGGGGGCCCGGCTACTGCTTCCGCCCCGGTGGGGGCTTCGGCCACCGCTCCCGCGTCGGTGGAAGGCTCGGCCACCGTGCTCACCCTGGCAGGAGCTCCGGCAACCGCTCCCGCCTCAGCGGGAGGTTCGGCAACCGCTCCCGCCTCCGCCGGAAGTCCGGCCACCGCCCCCGCCGGAGCTCCGGCGCCCGTCCCCGTCCCGGGGGAATACGAAGAGGAGCCGACGATTCCGTGGTGGGACCGGCTCGAGGAGGAGCCCGAGCCGCGGCCCGCCGGCCGCCGCCTCCTTCTCGCCGCGGTTCTCGGGCTGCTGGCGTTGCTCGTCGTCGCCGTCGTCGGCGCCGTGACCTTCGGGTCCTGACCTTCGGGTGAGGTGTTCGGAGTCTCCCGGAGTCTTCTGAGTCCCCCGTGACCCCCGTGTCCCCCGTGTCCCCCGTGTTCCCCGTGTTCCCCGTGTCCACTGAGGTCGCCGCTGTGTCCCCGTTGTGTCGATGTGTTGACAAGTTCGCGCATGGACCGCGAACTTCGCACATGGCCGCTAACGTGTCCGATCGGGACGGTCCGGGGCGTCCCGCGCGGTGAACAGGGCGTTCTGTTCGGCCGTACGAACAGGCGGTGGACACTGGTCCGGAGACCCACGGGGGCGTGCGACGGCGCTCGCTCCCGTCCGGCTGCCTCCGTGCGCCCCGCTCCGGGGACGGAAGCCCCGGCCGGGCGCGTCCGGCGTGGGTAGCCACAACGGGGACGGGGAGCGGGCACCACGCACGGGGGAACAACAGGATGTACCGGGGGAAGAGGGGGGAAGCAATGCCTCGCTGGAAGGCCTTGCCCGATGAACTCGATCCGCAGGTCAAGGAGTTCGCGGCACAGTTGCGGCGGCTCGTGGACCGCAGCGGCCTCAGCGTCTCCGCCGTGGCCGACCGCACCGGCTACAGCAAGACGTCCTGGGAGCGGTACCTGAACGGCCGGCTGCTCGCGCCGAAGGGCGCGATCGTCGCGCTGGCCGAGGTGACCGGCACCCATCCTGTCCATCTGACCACCATGTGGGAGCTGGCCGAACGGGCCTGGAGCCGGGCGGAGATGCGCCACGACAGAACCATGGAGGCCATCCGGATCTCCCAGGCGCGCGCCGCGCTCGGCGAGTTCGGGGCGGCCACCGAGAAACAGGGCCGCGGCGGCAGGGCGGCCCGCAGTGCCACGGTGGCGCCGGGCATCGCGGGCCCCGCGGGCGTGTCCCCGACGGTGCCGCCGCAGCCGACGCCCGAGCAGGCCCCGGACGCGGCGGGCGACTCCGGTGCGGTGCGCGGCGGTTCCGCGGGCGCCGGCTCGACGGGCGCCGGCTCGGCGGGTGGCAACTCCTGGGGACTCGCCGGGCTCAAGGGGCCGTCGGGAGCCCGCCGCAGCCCGGCCGCGGCACCCAAGTCCGGCGCACCGGCCCCTGCTCCCGCTCCCGCTCCCGCTCCGCCCCCCGCACCGGACGGGTCCGGGCCGCACGGACCGGCGCCGTCCGACGCCCGGCCGGACGACGGCGGCGGGTCCGGCACCGCGCGCCGCAAGCGCCGGCTGACCATGTTCGTGGCGGGCCTCGCCGGAGCGCTGCTGATGATCGCGGCGGCCTTCTACCTCGCCGACGGCAACGACGAGAAAGCCGCCGTCCCCAAGCCGTCCGCGGCCTCGCCGAGCCCGGACGCCGACCTGCCGCCCGGCGTCAAGTGCGCCGGCGCGAGCTGTACCGGCAAGGACCCGGAGACCATGGGCTGCGGTGGCACCCAGGCCACGACCAGCACTAGCGTCACCGTCGGCACCACCCTCGTCGAGGTCCGCCACAGCAGGACCTGCGGCGCCGCGTGGGCCCGTATCACCCGGGCGGCGCTGGGCGACACGGTCGAGGTGTCCGCGGCCGGGGCGACGAAGCAGACCGGCTCGGTCACCACGGCAGGGGACACCGACGCGTACACCCCGATGGTGGCGGTGAGGGGCGGGGCCGCGGCGAAGGCCTGCGTGACGCTGAAGTCGGGGCAGAAGGGGTGCACGAAGTAGCACGGCGGCGACAGCGAGGGGCGCGCGGACGGGTGCCGTGCGTCTCTCGCGCAAAAGAATCACGCCACGACAGGCATGAGCTTCTCGTCGCGGGGCAAGCGGACCGTACACCCCCACGGGAGTCCGGCAGCGCCGGAGGGCCGAAACTCCCTTCCGGTAGGACATCCCCCCACGGCGGCCGCCGCTCAGTCCCCCCTCATCGAGCAGGCGGCCGCCGCCTCATGAGGGTTGTGGGCCGGGCCACACGGGCCCGGCCGTGCGGGATACCGGATGCGCGATAGCCTGACGGCTGGATCTCTCTTGACGCCAAGAGATCGATCATTCGTACCGTGATCGATCATCGCGGCGGGCGCCGGCCACGAACCGGTGACGGGGATCCCGCACCCCGGGGCGACGACGCCCCACCGCCAGCTGTCATACGGAGAACGCCATGACCCGCACTCCCGTGAACGTCACCGTCACCGGCGCGGCCGGCCAGATCGGCTACGCACTGCTCTTCCGCATCGCCTCCGGCCAGCTGCTCGGCGCGGACGTGCCGGTCAAGCTCCGCCTTCTGGAGATCACCCCGGCGCTCAAGGCGGCCGAGGGCACGGCCATGGAGCTCGACGACTGCGCGTTCCCGCTGCTGCAGGGCATCGACATCACGGACGACCCGAACGTCGCCTTCGACGGCACGAACGTAGCCCTCCTCGTAGGCGCCCGCCCGCGCACCAAGGGCATGGAGCGCGGCGACCTGCTCTCGGCCAACGGCGGCATCTTCAAGCCGCAGGGCAAGGCCATCAACGACCACGCCGCGGACGACATCAAGGTCCTGGTCGTCGGCAACCCGGCCAACACCAACGCGCTGATCGCCCAGGCCGCCGCCCCGGACGTGCCGGCCGAGCGCTTCACCGCGATGACCCGCCTCGACCACAACCGCGCGATCACGCAGCTCGCGAAGAAGACGGGCACCACGGTCGCCGACATCAAGCGCCTGACCATCTGGGGCAACCACTCCGCCACCCAGTACCCGGACATCTTCCACGCCACGGTCGCCGGCAAGAACGCCGCCGAGGTCGTGAACGACGAGAAGTGGCTGGCCGAGGACTTCATCCCGACCGTCGCCAAGCGCGGCGCCGCCATCATCGAGGCCCGCGGCGCCTCGTCGGCCGCCTCCGCCGCCAACGCCGCCATCGACCACGTGTACACCTGGGTCAACGGCACCGCCGAGGGCGACTGGACCTCCATGGCCATCCCGTCGGACGGCTCCTACGGCGTCCCCGAGGGCCTGATCTCCTCCTTCCCGGTCACCACCAAGGACGGCAAGTACGAGATCGTCCAGGGCCTGGACATCAACGAGTTCTCCCGCGCCCGCATCGACGCCTCCGTCAAGGAGCTCGAGGAGGAGCGCGAGGCGGTCCGCGGCCTCGGCCTCATCTGACACGTCGGCGCCCCTCGCCACGGGCCCCGTTCCGGTTGCGTCCGGAGCGGGGCCCGTTCTTCGTGCCCGGGGCACCTGTCCTCTCCGTCAGCTCCGCGGCGGCTGCGGGACCCGTGAGATGTCGACCGTCTGGCCGGCGGGCGGGGTCGTCCTCGGTACCGGCACGTTGTAGCCCGTGAAGGTGAGGCTCAGATCCGTGTCCGGGCCCTTCTGGGCCGCCCGGTAGAGGCGGTGGTTCTTGCCCGTGGTGACGTACAGCGTCGAGGTGAAGCCGTTCACCTGGAAGGACAGGGGGACCACCTGGGTGCCGTTCAGGGTCGTCGCGAGGCCCTCCTTCAGGGAGGAGGGAGCGGAGACCTTCGCGACGTCCTGGATTTCACGGAGGTCGCAGGTGCTCGCGATGCCGGCCAGCAGGTTGCTGGACGTGGAGCCGTGGATGTAGCGGTTGCCGAACGTCGTGGCCAGGCCGACACCCCGCTTGCCGGGGTACTCCGCCTTCCAGAACGCCGCGTCCGGCTTCAGCCACACGTCGGTGCCCCGTTTGACGATCTGGACGGTGCCGCCGTGTCCACCGAGCGTCATGGTGCCGGCGCAGTTGCCGGCCCGGTCGAGGGCGAGGTCCATTGCCGTCGGCAGACGCTTGCTGGACCTCGCCGTCGCGCTGCGGTCCTCGTAGACGAGCCGCACCGATGTGGCGTTCCGCAGCCCCCGCTCCGCCTGCGCGGCCAGCTCCTGCGGGCTCTGGTTGCCTCCGGCCCGGGCGGGGGCGGCGGCGCTCGTCGGTGGAGAGAACAACATCGGGGGCAACAGCAGCGCCATAGACACGGCGCTCGTAGCGATCGCGAAGCCATGGGTTCGGGACATCACGTCACCTCCAGTGGCTCAGCGTACTTTTCACCCTTTTCGACCGCATTTTTAGTGACGCTCCGTACTTTCGGCTGCGGATCCCGCATGCATCGACAGGCCGGGGGCAGGTGCGCCGGGCTCCCGAAGGCACACCGGCGTGACACGGGGGCACCGCACAGGAACGGAAGGCAGTACCGATCATGGCCGGACAGCTGGCACGGCAGGCAGAGCAGACGATCCACGTGGCAGGGGAGTGGCGCACGGCCCTCTCCGGTGCCACGCGCGAGGTCCTCGACCCGGCGGATGCCACGCCGTTCGCGGTGGTCTCGGAGGGTGACGAGCGGGACGCCGACGCCGCGGTGGAGGCCGCGCGCCGCGCCTTCGACGAGGGGCCGTGGCCGCACGCGTCCGTCGCGGAGCGCGCCGCGCTGCTGCACCGCGTCGCCGATCTTCTCGTATGCGATCGCGAAGAGCTGGGCCTGCTGGAGAGCCGGGACGCAGGCAAGACCGTCGAGGAGGGCCGGGTCGACCTCGACTGCGTCGCCGACGCCTTCCGCTACTTCGCGAACCTGGTCGCCGGCGAGGGCACCGGCCGGGTCGTGGACGCCGGCTCACCGGACGTCCACAGGGTCGTCGTACACGAACCCGTCGGCGTGTGCACGTTGATCACCCCCTGGAACTACCCGCTCCTCCAGGCCAGCTGGAAGATCGCCCCCGCTCTCGCCGCCGGCAACACCTTCGTGGTCAAGCCGAGCGAGATCACCCCGATGACGACGATCGCGCTGATCGACCTGCTGGTCGAGGCCGGGCTGCCCGACGGGGTCGCGAACATCGTCACCGGCCCCGGGCACTCCGTCGGCGCCCGGCTCGCCGAGCACCCGGGCGTGGACCTCGTCTCCTTCACCGGCGGCCTGGTCAGCGGCACGAAGGTCGCGGAGGCCGCCGCCGCGGGCGTCAAGAAGATCGCCCTGGAGCTCGGTGCTGGAGGCGGTCGACTCCCTCGGCGCCACCGCACGGCAGCGCCTGCTGACCGCCCGTATCCCGCTCGCCCGCAAGGAGCTCCTGCTCGGCCTCAACCAGACGATCATGATGGCGCTGTCCATGGCGGTCATCGCCTCGGTGATCGGAGCCGGCGGCCTCGGCGACCGCGTCTACCAGGCGCTGGCGTCGGTCGACTTGGGCGCCGCGCTGGCCGCGGGCATCCCCATCGTCCTGCTGGCCGTCGTCCTGGACCGGGTGACCTCGGCGGCGGGCAACCGGATCGGGCAGGAGCAGCGCAGCGCGCGCCCCTGGGCCTACGCGGCCCTCGCCACCGTCGCCGTGGCCCTGGCCGCGCGCCTGGCGGGCCGCCTCGACCGGCCCACGGGCTGGACGGTGAACATCGCCGAGCCCGTCAACCGCGCCGTCGACTGGATGACCGCCCACCTGTACTCCGGCGTCCCGGTCGTCGGCGGCACCGCCGACTGGGCGGGCCGCTTCACCACCTGGGTCCTGGACCCGGTCCGCTCCGGTCTGCAATGGCTGCCCTGGTGGGCGGTGCTGCTGATCGTCGCCGCCCTGGCCTGGCTGATCGGCACCTGGCGCACCGCGCTGACCGCCGTCCTCGCGATGGCCGCGATCGGCGTGCTCGGTGTGTGGAAGCCGTCCCTCGACACGCTGTCGCAGGTGCTCGCCGCCGTCGCCGTCACCCTGGTGGTCGGCTTCGCGACCGGTATCGCGGCGGCCCGCAGCGACCGCTTCGAGCGGC
The DNA here is from genome assembly GCF_040682835.1 of Streptomyces sp. NPDC051104. NCBI lineage: Bacteria > Bacillati > Actinomycetota > Actinomycetes > Kitasatosporales > Streptomycetaceae > Streptomyces > Streptomyces sp. NPDC051104. Next base: position 659,197 of record NZ_JBFBBS010000001.1, on the reverse strand, counting down.
TGCTGCGCCCGGTGCTGGACGTCTTCCAGACGATGCCGCAGTTCGTGTACCTGATCCCGGTCGTCGCGCTGTTCGGCGTCGGTCGTGCCCCCGCCGTGGCCGCCGCCGTCGTGTACGCCTTTCCGGCGGTCGTCCGGATCACCGCGCAGGGCCTGCGGCAGGTGGACCCGGCGGCGCTGGAGTCCGCCCGCTCGCTCGGCGCGACCAGCGGGCAGCAGCTGCGCCAGGTGCAGCTTCCGCTGGCCCGCCCGGCCCTGCTGCTCGCGGTCAACCAGGGCGTGGTGCTGGTGCTCGCCGTCGTCATCATCGGCGGCCTGGTCGGCGGCGGTGCGCTCGGTTACAACGTCGTCTTCGGCCTCGCCCAGGGCGACCTGGCGACCGGTCTGGTGGCCGGGATCGCGATCGTCTGCCTCGGTCTGATGCTCGACCGGGTGACCCAGCCGACCGAGCGACGCGCGACGAAGGGAGCGTGACATGACACTGAACCGCAGGACGACGCTGATCGCCGCCACGGCGGCCGCATGCTCGCTGCTCGCCGGCTGCGGCGCCGCCGACATGACCAAGCAGGCCTCGCCCTTCGCGAACGCCGGGGGCTCGAAGTCCGTGACCCTTTCCGTGCAGTCCTGGGTGGGCGCCCAGGCCGACGTGGCCGTGGCGCAGTACGTCCTGGAGCACAAGCTCGGCTACCGCGTCGACACCGTCCAGGTCGACGAGGTGCCCGCCTGGGACGCGCTCAGCCAGGGCCGGGTCGACGCGATCCTGGAGGACTGGGGCCACCCGGACCAGGAGAAGCGGTACGTCGAGGACAAGAAGACGATCACCCGCGGCGGCGGCCTCGGGGTCACCGGTCACATCGGCTGGTTCGTGCCGACGTACCTGGCCAAGCAGCACCCGGACATCACCGACTGGAACAACCTGAACAAGTACGCCTCCCTGTTCCGTACGGCGGAGAGCGGCGGCAAGGGCCAGCTGATGGACGGCTCGCCGTCGTACGTCACCAACGACAAGGCGCTGGTGCAGAACCTGAAGCTGGACTACCAGGTGGTCTTCGCGGGTTCGGAGGCGGCGCAGATCACGCAGATGAGGCAGTTCGCGAAGGAGAAGAAGCCCTTCCTGACGTACTGGTACGAACCCCAGTGGCTGTTCAAGAAGGTCCCCATGACGGAGGTGAAGCTGCCGCCGTACAAGGAGGGCTGCGACGCGGATCCGGCCAAGGTCGCCTGCGCGTACCCGCACACGCCGCTGCAGAAGTATCTCAACGCCGACTTCGCGAAGAAGGACGGCAAGGCGGCGCGATTCCTGGAGAAGTTCAACTGGACGACGGAGGACCAGAACGAGGTCGCCCTGATGATCGCCGATCAGAAGCTGACTCCGGACGAGGCGGCGAAGAAGTGGGTGGCCACGAGTCCACCTGGAAGGCGTGGCTGCCTGGGTAGTGCGACGCCGGGTGCCTCGCAGCCGCGCGGCACCCGGGTTTCACAGGCACAGGTAGCGACTGACGGCGTGCTCGACCTCGGCCATCTCGTCAGGGTCGAGGTAGCGCACCGGGTCGCCGCCGCCGTTGCGCGGAACGTGTCGACTTTGCGCACCACTCCATGCTCCCCGCAGGGCCCCGCCCGGAACACGCGGGCCGTGAGAGCCGTCACTTGTACTGGCCGGGCCGGTAGTGCCCCGGCACCGAACGCGTCGTCACGCCGAACCGGTTCCACGCGTTGATCACCACGATCGCGGCGATCAGCTGCGCCAGCTCGGCCTCCTCGAAGTGCTTGGCGGCCTTCTCGTACACCTCGTCCGGCACGAACCCGTCCGTCAGCACGGTCACCGCATCGGTCAGCTCCAGCGCCGCCACCTCCTTCTCGGTGTAGAAGTGCCGCGACTCCTCCCAGGCGCTGAGCTGGACGATCCGCTCCACGCTCTCGCCCGCCGCGAGCGCGTCCTTGGTGTGCATGTCGAGGCAGAACGCGCAGTGGTTGAGCTGCGAGGCGCGGATCTTCACCAGCTCGCGCAGCTTCGGGTCCAGGCCCTGCCCGGCGGCCGCGTCGAGCCGGACCATCGTCCTGTAGACCTCGGGGGCGCGCTTGGCCCAGTTCATGCGGGCGGTGTGCTCGGGGGCGTACTCAACGGTGGTGGTGTTCTCGTTCGTCGTCATGCTTCGACCCTAGGAGCGAAGCAGCCCAGGAGTATGGTCCATTTCCATGGGGAAAACGTGGGCCACTCTGGGCATCGACCTGCATCTGGAGCCGACCGGCCCGGGACTGCGCCGGGGCCTGACCGACGCCCTGCGCGACGCGGTCCGCACCGGCCGCCTGGCGCCCGGCACCCGGCTGCCGTCCTCCCGCTCGCTCGCCGCCGACCTGAGCATCGCCCGCAACACGGTCGCCGACGCCTACGCCGATCTCGTCGCCGAGGGCTGGCTCACCGCGCGCCAGGGCTCGGGCACCCGGGTGGCCGAGGGCGCGGTGGCCGGGCCACCCGAACGGCCCGCCCCGCACCCGCCCGAGCGCGGCCGCCTCCCCTACGACCTGACGCCGGGCACCCCGGATCTCGCCTCGTTCCCGCGCACCGCATGGCTCAAGGCCGCCCGCCGCGCCCTCGCCACCGCCCCGCACGACGCCCTCGGCTACGGCGATCCCCGCGGCCGTGTGGAACTGCGCACCGCGCTCGCGGGCTACCTCTCCCGGGTCCGGGGTGTGCGAGCCGACCCGGAGCGGATCGTGGTCTGCTCCGGCTTCGCGCAGGGCCTGAAGCTCCTCGGCGAGGTGCTGCGGGACCGTGGGGCGGGCTCGGTGGCCGTGGAGTCGTACGGCCTGTTCGTGCACTGGAACATCCTTCAGCGGGCCGGGCTGCGCACGGTGCCGCTGCCCTTCGACGACCTCGGCACGCGGACGGAGGACCCGACCGGCATACCGGCGGTGCTGCTGAACCCCGCACACCAGTTCCCCCTCGGCGGCGCCCTGCGCCCGGGGCGCCGGGCCGCGGTGGTCGACTGGGCCCGTCGCACGGGTGGCCTCGTCCTGGAGGACGACTACGACGGCGAGTTCCGCTACGACCGCCAGCCCGTGGGCGCGCTGCAGGACCTCGACCCCGATCACGTGGTGTACCTGGGCACCGCCAGCAAGTCCCTCGCCCCCGGGCTGCGCCTGGGCTGGATGGTCCTGCCCGCGTCCCTGCTCCCGGAGGTGCTGGCCGCCCAGCGGGCCGGCGGCTGGGCCACCGGTGTCCTGGAACAGCTCACCCTCGCGGAGTTCCTCACCTCGGGCGCCTACGACCGCCACGTCCGCGCCGCCCGCCTGCGCTACCGCCGCCGCCGTGACGCCCTGGTCGCCGCGCTCGCGTCGCGCGCCCCGGAGGTACGCGTCCGGGGCATCTCGGCCGGCCTGCACGCGGTGCTGCAACTGCCCCCGGGCACGGAGGCGTCGGTGATCAGGGCGGCCACCTGGCAGGGCCTGTCACTGCAGGGTCTGTCGGCCTACCGCCACCCGTCCGCCACCACACGGCCACTGGACGCCCTGGTGGTGGGCTACGGAACACCACCGGACCACGCGTGGTCGGGGGCGCTGGAGGCGCTGTGCCGTGCGTTGCCCTAGGGTCTTTCGTTCGGGTCAGACCGGATCAGGGTGCGTGCCAGGCCCCGCGAGCCCGGCATGATGCAAACGAGAGGCCCTAGGCAGCCTATGCGGCCTCCGTCGGCGTCTCCCCGAACCGGGCCAGCGCCAGCGCACCCGCCACCGCCACCGCGAAGCCCAGGACCGCCAACCAGCTCAGCCCCTCCCGCGTGCGGTCGCCCAGCCACACGACGCCCACCGCCGCCGGCCCCACCGTCTCGCCGACCACCATGCCCGCCGTCGCGACCGTCACCGACCCCCGCTCCAGCGCCGTCGTCAGCAGCACGAACGCCGCCCCGCCGCCCACCACCAGCGCATACGTCGCCGGATTTGCGAGCAGCCCCAACGGCGCCAGCGAGTCGATCAGCCGCACCGCCACCTCGACCACCCCGAACCCGAACCCGGCGCCCAGCCCCAGCACCAGCGCACGCCCCCGCCCCGGCAACCGCCCCCCGGCCAGCCCGAGCACCAGCACGCACACCGCCGCCGCCAGCATCGCGTACCGGAGCCCCGCCGACCCGCCCCGGTCGCCCTCGGCCCCGGACGCCAGCCCCAGCATGGCGAGCCCGGCGCACACCACCGCCACCGCGCCCCACTCGCTCCCGGTCAGCCGTACCCGCAGCAGCCGCGCCGCGACCACCGCCGTCACCGCCAGGCTGGACGCGAGCGCCGCGCCCACCGCGTAGATCGGGATCGACCGCAGCGCCGCGATCTGGAACAGGAACCCGAGCCCGTCCAGCGCGAGCCCCGCGAGATACCGCCACTGCCGCACCGCCCGCAGCAGCAGCGCCGCGTCCCCGCCACCGCCCGTGCCCGCCGCCCGCGCCGCGACCGCCTGGAAGACCGTCGCCGTACCGAAACACACCGCCGCGCCCAGCGCGCACACCATTCCCACAAGCACAGAGCGACTGTAGGAGACATCCCGAGGACAGGGGCAGGCGTGAACGCGAGGGCGGCGGTCTCTAGTCTGATTGCCGCACAGTCTCACCGACTGCTCAACGAATTCTCACTCGACGGGGGATCAACGAACATGGCGGACACACGCCGGCAACTGCGCTCGGGCACCGTCGTCCTCGGCGGCGTGGGACTCCTCGCCGCCGCCCTCACCGCCTGCTCCTCGGACCCGGACAAGCGCTGCGTCGACCGCGACAGCTACACCCTCGGCAAGGGCTACAAGGTCGTCTCCGACAAGAACTGCACGTCCACCAAGACGTCCGTGAACGGCGGCTGGTACTACGGCGGCAAGAAGAAGGGCGGCTTCGTCAACGGCGGTTCCTTCACCAGGTCCCGCAAGGGATCCGGCGGCTCCGGAAGCCACGGCGGCGTCGACCGCGGCGGCTTCGGCAGCGGTCACGGCAAGTCCGGCGGCTGAGCCGCCGTGGAACGCCGTACGACCCAGCCCCGCCCCGGCTGGCAGCAGACCGTCGAGGCGCAGGGCCTGATCTACCCCCTCACCCGCTACCCGGACGACTCCCTGCGCCCCTACTGGGACGAGAGCGCCTACTACGTCTTCACGCTCGACGAGGTGGAGGCCCTCGAAGAGGTCGTCGAGGAGCTGCACGCCATGTGCCTGGCCGCCGCCGGGCACATCGTCGCCACGGATCGCTTCGCCGACCTCGGCATCACCGACCCGCGCCTGGCCGCCGCGGTCGCCGAGGCCTGGCACCGCCGCGCCGAACTCCCTTCCGTGTACGGGCGGTTCGACCTGCGCTACGACGGCACGGGGCCGGCGAAGCTCCTGGAGTACAACGCCGACACGCCCACCTCGCTCGTGGAGGCGGCGAGCGCCCAGTGGTTCTGGATGGAGGACCGCTTCCCCGGCGCCGACCAGTGGAACTCCCTCCACGAACGCCTCGTCGCCGCCTGGAAGAGGCAGGCCACGCTGCTCCCGCCCGGCGGCCCGCTGTACTTCGCGCACTCCGCCGACGACGAACTCGGCGAGGACCTGATGACGGTCGCCTACCTGAAGGAGACCGCCGAGCAGGCCGGTCTCGACACCGACTGGATCTCCATGGAGGAGATCGGCTGGGACCCGCTCTCGGAGCGCTTCGTCGACAACCGGCTCCGCTTCATCCGCAGCTGCTTCAAGCTGTACCCCTGGGAATGGCTCACCACCGACCGCTTCGGCGGCCACGTCCTCGACACCCTCGACAACGGCGGCGGCACCGGCAGCACCCTGTGGATCGAGCCCGTCTGGAAGATGCTGCTCAGCAACAAGGCCCTGCTCGCGATCCTCTGGGAGCTGTACCCCGGCCACCCGAACCTGCTCCCGGCCCACCTGGACGGCCCCCGGGAGCTGGCCCGCACCACGGGCTACGTCGCCAAGCCGCTCCTCGGCCGCGAGGGCGAGGGCGTCACGGTCCACGCGCCGGGCGCCGCGCCCGTCGTGCGGGAGGATCCCTGCTGCTACCAGGAACTGGCGCCCCTGCCCTCCTTCGAAGGCAACCACGTCGTCCTCGGCGCCTGGGTCGTCGAGGACGAGTCGGCGGGCCTCGGCATCCGCGAGTCGTCGGGCCTGGTCACGGACGAGTACGCGCGTTTCCTGCCGCACGTGATCCTCTAGACACGGTCTCTCGGACGCCGAGCAACGCCCGCAGCCGGGCCGGCCCCCTTATACGGCCCCAGGCGGGCGGTGTGCCCCTTCCCATTGGTCGCTCGCATGATGGACACGGGAAGGGACCGCGCAGGGACGCCCGGTAGGCTGATCGACGGGCCGTGACTGGCGCGCTGGGATGGGACCGACCATCGGGGAGCGGCCCGGATGCGAGCGAGTGCCGTGCGCCTGGGCCAACCGTGAACCGTGAACGCTTCAAGCCACGCCGCCCGGAGGCCGACATGACAGAGCAGCAGCCCCTCTCCACCGAGTCCACCGCCTTCCGCGCCGCCCTCGACGTGATCCGCGCGGTCGAGCCCCGGGTCGCCGACGCCATCGGCCAAGAGGTCGCCGACCAGCGCGAGATGCTCAAGCTGATCGCCTCCGAGAACTACGCCTCCCCGGCCACCCTGCTGGCGATGGGCAACTGGTTCAGCGACAAGTACGCCGAGGGCACCGTCGGCCGCCGCTTCTACGCCGGCTGCCGCAACGTGGACACCGTCGAGTCGCTGGCCGCCGAGCACGCGCGCGAGCTGTTCGGCGCCCGCCACGCCTACGTCCAGCCGCACTCCGGCATCGACGCCAACCTCGTCGCCTTCTGGGCCGTTCTCGCCCAGCGCGTCGAGACCCCGGCCCTGGAGAAGGCGGGCGTCCGCCAGGTCAACGAGCTCTCGGAGGAGGACTGGGCCGAGCTGCGCCGCGCCTTCGGCAACCAGCGCATGCTCGGCATGTCCCTGGACGCGGGCGGGCACCTCACCCACGGCTTCCGCCCGAACATCTCCGGCAAGATGTTCGACCAGCGCTCCTACGGCACCGACCCGGCCACAGGCCTCATCGACTACGACGCCCTGCGCACCCAGGCCCGCGAGTTCAAGCCGCTGATCATCGTCGCCGGCTACTCCGCCTACCCGCGCCTGGTCAACTTCCGGATCATGCGCGAGATCGCCGACGAGGTCGGCGCCACGCTCATGGTCGACATGGCGCACTTCGCGGGCCTGGTCGCGGGCAAGGTCCTCACCGGCGACTTCGACCCGGTCCCGCACGCCCAGATCGTGACCACCACCACCCACAAGTCGCTGCGCGGCCCGCGCGGCGGCATGGTCCTGTGCGACGACTCCCTCAAGGACCAGGTCGACCGCGGCTGCCCGATGGTCCTCGGCGGCCCGCTCCCGCACGTGATGGCCGCTAAGGCGGTGGCGCTCGCGGAGGCCCGGCAGCCGGCCTTCCAGGACTACGCCCAGCGGATCGTGGACAACTCCCGGGCGCTGGCGGAGGGCCTGACGCGCCGCGGTGCCACGCTGGTGACCGGCGGCACCGACAACCACCTGAACCTGATCGACGTGGCCACCTCCTACGGCCTCACCGGCCGCCAGGCCGAGGCCGCCCTGCTGGAGTCGGGCATCGTCACCAACCGCAACGCCATCCCGGCCGACCCGAACGGCGCCTGGTACACCTCCGGCATCCGCATCGGCACGCCCGCGCTCACCACCCGTGGCCTCGGCACGGCGGAGATGGACGAGGTGGCGGGCCTGATCGACCGGGTCCTCACCACCACCGAGCCGGGCACCACCAAGTCCGGCGCCCCGTCCAAGGCGGCCCACGTCCTGGACGAGAAGGTCGCCCAGGAGATCACCCAGAGGGCGACGGACCTGGTGGCGGGCTTCCCGCTGTACCCGGAGATCGACCTGGGCTGACCGCTGCCGGTCACCCGAGCTCTCCGAGATCGATGAGCTCCTGCCGCGGCTCGGCCACCCGCTGAGCCGCCGCGCGCCGTCGTACGGCCAATGTGCCACCGACACCCAGCGCCAGCCCCGCCCCGAGCCCCACGGCCGCCCAGCGCAGGTCGTCCGGAAGACCACCTCCGGGCGCGGCGGGCGCGGGCCCGAAGAGCCCGTCCCGCTCCAACCGCTCGAAGACGTCCTTCGGCACCCGCCGCCACCGGATGTCGTCGTCGGCCACGTCCGGCGCCGGGTCCGACCGCACCCAGGGCGTCCCGTCCGCCGCCAGGAACACCTGGTCCTGCCGCTCGATGGCCACGTCGCCCCCGGGCGCCCGCCGCGTGTAGGGCCACCCCCCGATCCCGGTCAGTGCCCACATCACCGTGGCCCGCGCCCGCGGATACCGCCCCCGCTGCCATGCCTCGGGCACCCGCTCCGTCCGCGGCTCCGTCGGCGCCAGCGACTGCCACAGCAGCGCGAACCGCCGGTCACCCGAGCGTAAGGTCGTCGTGCGACCCGAATCGCCCGCCACGACCAGCGCCAGATCGGGTATGTCCCTGCTCATCGCCCGCGCCGGCGCGGCCGGCCCGCCCAGCGCCACCACCGTGGCCACCACCGTCGTCACCAGCGCCCCCACCAGCCCGCCGAGCCCGCGCACGCGACTCCCCTCAGTTGTCATGTTCTTTGTTGCACCGTCGCAGAAAGATCGGATCACAGCTGTTCCCGGCCAGTTCCAGCCCGGCCCCCCGGACCTGAGAGAATGGTGAACATGGCCTCTGACAGTCCTCGCGTGCTCTCCGGTATCCAGCCCACCGCGGGCTCGTTCCACCTCGGCAACTACCTCGGCGCCGTCCGCCAGTGGGTGGCCCTGCAGGAGACCCACGACGCGTTCTACATGGTCGTCGACCTGCACGCGATCACCGTCCCGCAGGACCCGAAGGACCTGCGCGCCAACACGCGCCTGGCCGCCGCCCAGCTGCTCGCGGCCGGGCTCGACCCGGAGCGGTGCACGCTCTTCGTCCAGAGCCACGTCCCCGAGCACGCCCAGCTCGCCTGGATCATGAACTGCCTCACCGGCTTCGGCGAGGCCGGCCGCATGACCCAGTTCAAGGACAAGTCCGCCAAGCAGGGCGCCGACCGCGCGAGCGTCGGCCTGTTCACCTACCCGATCCTCCAGGTCGCCGACATCCTGCTGTACCAGGCGAACGAGGTCCCGGTCGGTGAGGACCAGCGCCAGCACATCGAGCTGACCCGCGACCTCGCCGAGCGGTTCAACGGCCGCTTCGGCGAGACGTTCACGATCCCGCGGCCGTACATCCTCAAGGAGACGGCGAAGATCTACGACCTCCAGGACCCGTCCATCAAGATGAGCAAGTCGGCGTCCACGCCGAAGGGCCTGATCAATCTGCTGGACGAGCCGAAGACCACCGCGAAGAAGGTCAAGGGCGCGGTCACGGACACGGACACCGTGATCCGCTACGACGTGGAGCAGAAGCCGGGCGTCAGCAACCTGCTGACGATCTATTCCACCCTCACCGGGACCCCGATCGCCGACCTCGAGCAGCAGTACGAGGGCAAGGGCTACGGCGCGCTGAAGACGGACCTCGCCGAGGTCATGGTCGAGTTCGTGACGCCGTTCAGGGAGCGCACCCAGCAGTACCTGGACGACCCCGAGTCCCTCGACTCGATCCTGGCCAAGGGCGCGGAGAAGGCCCGCGCCGTCGCCGCGGAGACGCTGGCGCAGGCCTACGACAAGGTGGGCTTCCTGCCCGCCAAGCACTGACGGCCGGGACCGGCGCGTACCGGCGCACGGACGCGCCACGGCCAAGAGCGCTGTACATCACTGCGGTTGCGCCTGCCCGACGGGCGGTCGTGGCCGTACAGTCGATAGCCGGACGGCTGTGCACGAATCCGACACGACGACCGACACGACGACAGGGAGACGACGTGGGGACCGTAACGATCGGTGTGTCGATCGCGGTCCCGGAGCCTCACGGCAGCGAGATCCAGGAGCTGCGCGCGGGCTTCGGCGACGCCGCGGCGCGTTGCATTCCCACGCATGTCACCCTGCTGCCGCCGACGGAGGTGGACTCCGCGGATCTGCCCGCGATCGAGTCGCACCTCGTCGCCGTCGCGGCGGCCGGGCGACCCTTCCCGATGCGGCTGGCCGGCACGGGCACGTTCCGGCCCCTGTCGCCAGTGGTGTACGTGAAGGTCGTCGAGGGCGCCGTGGCGTGCTTCCGGCTGCAGCGGCAGGTCCGGGACCCCTCCGGGCCGGTGGCGCGCGAGTTGCTGTTCCCGTACCACCCGCATGTCACGGTGGCGCACGGCATCGACGACGCGTCCATGGACCGGGCGTACGAGGAGCTCGCGGACTACGCGGCCGAGTGGCCCTGCACGGGCTTCGCGCTGTACGAGCAGGGCGCGGACGGCGTCTGGCGCAAGCTGCGGGAGTTCCGCTTCGGCAGCGCGGTCGTACCGCCGCAGGCGGCCGCCCCGGCCGAGAACGCCACCCTGCCGAGCCTGTAGGGGATCTCTGCCCCCAGGGATGTCTGCTCCAGGGGCCTGAAAGAGACGCTGGACGGGCAACCGCCGGAACAGCGGTCGCGGAACGTCCCGCAGGACGGCCATGACCAGGCGCGGACGGCGGGGACCCACACGACCTCCGACGGTCTGCGCAGCCCCGGCTCCATCGCCGTGGCGACTTCCTCCTGCGTGGTGGAGAGCGGCTCCGGCTCCCGGGCCGCCGTGCCGCGCGCACGGACCCGCGCGGGGCGTACCACCATGACCTGCGCGCCTGTGCCGTACAGCGCGTCGCCGAGACCCTGCGCGAACACGTCGAGCCCCGCCTTGCTGGAGCCTTGGAGGAAGTCCCGGCGGCGGGCGCGCTCCCCGGCGGCCGACGACAGCACCGCCAACCTGCAACCGCATTGTGATGAAACGGGCATAACCTCTCCATATCTCTCCTCTGTGCGGTCCTCACTGAAATGGGCGATGCGGGGAAACCGGATACAGACCGGAGTACCGGGGTACAGACCGGGTTCACGAGGGGAGGGACCGATCATGGACTGGCTGAAGAGACTCCCCGGCATCGGGCCACTGGTCACGCGCCTGATGGCCACGCACGCCTGGCGCTCCTACGAACGCCTGGACCGCGTGAAGTGGACCCGGCTAGCCGCCGCCATGACGTTCGTCAGCTTCGTGGCACTCTTCCCGCTGCTCACCGTCGCCGCCGCGATCGGCGCCGCGACGCTCAGCCAGGCCCAGCAGAACACCGTGCAGAAGAAGATCGCCGAGCAGTTCCCGGGCATCTCCAGCCAGCTCGACATCCATGGCCTGGTGCAGAACGCCGGTACCGTCGGCGTGATCGCCGGGGCGGTGCTGCTGTTCACCGGCATCGGCTGGGTGGGCCAGATGCGGGACTGCCTGCGCGCGGTGTGGGAGCTGCCGGACGACACCGCGAACCCGCTGGTGCGCACGCTCAAGGACGGCCTGGTGCTGGTCGGTCTCGGCGGCGCGGTCGTCGTCACCCTCGCCACGTCCACCGTCGCCACCGCGCTGGTCGACTGGATGGCCGGGCAGCTCGGCCTCGACCGGGGCGGCTGGGGCAGCGTCCTGCTGCGGATCGCCGCCTTCGCCGTCTCCGTCCTCGCCGACTTCCTCGTTCTGCTCTACGTCCTCACCCTGCTGCCCGGCGTGGAGCCGCGGCGGCGCCGTCTCCTCGTCGCCGCCCTGATCGGCGCGGTCGGCTTCGAACTGCTCAAACTGCTGCTCAGCGGCTACATCCAGGGCGTCGCAGGAAAGAGCATGTACGGCGCCTTCGGCGTGCCCGTCGCGCTGCTGCTGTGGATCAACTTCACCTCCAAGCTCGTGCTGTTCTGCGCCGCCTGGACGGCGACGCAGAGCAAGGAGGAGGCGGAACAGGTCAGGGACGCGTCCGGCGACGTACCAGATCGGGCAGCGGCCAGCGGCGGTTCACCAGGAACGCCCCCGCGCCCAGCAGCACCAGGAGGCCGGCCGTGAGGGCGAGCGCCACGCCCATCCCGCTGGAGCCGCCCTCCCGCACCGAGGCCGCCACCGGCTTGCCGGGCCCCCCGGCCGCGGCGGCGGGGGACGGCGTCCCGCTGGGGTCCGTGCCCGTGGCCGCGCTCCTCGGCGCGACCAGCTCGCCGACCGGCGTCACCTTGCCGGCGGCGCCGAAGCCCCAGTCGAGCAGCCGGGCGGCCTCCTTGTAGACCTCGTTGTGGTCGTGCTTCTCCGGGTTCATGACCGTCACGAGCAGCACCTTGCCGTTGCGTTCGGCGACCCCCGTGAAGGTCGCGCCCGCGTTGGTGGTGTTGCCGTTCTTCACGCCCGCGATGCCCCGGTACGGGGTCATGTCGAAGTCGCCGGCCAGCAGCCGGTTGGTGTTCTGGACCTCGAACGACCCGCGGGACTTCTTGCCGCCCTTCTCGGTGGTCTCGCCCGGGAACGTGGCCCGCACCGTCGAGCAGTAGTCCCGGAAGTCCTTCTTCTGCAGTCCGGAGCGGGCGATCAGGGTGAGGTCGTACGCCGACGACACCTGCCCCTGGGCGTCGTAGCCGTCCGGGCTGACCACGTGCGTGTCGAGCGCCTGCAGCTCCTCGGCGTGCGCCTGCATGTCCTTCACGGTCTGCGGGACGCCGCCGTTCATCGCCGACAGCGCGTGCACGGCGTCGTTGCCGGAGCGCAGGAACACGCCGAGCCACAGGTCGTGGACGGTATAGGTCTCGCCCTCCTTTATCCCGACCAGGCTGGATCCGGCGCCCATGCCGGCCAGATCGGAGGGGAGCACCTTGTGCGTCTCGCTCGCCGGGAACTTCGGCAGCACGGTGTCCGCGAACAGCATCTTCAGGGTGCTCGCCGGGGGCAGCCGCCAGTGCGCGTTGTGGGCGGCGAGGACGTCACCGGACTCGGCGTCGGCGACGATCCAGGAGCGCGCGGTGACGTCCTTCGGCAGCACCGGGGCACCGCTGCCCAGGTTCACCTGGGTGCCCGGCCTGCCGAGCTGCTCGCCGCCGACGGTCGACATGACGGCCGGAGGGGTGGCCGAGGGCGACGCCGCCGGGGTCTTGGGGGCCGCGAACGCGGTCGCGGGTGCGGCGAGCGAGAGGGACAGCACTACGGCGGAGGCGACCGGCACGCGGCGCCCGACGATCTTCTTCAAGGCGGACACGACCGCGAAGGTACCGGGCGCCGACGGTGAAGTCCCGACCCGTCCCGGCCGTTGCCGCGCACCCCCGGGCGAGTGGCCGCCCGCGACCCGCGATACTGAAGGTATGAAGCTCAGCCGCCCCATCTCCTGGTTCCTGCTCGCCTTCGGGGTGTGGAGCTGGGTCATCTGGATCACTTTCGTCAAGAACCTCTGGAAGGACGGCAGCGGACTCGCGTTCGACGACGCGGGGAATCCGACGGCGTACTTCTGGGTGCACCTGACGCTCGCCGTCGTCTCCTTTGTCCTTGGGACTGTCATCGGCGTCATTGGGTTGCGCGGACTGCGCGCGCTGCGGCGAACGTCATAGCGGGACGGGGACAACACCGTGGCCGTCGTCCTCGCGCTGGTCGCCCTCGCCGTCCTCGCCGCGCTCGTCGCCCTGCACTGGTACGCGTGGCGCCGGCTGGTCCGCGACACGACCCGCGGGCCGGGCCCGGCCCGCCGCACCGGCACGGCGCTGCTCGTCACCGGACCGGTGCTGATGGTCGCGGCCCTGGTCGCCGAGCGCGCCGGCGCCCCGTTCTGGCTGCAACGCGTCCTCGGCTGGCCCGGCTTCCTGTGGATGGCGCTGACGCTGTACCTGCTGCTGGCGCTGGTGGCGGGGGAGTTGGTACGACCGCTGGTGCGGCGCCTGGTGGAGCGCCGGGCGCGAGCGGAGGAGAAGGCACCGGTACCGGCAGCGGTGCCGACGGGACGGGCACCCGCGGAGCCGGAGCCCGCGGACCCGGAGCCTGCGCCGCCACAGGAACAGTCCGCCCCGTCCCGGCGCCTGTTCGTCTCCCGGGTCGTCGGTGGCGCGGTGGCCGCGACCGCGGTCGGCACGGTGGGCTACGGCACCTACGGCGTCCTGCGCGGCCCCGCCGTGAAGCGGGTCACGGTGCCACTGGCCAAACTCCCGCGCGCGGCGCACGGCTTCCGGATCGCGGTGGTGAGCGACATCCACCTGGGCCCCGTGCTGGGCAGGAGCTTCGCGCAGAAGGTCGTGGACACGATCAACTCGACCCAGCCCGACCTGGTCGCGGTCGTGGGCGACCTGGTCGACGGCAGTGTGAAGGACCTGGGCCCGGCGGTGGCCCCGCTGTCCCGGCTGAAGGCCCGTCACGGCAGCTACTTCGTCACGGGCAACCACGAGTACTTCTCGGGCGCGGACCAGTGGGTGGAGGAGGTACGCCGACTGGGCCTGCACCCGCTGGAGAACGCCCGCACGGAACTGCCCGCGTTCGACCTGGCCGGCGTCAACGACCTGGCGGGCGAGAGCGAGGGCGAGGGCCCCGACTTCACCAAGGCGCTCGGCGACCGCGACACCTCACGCGCGGTGGTCCTCCTGGCCCACCAGCCGCTGCAGGTCCACGAAGCGGTCAGGCACCACGTGGACCTCCAGCTCTCCGGCCACACCCACGGCGGCCAGCTCTGGCCGGGCAACTTCGTCGCGGCCGCGGCCAACCCCACGGTCGCCGGCCTGGACCGCTACGGCGACACCCAGCTGTACGTGTCCCGGGGAGCGGGGGCATGGGGACCGCCGACGCGAGTGGGCGCCCCGTCGGACATCACGGTCATCGAACTGGTCTCCCGACAGGCCTGAAGGTTTGGCCGAAACCTGACGGAAACAACCCTGGGTAAGTTCTCTCTCATCTTCAACTAATGCCTCTTCCCCCACTTGAAACACTGTGATTAGGTGACCCTCACCACAGGGGAGTGGTGTGCGCTGAGGGCCTGGGGAGGGGCGCCGATGCGATCGGTTCGCATGCGGATTCTCGCGGCTGTGCTGGTGTTGGCAGGTGCGGGGGTGGGCGGGTGGCAGTTGCTGCCGGCCAAGGAGAACACCAACAGGACCATCACGGTCGGGACGACGGACGCCGTCACCTCGCTCGATCCGGCGGGGGCCTATGACGCCGGATCCTGGGCTTTGTTCAGCAGCGTTTTCCAGTCACTGCTGACCTTCGGACCCGACGGCGTGGAACCGGTGCCGGACGCCGCCCAGAGCTGCGAATTCGTGGGCACGGACCTGAAGACGTACCGTTGCACGCTGCGCAAGGACGTCACGTTCCCCAGCGGGCGCGCCATGACCGCCGAAGACGTCAAGTACTCCTTCGACCGCGTCAAGCGCATCAACTCCGACGTCGGTCCCGCGACCCTCCTCGACACCCTCCGCTCGGTGGACGCGAGCGGGCTGACCGTGACCTTCCATCTGTCCACTCCGGACGCGACGTTCCCGTTCAAGGTGGCCACCGGCGCCGGCTCCATCGTCGACCGCACCAAGTACCCCCAGGACAAGCTGCGCACCGACAACGGTGTCGACGGGACCGGGCCGTACACCCTGACGTCGTACACGAAGGACAAGAAGGCCGCCCTCGCCCCGAACAAGCACTACAAGGGCGACGTCAAGGAAACCGGTCGGCCCATCGAGCTGCGGTACTACGCCGACCCCGGCGCCCTGGAGAAGGCGTGGAAGGCGAAGGACGTCGATGTCGCCACCCGCCAGCTGCCGCCCTCCGTGCTGGCCAACCTCTCGCCGAGCGACCCCGGCCAGCGCGTCGCCGAGGCCGACAGTGCGGAGATCCGCAACCTCGTCCTGAACACCTCCGCCGGCTCACCGCTGCACGACCGCCGTGTCCGCCAGGCCATCGCCGCGGTCATCAACCGCGAGGAACTGGTCAGCACCGTCTACGAGGGGACGACGGACCCGCTGTACTCGCTGATTCCGGCCGGTATCACGGGGCACACCACGTCGTTCTTCGACGCCTACCCCGAGCCCGACACCAAGAAGGCCCGCGCCCTGCTCGCCGCCGCGGGCGTGAGCGTGCCCGTCCACTTCACCTACGGCTACGCGCAGGGCCGGGGCGCCGCCGCCGAGGAGGCCGCCGACCTCAAGCGGCAACTGGAGGCGACCGGACTGTTCACGGTGGACGTCAAGGGCTACGAGTGGACCGACTTCCAGGAGCGGTACGCGAGCGGCAAGCTCGACGCGTACGCCGTCGGCTGGGTCGCCGACTTCCCCGACCCCGACACCTTCACGGCCCCGCTCGTCGGCACCGGCAACAGCATGAAGAACGGCTACGGCAACAAGCAGGTCGACGGTCTGATCCTGGACAGCCAGCGCTACTCCGACCGCAGCCGGACCGCCGACGACTTCCAGCACATCCAGCAGATCGTGGCGCAGGACGTCCCGCTGATCCCGCTGTGGCAGCGCAAGGAGTACGTGGTCAGCAGCGAGGACGTCGGCGGCGGCCAGTACCTGTCGGACGGCACGGGCGTCTTCCGCCTCTGGCGGCTGAACCGGATCTGAGCCACCGCCACATGTGATCTCCCTACCGTCACATGTGATCTTCCAGGTGCCCCCGGCTTCTGCGCTCGGGGGCGTCTCGGGCATGATGACCGGGCTCATTTCTCGTCTTGTCGTATCTTCGCGGGGCTCCCCGCAACCGGTCCCAGGAGCAGTCCTTGAGCGAACAGCCGCAGCAGCCCGGTCCCTACGGTTACGGGTACCCGAACCAGCCCCCGGGCCCGCCGCCGGGGTACGGGTATCCGCAGTACGGGTATGCGCCTGGCGCCGTGCCGCCCGGGATGTACACCGGCGACCCCAACGCCCCGTACGGCTACGACCCGTACGGCCGCCCGTACTCGGACAAGTCGAAGATCGTCGCCGGTGTGCTGCAACTCGCCCTCGGCACCTTCGGCGTCGGGCGCTTCTACATCGGCAACGTCGGGCTGGGCCTGGCCCAGCTCTTCACCTGCGGTGGCTTCGGTATCTGGGCGCTGATCGACGGCATCATCCTGCTGACGGGCAGCAACCAGACCGACTCCCAGGGCCGCGTCCTGCGCGGCTGAGGATCCGGTGTCTCCCCAGTCCGTACTGCGGCATCCGGCGGCGGCGCCCCTGGCGGTGCTCGCCGCCGGGGCGGCCGGGGCCGGCTACCTGTACGTCACCGATCCGCACGAGCCCGGGCACCTGCTGCCCCAGTGCCCGTTCCGGCTCCTGACGGGCCTGCTCTGTCCCGCCTGCGGCGGCACCCGCATGGTGTACGACCTGATGCACGGTCACGTCACCGCGGCGTGGCTGGACAACAGGGCGCTGCTGCTCGCCTCGCCGTACGCCCTCGCCCTGCTGGTCCGTTGGACGGTCGAAGGGCTGCGCGGCCGTCGCTGGCAGCCACAGCTGAGCACGCGGGCGCAGGTGCTGGTCCTTGGGCTGGCGGTGGCGTGGACGGTGGCCCGTAACGCCTTCTAGTGGGCGGGAGTTGAGCCGCGTCCGCTTGATGTGACCGATGGCTGTCCGGATTTGATCACGGAACAGGAACAATCATTCACACCCTCTCCCGCCCTTGCGCTCTCTTTACCTAAGCTCCCAGCTCGCAGGGGGGACGACGACAGAAGATCTCCGACCGGATCCCGGTCGGATCTCTCATTCCATCTTCGCGGCGGGATCCCTCCTGGCCTCATTCCGGAGCCAATCATTCCGGTTCTCCGTGATCCGCTACGGCACTTCCAGGAGCAGTCCCATGACCGTCCCCACCCCCGAGGCTCCCTACGGCGTCGACCCGCAGGGCCGCCCGTACTCCGACAAGTCCAAGATCGTCGCGGGCATCCTGCAGATCTTCCTGGGCAGCCTCGGCATCGGCCGCTTCTACGTCGGCTCGGTCGGCGTGGGCATCGCCCAGCTGCTCACCTGCGGCGGCCTCGGCATCTGGGCGCTGATCGACGGCATCCTGTTCCTGGCGAGCAACGACCGCACGGACAAGCAGGGGCGCGTACTGCGCGGCTGACGGGGCGGGGGTCCTACCGGGGCTTCTGCTGACCGGCCTTCAGGATCTCCTCGACATCCAGGGTGACTTTGGCGCCGATGGAGTCAGGGAGGGTCACGATCTCGCCGGGAGCGTACGGGCGATGGTTCTCGTACCTGTTCCCGGTGGGGTCTGTGAGGACGTGAAGGCGCTGGTGCTTGCGGTCCACGATGACGTAGACGGGCACCTCGGCCTCGGCGTAGGCGGCGAGCTTGGTCTTGAGGTCGTTCTTCCAGTTGCTGGACGTGACCTCGAGGACGAGGCGGAAGCAGACCGGGTCGTAGCAGTTGTTCTCGACGAAGTGGTCGTCGATGTCCGCGTCGACCACCACGAGGTCGGGGATGGCGTAGTCCTCGGTGTCGGTGGGCAGCCACAGACCGACGTTCTGGAGGACCTCCGTTTCGCCGTCGTCCAGGCCGGCTGCGATGAACGGGCGCATGAGTTTGGTCAGGGCGCGGGCGTGGGGGGCATCCGGGGACGGGGTCACGAGGAGATGGCCTCCGATGATCTCGACGCGGTAGCCCGGATGGCGCTCCATGATCTCGTCGGCGATGGTCGTGAGGCTGACCGGCTCTTCGTGGCCGAAGGGCTGCTCGACGGATGCTGCGGACATCAGGTGCCT
This sequence comes from Streptomyces sp. NPDC051104, assembly GCF_040682835.1. Taxonomy (NCBI): domain Bacteria; kingdom Bacillati; phylum Actinomycetota; class Actinomycetes; order Kitasatosporales; family Streptomycetaceae; genus Streptomyces; species Streptomyces sp. NPDC051104. The sequence continues at coordinate 640,645 of NZ_JBFBBS010000001.1, read as the reverse complement.
CCCGTGGGCTGGTGTCGAGAGCATCATCGTAGGCCGGGTGACGTCCGTGCGTCCTTTGCAGCCACGTTCACCCGATGGTGCGGCATATGCCCGAGGGCCCCGTATCCAGCGGAAACGGGGCCCTCGGGCGTCGTACGCGACCAACCTCAGAGGCGGCGGGTGATCAGCGCCCGCTTGACCTCCTGGATCGCCTTCGTGACCTCGATGCCGCGCGGGCACGCGTCCGTGCAGTTGAACGTCGTGCGGCAGCGCCACACGCCGTCCTTGTCGTTCAGGATCTCCAGCCGCTGCTCGCCGGCCTCGTCACGCGAGTCGAAGATGAAGCGGTGCGCGTTGACGATGGCCGCCGGGCCGAAGTACTGGCCGTCGTTCCAGAACACCGGGCAGGAGGTCGTGCAGGCCGCGCACAGGATGCACTTCGTCGTGTCGTCGAAGCGGGCGCGGTCCTCGGCCGACTGCAGACGCTCCCGCGTAGGCTCGTTCGTCTCCTTGGTGATCAGGAACGGCATCACGTCCCGGTACGCCTGGAAGAACGGCTCCATGTCCACGACCAGGTCCTTCAGGACCGTCAGGCCCTTTATGGGCTCGATCGTGATCGGCTTCTCGGGGTTGATGTCCTTGATCAGCGTCTTGCACGCGAGGCGGTTCTTGCCGTTGATCCGCATGGCGTCCGAGCCGCAGATGCCGTGCGCGCACGAGCGGCGGAAGGTCAGCGACCCGTCCAGGTCCCACTTGATCTTGTGCAGACCGTCGAGGACGCGCTCCTTGGGGTCGATCTCCAGCTGGAAGTCTTCCCAGGTCGCCTCGCCCGAGACCTCCGGGTTGAAGCGGCGGACGCGGAAGGTGACCGTGATGTAGGGGGACGCTGCCGAGCCCGAAGCGCTCGCCTCGGCCTTGTCCAGAACAGGGGTAGCCATCAGTACTTACGCTCCATCGGCTGGTAGCGGGTCTGGACGACCGGCTTGTAGTCGAGACGGATGGACTCGGTGCCGTCGTCGCCCACCTCGCGGTACGCCATGGTGTGGCGCATGAAGTTGACGTCGTCGCGGTTCGGGTAGTCCTCGCGGTAGTGACCGCCGCGGGACTCCTTGCGGGCCAGCGCGGAGACCGCCATGACCTCGGCCAGGTCGAGCAGGTTGCCCAGCTCGACGGCCTCCAGCAGGTCCGTGTTGAACCGCTTGCCCTTGTCCTGGATCGCCACGTTCTTGTAGCGCTCCCTGAGCTCGGCGATCTTCTCGACCGCCGTCTTGATCGTCTGCTCGGTGCGGAACACCATGACGTTCGCGTCCATGGTCTCCTGCAGCTCACGGCGCAGCTCCGCCACGCGCTCGTTGCCCGTGGAGTTGCGCAGCCGCTCGATCTGCGCGACGACGAGCTCCTCCGGGTTCTCCGGCAGCTCGACGAAGTCCGCCGTCTGGGAGTACTCGGCGGCGGCGATGCCCGCACGGCGCCCGAACACGTTGATGTCCAGCAGAGAGTTGGTGCCGAGGCGGTTGGCGCCGTGCACGGACACGCAGGCGACCTCGCCGGCCGCGTACAGCCCCGGGACGACCGTGGTGTTGTCCGCGAGGACCTCGCCCTGGACGTTCGTCGGGATGCCGCCCATCGCGTAGTGCGCGGTCGGCTGGATCGGGATCGGGTCCGTGTAGGGCTCGATGCCGAGGTACGTACGGGCGAACTCGGTGATGTCGGGCAGCTTGGCGTCCAGCTGCTCCGGCGGCAGGTGGGTGAGGTCCAGGTAGACGTGGTCGCCCTCGGGACCGCAGCCGCGGCCCTCGCGGATCTCCGTGTAGATGGAGCGGGAGACGACGTCACGGGAGGCGAGGTCCTTCATGACCGGCGCGTACTTCTCCATGAAGCGCTCGCCGTCCTTGTTGCGGAGGATGCCGCCCTCACCGCGCGCACCCTCGGTCAGGAGGATGCCCATGCGCCAGATGCCGGTCGGGTGGAACTGGAAGAACTCCATGTCCTCCAGCGGGATGCCCCGCCGGTACACCGCCGCCTGGCCGTCACCGGTCAGCGTGTGCGCGTTCGACGTCACCTTGAAGAACTTGCCGCAGCCGCCGGAGGCGTAGATCACGGCCTTCGCCTGGAAGATGTGGATCTCGCCGGTCGCCAGCTCGTACGCCACGACACCGGCCGAGCGCTTGACGCCGTCGACCTCGGTGATCAGCTGGTCCAGGACGTAGAACTCGTTGAAGAACTCCACGCCCTCCTTCACGCAGTTCTGGTACAGCGTCTGGAGGATCATGTGGCCGGTGCGGTCGGCCGCGTAGCAGGAGCGGCGGACCGGGGCCTCGCCGTGGTTGCGGCTGTGCCCGCCGAAGCGGCGCTGGTCGATCGTCCCGTTGGGCGTCCGGTTGAACGGCAGGCCCATCTTCTCCAGGTCGAGGACGGAGTCGATGGCCTCCTTCGCCAGGATCTCGGCGGCGTCCTGGTCGACCAGGTAGTCACCGCCCTTGACCGTGTCGAAGGTGTGCCACTCCCAGTTGTCCTCCTCCACGTTCGCGAGCGCGGCGGCCATACCGCCCTGCGCGGCGCCCGTGTGGGAGCGGGTGGGGTAGAGCTTGGTCAGCACGGCGGTGCGGCTGCGCTTCGTCGACTCGATGGCGGCGCGCATACCGGCGCCACCGGCGCCGACGATGACGGTGTCGTACTTGTGGATCTTCATGATTCTCGCAACCCCGTGCCTAGCGGATGTTCGGGTCGAAGGTGAAGATCACCAGCGTGCCCAGCAGGATGGTGAACACCGTGGCGGTGTACAGCAGGCCCTTCAGCCACAGCCGCGTGTTCGTCCGCTCGGCGTAGTCGTTGATGACCGTGCGCAGGCCGTTGGCGCCGTGCAGCATCGCGAGCCACAGCATGGTCAGGTCCCAGACCTGCCACCACGGGGAGGCCCAGCGGCCGGCCACGAAGGCGAAGCCGATCTTGGAGACACCGCCGTCCAGGACGAGCTGGATCAGCAGGTGGCCGAGGACCAGGACGACCAGCACGATGCCGGACAGGCGCATGAAGAGCCAGCCGTACATCTCGAAGTTGCCGCGGGTCGACTTCGGGGTCTTCCTCGTCCGCTTGCGGGGCGGCTCGATGACCGGCGCCGGGTTGTCGACGTCGTACAGCGGGGCACCCTCGACGGGGCCGATGCCGGAGGTGGTGGTTTCAGTGGTGGACATGCGCCTCAGCTCCCGAAGAGTTCACGAGCGGCGTGGCCGAGGACGGGGTAGATCGCCCCGAGCATCAGCACGACCCAGACACCGACGACGGTCCAGAGCATCTGCTTCTGGTAGCGCGGGCCCTTCGACCAGAAGTCGACCGCGATGACGCGGAGGCCGTTGAGCGCGTGGAAGAGGATGGCGGCGACGAGGCCGTACTCGAGAATCGCGACGATCGGTGTCTTGTACGTGGCCACGACCTTGTCGTAGGCCTCGGGGGAGACACGGACGAGTGCGGTGTCCAGCACGTGTACGAACAGGAAGAAGAAGATGAGGACGCCGGTGACTCGGTGAGCCACCCAGGACCACATTCCTTCCCGGCCGCGGTACAGCGTTCCAGCCGGCACGGAAGAACCCTCCGGGAGCGGGGACTAGGGCCGCGCCGGCTTTCCGTGTCGGTCGGGCCCGGCCGGGTACGGTCCACCGGCCCCCAGCATGGTAGCGACGGTTGCCTGCGGCGCTTACGGGGGGCCTGCCTGTGTGATCAATCAGGCACTCAAACGAGCACGGATGGCTCATCGGCCGGGCGGCCACCGGGGTGGGGACTGGTGTTTTCTCCGGGTACGGGTGGTTTGTGGTGGCTTACGTCCACGCGGCGGAGCCGAATATCAGCACAGCCCCCGCCCCTATGGGGCACGGTCCAGCACAGGTTGGTCAGAAAAGTCCCGTACAAGGCGCCTCAGCCTTCCCCTCGCCAAGCGGCGCAGTTCCTCTGTCGCCAGGACCCGCTCCTCCTCGGGATCGTTCGCCAATCGTGATCGGATGGCCGCGAGGAGCTGGTCCAGCAGCTCGTCCGGTGCCACCTCGTCCAGGCAGATGACGAACACGTGTCCGAATTTGCTCTCGTATGCCGCGTGTGCCGCGCTCAGGGCGGTGTGGGCGGCGGAGTACGTGCCGTCGGGGGGCGGGGCGAGGGACTCCCCGGCCAGGGCCTCGGCGAGGTCCGCGGGGGTGAGGTCGTACGTCGCCTCGTCGGCCGCGGCGAGCAGGGAGTCGAGGTCCGGGTAGGGGCGGTGCTCGGCGACCCGGTGGGCCCAGCGCAGGCTGCGGCAGCAGGTGAGCAGGGCGCGCCGGACGTCGTCGGCGGGGGCGCGGTTGAACCGCTCCGGGCCCGTGGCGGACTCGGTGCGGTGTTGCGCCGGGAGGGCGGTGTGGCCGGGGAGGTGCGGGAGACGGTGCGCGGGCAGCGTGGGTCCTCGGCGGCTGGCGTGACGGCTCGTGCGCGCCACGTGCGGGTCGGCAGGGGATCGTGTGAGAAATGCGCCGCCACGTTAGCGACGGCGATCCGGTCGGCGTCCAGTCGCTGCCCGGATTTCACCCGGATGGGAGAGTTTCGGGGCCTCTCATGGACACGTGGGCCGGACGGGGGTCGTAGCTTCGGAGAGAAACGACTGGGGGGCAGAGTGTGGAGGTGAGTCGCGTGCGGTCCAAGGTCTGGCGAATACCAAAACGCATATGCATGCGCAGGAGCACGGTGCGGCCGTGCCCCGGTGTCGAAACGGATGTGGCCTGGTGACCGGCCGCAGGCAGGTCCCCGAGGGGAAGACGCACGTACGGCGCACCAGGTTGCTGCTGGCGGCCACCGGGACCGTGGTGGCCGGTGGTGTGGCGGCGGCCGTGACGCTGTGGCCCTCCGGTGGCGGCTCGCCGAACGGGGCCGGGGCCTCCGTGGGCACGGCGGCGGCGTCCACGGGCTCCGCCCGCTCCGTCCCGTCCCGCTCCTACCCCCTGTCGCAGCCGCCCCGCACCATCCCCGCCGTCAGCCGGTTCACCGCGGCGCGGGGCCCGGGCTGGCGGCCCGCCTCCGGGCACCGGGTGGTGGTCGACAACGCTCAGCTCGCCGACGAGGGGCGGCTGCTCGCCGGGGAGCTGGGGATGGCGTACGGCGGGCAGACCGGCGCCGGCGCCGGTGACGTGGAGCTGGGCCTGGCCGGCAGCGGCAACCAGGAGTCGTACACGCTGACCGTCACGAACGGGCGGGTGAAGATCACCGGGCCCGGCGAGGCCGGCGTCTTCTACGGCACCCGCACCCTCAAGCAGGAGGTGCACGGCGGCGGCACCGCGCCCGAGGGCGTCGTGAACGACGCGCCCGCCAAGCCGCGGCGCGGGTTCATGCTCGACATCGCCCGCAAGTACTACACGGCCGGCTGGATCGAGGACCGCATACGTGAGCTGGGCGACCTGAAGTACAACGAACTGGGTCTGCACTTCTCCGACGACCAGGGCTTCCGCATCGAGTCCTCCTCGCACCCGGAGATCGTCTCCAAGCAGCACCTCAGCAAGGCCGATGTGAAGAAGATCGTCGACCTCGCGGCGAGCCGGCACATCACCGTGGTGCCCGAGATCGACTCGCCCGGCCACCTGGGCGCCGTCATCGCCGCCCACCCCGACATCCAGCTGCGCAACGCCTCCGGTGTCGCCACGCGCGGGGCGGTCGACATCTCCAAGCCCACGGCGGCGAAGATCGTCGACGATCTGCTGGACGAGTTCTCGGGCGTGTTCCCCGGCGCGTACTGGCACCTCGGCGGCGACGAGTATCTGGCGCTGATGGCGCGCAACCCGGCCGCCTCCTACCCGCAGCTAGCCGCCGCCGCGCGGGCCCGGTTCGGGCCGAAGGCGGGCGTCGCCGACCTCGCGACCGGCTGGCTGAACGACCGCGCGAACGTGATGCGCGCGCACGGCAGGACCATGCGGGCCTGGAACGACGGCTTCTACCGGGCGAGCTCCGTGCAGCCGGCCGGGGACCTTCAGGCCGCGTACTGGACCGGCAAGGAGCTGGGCGCCCGGCCGCCGACCGACTACCTGGGCGCGGGCCGCAAGGTGATCAACTACAACGACGAGTACCTCTACTACGTGCTCGGCCAGCCGCAGACCTTCGTCTACCCCACCGGGCAGCGGATCTACGAACAGTGGACCCCGCGCGTGCTGCGGGGCACGACGGCGGTGTCCGCGCGGTACGACGGACAGATCCTCGGCGGCGTCTTCGCCGTCTGGAGCGACCGCCCGACCGCCCAGACGCAGGACCAGGTGGCGGCCGGGATCCGGATGCCGCTGCGGGCGACGGCACAGAAGCTGTGGGACGCGCGGACCCCGTCGCTGTCCTGGACGCAGTTCACGGCGCTGGCGGGCCGACTGGGCTGAAACGCCACACCGGGCAGGCTAGGTGGCCGAAAATACCCTCCTCGAGCGCCTCGACAGCTCCCCTGGTGTGCGTGTGACACTCCCGGTCCGTCGCACGCAGTAAGGGGAGATGCGGGCTCCGTACGGATGAGGCGCCCCGACGAGGCGTTTCGAGGAGGCTTGATGAGCCTGGTGGACCTGATCGCGCAGGCCGACGAGCGGGCACTCGCGGCAAGCGGACTGGCTTGTTTGGACCGGTGTGTGCCGCTCCTCGGAGGCGACGACGAGGTCCTGCGGCCGCTGTGGGCGAGCCTCGTCGAGGGACACGACTGGGAGCAGCGGCTCACCAAGGCGCGCTCCGAGCTGGCGGCCTGGGAGGACTCCGAGGCGGACGCCGAGCGCGCCTCCGAGGCCGAGGCCGCACGGCTCGCCCGCCGCATGCTCGAGGCGGTCCCCGCCGAGCCGTCCGCCGACGCCCTGCGCCGGTGGGCCGACGCCTGCTCGGTGGCCGCGCTCCAGATCCACCGGTTGCTGGACCCCGCCGACGACGACGCCCCGGTCGCGGCCCGCCGCGAGGGCCGTACGGACCGCATGCCGCCGCTCGTCGCCGCCGAACTGCGCCGTCAGGTGGCCGTCCTGGAGCTGGTCACGGACCACGGCGCGGGCGGACTGCGCCGGGCCCTCGACGTGTCGACCGAGGGGCGCCGGGTGCTGCGGGCCGTGGTCTCCCGGCGCGCACGGGGCCGCTCGTAGCCTCAGGGGCTCAGGAGTCCTTGCACTGTGCCCGCCCGGGTCGCGCGGCCTGGCACCGCACCTCGCCGCGTTGCCGAAAAGCCCTGGTAGCTCCTCCTCCGAGCTCTCGGCTTCGCTCGAGCAGGGGGACCCCCTCCGAGGGCTCTCCGGCGCCTTGCGATGCACGGCACCGGACCACGCGACCTCATCGGGTGCTCATAGTGCCAAGGACCCCTTGCAGCCCCGTAAACCCCTTCCGCTGCAAGGATCCTGTGACCGTCCTGTGGTGCGGTGGGGCGGTCCTGCGCCGGTGTCGGGGACTCCCTTCGGACGGCGTGACGCCGCGGCGGTGGAGGGCGCTCTTCCGGGTGTGAACGCAACTGAGGTGACCAGGCCCCACGCCGCCACGAAGCCCGTCCGCTGGGCCGCCGACGCCGTCGCGGCCATGCGCGAGGGCGCCCGGCTGCGGCTCGACTACTCGGCGCAGAGCCTGTGGCGTGTGGACCGGACGATCGAGGAGATAAGCCGTCAGGGCGCGCCGTACGCCGCCGTGGAGACCGTGCTGCGCGGGTTCGGGGCGTACGCGGGCGAGGTGGTCGTCCGGCTGACGGGCGGGGAGTGGTGGTCGTCCGGCGGCGACCATTGGGTGCGTACACCCGACGGCCGCCTGTGGGACCCCATCGACGAGGCCCGCCGCTGCCACCGCGGCGACGGCTCGCTGCGGCTGCTGTGCCGGGACGCGACGAGCGGGACGGCTTGAGGGCGCGCCGCGGCCGTCACGGCCGGCCGAGGTTTCACCCGAGGCCGGTGGGGAGGGTGATGGTCCCCGTGAACGCGCCTTCCGTGCGCTCGGTCACGTCCTGGCTGTAACGCATCGTCTGTCCGCCGTAGGGGATGAGGAAGGTGCACCGGAAACGGTGGGACCTGATGCGGTACGTGGCGGAGTCGAGGGAGAGCACCTCCTCGACGCGCTCCACCAGTACCTGGCTCTCGGACGCCCTGACGCCGGCTGTGCGCAACTGCTCCAGGGTCGGCGTGAGTTCGCGTACCGCCTGCTCCACGACGCCCCGGTCCCGTACGGCGGGGAGCTTCACCGACGCCACCTCGGCCCGCAGTTCGACCGAACCGCCCGACTTCACGACCGAGACGCCGTCGCCCGACTCCTCCCGGGCGTAGTTCCCGAACGCCGTGAGCGCGGCGACCGGGTCCTGCACCACGTCCGCGATCTCCGGATCCGACAGCGGGCCGCTCTTCCACCGTGATCCGGCCGCGCCCTTCCTGACGTACCCGGTCCCGTCGACGACGTAGACCTCTTCGGGCTTGGCGACGCCCTTGGCGTACGTCGTTCCCGTGGAGTGCAGCGCCATGGGGCTCTGTGTGCGCCGTACCGTGGCCGTGTACGTGGCGGTGCTCTGCTGTCCCTGCGACGCCAGGCCCTCGTTCCCCTTCACGGCGAACGTCCAGCCCTTCTGCCTGGACATCGCTTCCCTCGCCCGGGCGAGGAACTCCTCGGGTGTCCGTGGTGCGGCGGGTGCCGCCTTCGGCCTGGCGCCGACGTCCGCGGCGGCTGACTCCGCCGGGGCTCCGGTTCCGCCGCTCTCGGCGCACCCGGCCAGGGACAACGAGAGCAGGGACACAGCGGGAACCGCCAGCGCGGCAACGGCGAAACGGGGTCTCACGCGCGCACTCCTTCACGATCGGAAGGCGCCCGGTTGTACAGGAGCTGGGGCCTCCGACGCCACCACGCGGACAAGCGGGACAAACGCCGCGCGCCGAGCGTGTACGGGAGTTCGGCTGTCGGTGCGACCTGGACGCACGGAACGCGAAAAGGTTGTACATGATGCGCGATCTTGCCGTGTGTTGTTCGCAACGCCCGCGGGCCGTGATGTCCCTGACGTGGCGTGCGCTTGACCAGAGCGAGGGGAGCGATTGGCGTTCTCCGGCCGAGAAGGGGTGGGATCGGCATGGGCGAGCCAGGCGAGCGCATTCCGTACGCGAACGAGATGCGGCCCAGCGCTGCCGCCTTCGTCGCGCGCGTCACCGCACGCAACCGGCTGCCGTTGGACTACTCCGTGGCCAGTCTGCGGGTCGTCGACTTCCTGGTCGACGGCTTGCGCAAAGGCGGGGCCGACCGGGAGCGGGCGTCCGGCACGCTCCTCGGTCTCGGCGCGTACGTCGGTGAGGTGCTCGTGCGCCGCGCGGGGGCGGCGTGGGTGGACTTCGACGCCGATCAGCGCGCCTACTTCGGGCAGTCGGTCGGCGTGCGCATGCCGGACGGGCGGGTGTGGAACCCCCTCGGCAAGGTGCGCAACCGATTCGAAGTGGGCGGCCCGGAGGAGTCGTTGCAGACTTTCTGGCTGACGCTGCACGGGCGGGCCAGGCGGTCGGCCGCCGCCTGACGGGCTGTGACACTTCTGTGAGCCCTGACGCTGATGATCGTGGGTGTTACACACAAACCCGCCGCGAACTCGGCATGGGGCGAGGACAGTCTTGGGTCAGGGAGGGGAACCGCGCCGCGTACACCCGTACGACGCGGAGCTGGGCGCTGCGGTCGCGCGGGCTCAGCAGGGGGACGAAGCCGCCTTCGCGGTGGCGTACCGGATCGTGCAGCCGGGGCTGGTCGGGTATCTGCGTGGTCTCGTCGCGGACGAGGCCGAGGACGTGGCGTCCGACGCCTGGCTGGAGATCGCCCGGGACCTGGGCCGGTTCAAGGGCGACGGGGCGGGTTTCCGCGGCTGGACGGCGACCATCGCCCGGCACCGCGCGCTCGACCACCTGCGCCGCCGGCGGGTACGGCCCCGATCGTCGGGGCTGGAACAGGAGGCACTCGAACTGCCGGGCGCCCACAGCACCCACGACCAGGCGCTGGAGTCCATCTCCACCGAGCACGCCCTGGAACTCATCCGCGGACTGCCGCGCGACCAGGCCGAGGCCGTGCTGTTGCGCGTGGTCGTCGGCCTGGACGGCCCCGCCGCCGCCCGCGTCCTCGGCAAACGGCCCGGTGCTGTGCGTACCGCGGCCCATCGGGGGCTGAAGCGTCTGGCCCGCAGGCTTCGCGTCGAAGGCGCGGGAGACCGGGGTGTGACGGATGACGGCCCCGAGACGCTGGGTGAGTCGAAGTGAGCGGCAGCGGCGGCGGACACGACGACCGGGCCGGCCGCCGGGCAGAGATGGGTGCGGACATGGGTGAACGGCACAGCGACGGCCAGGTCTTCGGCCGTCGGCGCGTGCACCCCGGCGATTCCGCGTCCGCCTCCGCGGGCGCGGCCGGAAGTGCCGCGCTGGAGGCTCTGCTCGCCGCCGCGCTGCGCGAGGGCGCCCTGGACGCCGAGGCCGAACAGAGAGCGGTGGCCGCGTTCCGGGCCGTCCGGGACGCCGGCGCGCCCCAGGCGCGGACCCGGCGCCGCGACGACTGGCGGCCGCTCGGGCACCGGCGTGTGCGGTCGTCGGTGAAGGCCACGGTCTGCCTGTTTCTGGCCGGACTGACCCTGGGCGGAGTCGCGTACGCGGCGATCGGCCCGGACGGCTCCTTCGACGGCGGGAACAGTGGTGGTCACGGGCGGCGGCAACCGTCGCCGAGCGCCCCGGATCGGTCGAGCGGGGCGCCGGATCCGGCGACGTCCCCTGTGCCGGACACCTCCGTCTCCCCCGACCGCCCGGACACCGCGCAGGACACCGAGGCCCATTGCCGCGCATACGAGCAGGTGAAGGACCGTGGCAACGCCATCGGTTCGACGGCATGGCAGCGGCTCGTCGAGGCCGCCGGCGGTGAGCGGAACGTCGCCGCCTACTGCGCCGAGCAGTTGGCACAGGACGGCGGCAAACCGGGCAAGTCAGGCGAATCCGGCAAGGCTCCAGCGGCTTCCCGCACCCCCGGGCCTGGGGAACAGACCGAAGAGGCCGCCAAGGCCCGCGGGAAGAGCAAGTAATCAGGCGCCCCCACGCCGGCTCCTCGACGCTCCGGTGGCTCGTGCGCGCGTTGCCCGGGCGGCGGGCCGACGCCGCGAAGCAACGGCCGGGGCCGCCACCCCCCACAGGAGAGGCCCCGGCCGTCGCGCGGTACGGGCCGCGCGGCGGCCCGTCACTCTCTACAGCGCCGTGGATGCGTTTTCTGTCACACCTCGCCGCGTCACGGGTTGGTTGCACGTTGTACGGGCGTGGACGAAGAGCGGTTTCAGGCCGTAACGTGCCTTTCGCGCCGACCGCGACGATCAGCAATAACGGGTGATGCAACCGCCGCAGACCACGAGCGGCCTGAAGACCACAGGCAGGACGAGGAATCACGACGGCGAGAACCCGGCGCGCGCGAGCGGTGCCGGATCAGGCGCACAGAGGGGCAGTTCGGGTGCTGGGGGACGACGCGGAGCTGACGGCCGCGGTACTTGCGGCACAGGAGGGGGACGAGACCGCTTTCCGTACCGTGTACCGCGCGGTGCATCCGCGGTTGCTCGGGTATGTGCGCACGCTGGTCGGAGACCCGGACGCGGAGGACGTCACCTCCGAGGCGTGGTTGCAGATCGCCCGTGATCTGGACCGGTTCAGCGGCGACGCCGACCGGTTCCGCGGCTGGGCGGCCCGTATCGCCCGCAACCGCGCCCTCGACCACATACGGATGCGCGGCCGCCGCCCCGCGATCGGCGGCGACGAGACGGAACTGACCGGGAAGCCCGCCGAGTCGGACACGGCCGGGGAGGCCATAGAGGCCCTGGCGACCGGCCGCACGCTCTCCCTCATCGCCCAGCTTCCGCAGGACCAGGCGGAGGCCGTGGTGCTGCGGGTGGTCGTGGGCCTCGACGCCAAGACCGCCGCCGAGACCCTCGGCAAGCGCCCGGGAGCCGTCCGCACGGCGGCGCACCGCGGTCTGAAGCGGCTCGCGGAGCTGCTCGACGTGAATCCGGACACGGATCCGGAATCGGCTGGCGCGCTCGGCGCCATGCCTCCCCAGCGAGACGCGCACAGACGTGCGGTGTCGTCCGCCGGTGTGACGCATACGCGTTCGCGGACGCAGAAGGACATGTGATGGCCGACGAGCAGGACAGGTGGCTGGACAGGGACGCGGCGGAGCGTCTGCTGCGCGGAGAGCCCCCGGCCCCCGTCGACGCCGACGCGCGTGCCCGCGCCGAACGGCTCGCCGAAGCACTCGCCGCTCTGGCCGCCACACCCTCTCCGACCAGCGGCGAACTCCCTGGTGAGGAGGCCGCGGTGGCCGCGTTCCGGGCCGCCCGCGCGGCCCGGCAGGACAACGGGGCGGCGCTCCACCCGCAGCCGGCGGCCCTCCCCCAAGCTCTCGACTTCGCTCGAGCAGGGGGGACCCCCACCGCCGACGCCGGACTCGTCCGTCTCGGCCGTCCCGAGTCGGGCGGGCGGCGGGCCCGCCGGTGGCGCACGGTGCGCTTCGGACTGGCCGCCACGGTGGCCGCCGGGATGATCGGCGGGGTCGCGGTGGCGGCCGGAACCGGAGTGCTGCCGACACCGTTCCGCGACGAGCCGGGACCCGCCGCGTCCGTGTCGCCCGCTCTGACGTCCCCTCGGCCTTCGGCCACTCCGACGCCCGGCGCGACAGTAACCGGAGGCCTCCCGTCCGCGACGCCGGGCGGCACGACCGGTGCGCCCGGGCGGAACGGCTCCTCGCGCGACGAGGCACGCGACGGCTCCACCACGACCGGCCGGCCCGGCGACGCCGGCGACCGCGCCGCGGGCCGGACCGGTGACCGGTGGACCGGGGTGCGCTCGTCCTGCCGTGACATGGCCGGCGGCAAGCTCCTCGGCCCCGAGCGGCTGCGCGACCTGGCGGACGCGGCGGGCGGCAGCGGCCGGGTGAAGGCGTACTGCAAGGGCGTCCTGGGCGGCGGCGACGAGGGTTCCGGCCGCGACAGGAGCGGCAAGGGCCGCGACGGGGACGGCAGCGGCGGCGGGAAAGGGAACACCGGCGGGAACGGGAACACCGGCGGGAACGGGAACACCGGCGGGAACGGGAACACCGGCGGCGACGGCGACCAGGGCGGCAACGGCGGTGACGGCGAAGGCCACATAGCGCCGGTTCCCACTCCGCCGACCGCACCCCGCGGCCTGGTCGGGGCCGTTCCGACGCACACGGCGTCCCCGAGCCCGACGTACAGCGCGCCGGGCTCCGCCGAGAACCACTGAGCCGTCGCCGGTGCCGCGCTGACCTGCGGTTTCGCTTCTCCTGAAAAATTCTTCGCGGGAGGTGTGACGCTTTCGGCCGCCGTGGCGCAGTACTGAGTGAGCCGACTGGTCATCGGCCGTCGCACGGAGCCGGGGTTCCCCCCGTACCCACGGCTCGTGCATCGGCGCGGGCGGGACACGTTCCCCCGGTCCCGCCCGCGCCCCACTTCCTCCCTCAGGCGTCTACCAGTGGACGACGACCTTGTCGCCGACCCGCACCTGGGCGAACAGCGCCGCGATCGCCGACTCGTCCCGTACGTTCACGCATCCGTGCGAGCCCCCTGCATAGCCGTGCGCCGCGAAGTCGTACGAGTAGTGCACCGCCTGACCGCCGCTGAAGAACATCGCGTACGGCATCGGCGAGTGGTAGAGCGTGGACACGTGGTCGCGTGACTTCCAGTAGACGCGGAACACACCCTCGCGGGTGGGGGTGTACTCCGTGCCGAAGCGGACCGCCATCGTCGAGAGCGTCCGTCCGTCCACCATCCAGCGCAACGTGCGGCTCGTCTTGCTGACGCACAGCACCCGGCCCGTCGTACAGCGCCGGTCCGGGGCCCCGGCCGGCTGCCCGCCCATCAGGTACAGCTCCCACGTACCGGGCTCGTGCGTCATGGCCAGCAACCGCTGCCAGGTGGCCGAGTCGACCTCACCCGTTGGGGGCAATCCGCGCTTGCCCTGGAAACCCCTGACGGCGTTCTCGGTCAGGTCGTCGTACGTCCCCGTCGGGCCGTCGAACAGCCAGTCGACCTGGCGCAGCCGGGCCTGCAGCTCGCGCACCCCGCGGCCCGAGTCGCCGCGCCGCCACAGGGCGGCGGGCGAGGGCTTCGGGGCGGGTGCGGCGGTGCTCGGCGCGCCGTCCCCGGACGCTGTACGCCCGGCGCCGGACGGGGTGCGCGGGACCTCGATGTGCACCGGTGAGCGGTGCCTGCCGTCCCCGCCGCCCGCGTCCCCCGGCTGCGCCGTGCAGCCGGCGGCCGCGAGGAGCACGGCGGCCCCGGCGACGGCGACGAGCGACTTCCCCATGCCCCTGGTACGCATACCGACCCCCGCCGTCTCACCGGACGCCTCTGTCCGACCGCATCTCCTCAGATGTTCCCCGCGCGTGACCGACGGCGAACCAGGGGGCATGGTTGTGAGCAAGGTCCCAGCGTGCGGCAATTCCACCGCGCGCAGGGCCGCCGCTACAGTCCGTCGCGAGGGTCGTCTGTACTGGCGAGTAACGAAGCCAGGCCACCAAGCCGAGTACGAAGCAACGAAGCAACGCGGAGGCACACACCATGGCGCGCGAGTCGGAGTCCGGACTGCCCATCGAGCCGGTGTACGGGCCGGGCGCCCTCGAGGGCTGGGATCCGGCGGAGAAGCTGGGCGAGCCGGGGGCGTACCCCTTCACGCGCGGCGTGTACCCGACGATGTACACCGGCCGTCCGTGGACGATGCGCCAGTACGCGGGCTTCGGCACGGCGACCGAGTCGAACGCCCGGTACAAGCAGCTGATCGCGAACGGCACCATGGGCCTGTCGGTCGCCTTCGACCTGCCCACCCAGATGGGCCACGACTCCGACGCCCCGATCGCGCACGGCGAGGTCGGCAAGGTGGGCGTGGCGATCGACTCGGTCGACGACATGCGGGTGCTGTTCGGCGGGATCCCGCTGGACAAGGTGTCCACGTCGATGACGATCAACGCCCCGGCCGCGCTGCTGCTGCTCCTGTACCAGCTGGTCGCGGAGGAGCAGGGCGTGTCCGCCGACCAGCTGACGGGCACGATCCAGAACGACGTCCTGAAGGAGTACATCGCCCGCGGGACGTACATCTTCCCGCCGAAGCCGTCCCTGCGGCTGATCGCGGACATCTTCAAGTACTGCAAGGCCGAGATCCCCAAGTGGAACACGATCTCGATCTCCGGCTACCACATGGCGGAGGCGGGCGCGTCTCCCGCACAGGAGATCGCGTTCACGCTCGCCGACGGGATCGAGTACGTGCGCACGGCCGTCGCGGCCGGAATGGACGTGGACGACTTCGCGCCGCGCCTGTCGTTCTTCTTCGTGGCGCGGACGACGATCCTGGAGGAGGTCGCCAAGTTCCGCGCGGCCCGCCGGATCTGGGCGCGGGTGATGAAGGACGAGTTCGGCGCGAAGAGCCCGAAGTCGATGATGCTGCGCTTCCACACCCAGACGGCGGGCGTGCAGCTGACGGCCCAGCAGCCCGAGGTGAACCTCGTCCGGGTCGCCGTCCAGGGCCTCGCGGCCGTGCTCGGCGGCACCCAGTCGCTGCACACCAACTCCTTCGACGAGGCGATCGCCCTGCCGACCGACAAGAGCGCGCGTCTGGCACTGCGCACCCAGCAGGTGCTGGCCTACGAGACGGACGTGACGGCGACGGTCGACCCCTTCGCGGGCTCCTACGTCATCGAGAAGATGACGGACGAGGTCGAGGCGGCGGCGCTGGAGCTGATGGAGAAGGTCGAGGACCTCGGCGGCGCCGTCGCGGCGATCGAACGGGGCTTCCAGAAGAACGAGATCGAGCGCAACGCCTACCGCATCGCCCAGGAGACCGACTCCGGCGAGCGGGTCGTGGTCGGCGTCAACCGCTTCCAACTCGACGAGGAGGAGCCGTACGAGCCGCTGCGCGTCGACCCCGCGATCGAGGCCCAGCAGGCCGAACGCCTCGCCAAGCTCCGCGCGGAACGCGACCAGCCGGCCGTGGACGCGGCCCTGAAGGAGCTGAAGAAGGCGGCCGAGGGCACGGACAACGTGCTGTACCCGATGAAGGACGCCCTGAAGGCCCGCGCGACGGTGGGCGAGGTGTGCAACGCGCTGCGGGAGGTGTGGGGGACGTACGTGCCGTCGGACGTCTTCTGACCGTCGTACGGGCGGGGTGGAGTGTCGTACCCCCGTGCGACACTCCTTGCCATGTTCGGCGTCATCGATCTCCCCACCTACCTGGCAGGACTCGTCCTCATCGTCCTTCTCCCCGGGCCCAACTCCCTGTACGTGCTGTCCGTCGCCGCCCGGCGCGGGGTGCGGGCCGGGTAC
Source organism: Streptomyces sp. NPDC051104 (assembly GCF_040682835.1). Taxonomy (NCBI): domain Bacteria; kingdom Bacillati; phylum Actinomycetota; class Actinomycetes; order Kitasatosporales; family Streptomycetaceae; genus Streptomyces; species Streptomyces sp. NPDC051104. The sequence continues at coordinate 624,363 of NZ_JBFBBS010000001.1, read as the reverse complement.
ACCGCCGCGGCGGGCGTGTGGTGCGGGGACACCGTGCTGATGACGCTGTCGGCCGCCGGGGTCGCCTCGCTGCTCCAGGCGAACGCCGTGCTGTTCGGGATCGTGAAGTACGCCGGCGCCGGATATCTCAGCTGGCTGGCGGTCGGAATGCTGCGCGCCGCCGTCGGGATATGGCGTGCGCGGCGGGAGAAGGCCGTCGAGGACACGCCGGCCGCCGTTCCCGCCGCCCCTGCCGAGGAGCGGCCCTACCGCCGCGCCCTCGTCATCAGCCTGTTCAACCCGAAGGCGATCCTGTTCTTCGTCGCCTTCTTCGTGCAGTTCGTCGACCCGGGATACGCCTACCCCGCACTGTCCTTCGTCGTCCTCGGCGCCTTCGCCCAGCTCGCCAGCTTCCTCTACCTCAGCGCCCTGATATTCAGCGGCACGCGCCTCGCGGCGGCCTTCCGGCGGCGCAAGCGGCTGTCGGCGGGGGCCACCTCGGCCGTGGGTCTGCTGTTCCTGGGGTTCGCGGTGAAGCTTTCGCTGGCGAGCGCGTAGCCCGTCACCGTCAGTTCGTGCGGTCCGGTCGGCCCTCGGAGGTCGCCACGCGACAGGGCGCAGGCCGGCCGGACCGGGCCGGGACGGCGGCCCCGACCCGGGTGAACGCGGGACGGCCCGGGCGCGCGCCGCTCAGCGGTTGCGGGCCTTGCGGATCGCGCGGGTGACCACCGGCGGGAGCAGGTCCGCGGCGAACTTACGGGTGCGGCTGCGCGGGACCGCGGGACGCTTCGGTGGGTCCGCGGGCCGCCGGGTGGGCTGCGTGGGGATCGTGACCGCAGGGGGCTCGGGGGTGTCCGCGTGCCGCGACGGCGGGAACGGCGGTGCCTGCATGCCCTTGGACTTGAGGCGGATGATGCGGTGGCCGGCGGCCTGCTGGACGCTCAGGTGGCAGTCCTCGCGCCCCTCCACCATCGCCAGCAGTTCCTCCTGGACGGGCTCGGGATCGCCCCAGGTCCCGTACAGCTTCTGCGTGCTCAGACAGATCGGGCGCAGGCCCCTGTTCAGCACCGCTTCCCAGGCGGCCACCGAGACACCGGGGGTGTGCTCCGAGCGGAAGTCGTCCAGGACGACGATTCCGCCGGGCAGCAGCAGGTCGTGAGCCGCTCCTATGTCGCCGTGGACGTGCTCGTACAGGTGCGAGCCGTCGATGTGGACGAACCGGCAGGAGCGCGGCGGGACCTCGTCGGGCACGATCGAGCTCGGTCCCTGGAGGACGCGGGGCAGCGCGTCGTGGAAGGAGAGGTAGTTCTCCTCGAAGGCCTGCCGGGTCAGGGCGCTGTACGACTTCGTCGACTCCGCCCGGTTGGCGTCGTCCGGTGCGTCGCCCCCGAAGAGGTCGCACACCGTGAACCCCTCGCCGTCCCTCAGATGCCGGCCGAGGAAGATCGCACTCTTGCCCATGTACACCCCGACCTCCAGCAGGTCTCCGCGCATCCCGGCGGATTCCTGCCGGTCGAGGAACCAGTTGAAGAGCGTCTGGTCGAGAACGGGGAACCAGCCGGGGACGTCATCGAGCCGGCGGGGCGGTGGAGCCGTTTCTGCTGTGGCGACCATGAGGCGGGGCACTCCCTTGTGCGGACGGAAACGGTGCGAGAACTGCCCAGCATCTGCCCGGCAGGGGTCATCCAAACGGGTGGCGAGGTGAACAGCAGGCCAATTCCTGTGAGCCGACTGAGAGTCGGGGCTTCGACAGCGCCGCCGTGAAACAGGCCGTCCCCGCCCGGACGACCGGACGGGGACGGTGCCGTGCTGAGGGGCTCAGCCCCGGGCGGCGCGCCCGCGCCTGAGGGCCCGGGCCCGGCGGGCGACCCTGCGGACGGTGGCGTTGCGCGGGATGAACGCCAGCTGGACGGGGATCCCGCCGGGCAGCGCCAGCGAGGTCAGACGCCGGCGCTTGAAGTACCGCCAGGTGTGCGGGCTCAGGTGCTTGGTGAGATAGCGCTCGGCGTGCGCCCGCAGGTCCGGGTAGATCTTCGGCTGCATCGCGAAGCCCACGGTCCGTACGAGCGCGTCGAGGTCCTCGACCTCCATGCCCCGGCGCTGGTGCTCGACCGCCCCCCGGGCCGTCAGCTCGGGCAGCAGCGCGTCGACGATCGTGACCGGGACGCGGTTGCTGTTCTCGTACGGGGCCAGACGTTCCAGCAGGGTCTCGGTGCCCATACGGGCGACCGGGAGGCCGTAGAACGCGGACGCGGTGAGCAGCGCGGTGGAGAAGCAGCCGACGACCAGCGCCGGACGCATGCGCTGGTACAGCACCTCGGCGAGGACCGGGGTGTCGAGCACCGTCAGGTCGGCGCCCAGCTTCTCGGCCTCCTTCTCCAGCGCGCGCGACCAGCGGGCCGGCGCCGAGGGGTGCGGCTTGAACACCACCCGGGTGTGCCCGAGCGCGACGGCGCCCTTCAGCATCCGCACGTGGAGGTTCTCCTCCTCCACGGCGGTGAGTATGTCGAGCGCCGAGAGGTACTGGCCGAGCAGCAGAGCGGGGGCCTCCACGGCGGGCAGCGCGTCACCGGTGTCCTCGAGTTCCGCGAGCACCTTGGAGAACGCGTCCGTCGGCACGATCTCCGGCTCGACGCCGAACTCGGTCAGCAGCAGCGGCTTCAGGCCCGGGACCAGGTCCAGGTGCAGCAGCCGGTCCACACGGGTGCCGACCAGCGGGTCGATCTTGTTGCGGGTGGGGCCGTAGCTCATCAGGCCGTCCGCGTAGACGGTGACGGGCGCGCCGGTGAAGATCTGGCAGACGCCGAGCGCCGGGTTGACCTGGATGGACTCGACGGCCAGCTCTATCTCGTCGTCGCCGAGGTTCCACAGGAGCCGCAGGTGCCGCTCCCACAGCGGGACGTCGTCCAGGCGCGGGGCCCAGCCGCCCGGGTGGAAGGGGTGGATGGTCTCGTTCCAGGAGATGACCTCGTCGAAGCGGCCGCGCAGCCGCTCGAAGCCGGGCATCTCGTCCAGGCCAGGCGTGGTCTCGGGCGTCGCCGCGTTGTTGGACACGAGCAGGATGCGTCGGTCGGCGGGCGCGAAGCACTCGCTGTCCAGTGCCGCGGCCAGGGTCGCCGTGCCGTACAGCGTCGACGCCAGGAAGATCTGCGTCGTCACGCGGCCACCCCCGCGGGGGCGGGACGGCGGCGCAGCCGGCGCAGGCGCGAGGCCCGCTCGATGTCCATGGAGTCCAGGGCGTCGTCGAGCACGTCCTGCGGCATGCGCCGCAGCGCGACAGCACTCATCGACTTCAGTTTCCGTGCCACCGGCGGCTCGAACCTTTCGATGGATCCCAGATGGTGAGAAATGATCGCGCAATAGGTGCGCACGGCCTTGGGGAGCAGTCTGTCGGCATCCTGGTCCCCGGCGGTCTCCGCCACGACCTGGTCGAACGCGCGGATGAAGTCCAGTTGCCGCACATCCCCGATCTGGGTGAGCGAGGAGGCGACACCGCGCCGGTAGTAGACGCCCATGAGGCTGACCGCGGCGAAGGACTCCGCCTCCCGGTGCAGCTTCCAGATCCAGGGCCGGTCCTCGGCGGTGCGCAGGCCGTCGGTGAAGTGCAGCAGACCGCGGTCGACGAGGCGGCGGTGGTAGGCACCCGCCCAGGCGTACGCGTAGTCGACGGAGGTGGAGCGGTCGGCGGGCAGGATCGCGTCGCGCGGGTTCATCACCACACCGCGCCGCCCGTGCGGCACCCGGTGGATGGCACGCGCCCGCCCGGTGCACTGGACGTGGTCGGTGCGCACGAAGTCGCAGCCCAACTCCTCGATGGCGGCGACCAGTTTGGGATAGTAGCCGGGGGCGAGCCAGTCGTCCCCGTCGAGGAACGTGAGGTACTCGCCGCGTGCCGTGTCGATCCCGGTGTTGCGCGCGGTCGCCAGCCCCCCGTTCTTCTCGTGCCGGACATACACCGCGCCTGGCAACTCGCGCTCCGCACGCGCGAGGATGTCCGGCGTCTCGTCGCGCGAGCAATCGTCGACGAGAATGAATTCGAAGTCCTCGCGCGCGTTGGCACGCAGGCTCTTCAGGGTGTCGGGCGCGTATTGCTGCACGTTGTAGAACGGCACGATGACGGAGAGCTTGACCACGCCTGTGACGGTAGGCGGCGGCCCGGCATTCGTCTTGACCGGCGGTTTGATGGGAAGTGAACGACGCATGGCGGAATAGTGAACCCAGCTGTTTCCTGGCGGTTTCACGGCTTGATTCGCTGTTCGTCGGCGTGCTGTTAACCCTTTGTTGCATTCCGCTTCGGCTGCGCCTCGAAATCCCTTCCTAGCGTCTTCGATGTGCCAGCAAGTACTGCGAGGCGCCTGCGGGTCGCCGTCCTAGCCGATTCCGACACCCGGTGGAAATGGGGTGCGCTCACCGCTGCCCGCATTTCACCGACGGAATTCACGGAGACCACCGAATCGACGGAAACATGCGATAAAACCGCCGATTCGGACATCCGGCTCGACGGTTTCCTCCTGCGGGGCCGTGCCACCCCCACCGCCCGCCAGCTCAGGGAGGTCGGCGTCCGCGCGGACTCCCTGCGCGAGGTCACCGCCGTCGAATTCCTGCGCGAGATGACGCAGGAGACGTACGACGTCCTCGTGCTCGCCCTCGTCGGCGGCGGCGTCCAGGCGATGCTGCACGGGCTCGCCCACGCCTGGCAGGGACGCCCGCAGCGGCCCGTGGTGGTCACCGGCTATGTCGGTGTCGTCTACGAGAAGCTCGCCGACGGCCTGCTGCTGCGGCACGGCGCGGACCTGGTCCTCGCCAACTCCCGCCAGGACGCCGAGCGTTTCAGGGCCCTCTACGTGGGAGTGGGCGCCGACGCCTCGTCGGTGACCGAGGTCGCGCTGCCCTTCCTCGGCGGCGCCCCGTACGAGAAGAAGGACCCCTACACGGTCGTCTTCGCCGCACAGCCCTCCGTCCCGGAGACCCGCAAGGACCGTGCGTACCTGCTGGACCGGCTCGTCCAGCACGCGCGCCGCCACCCCGGGCGCGAGGTGCTGCTCAAGCTGCGCTCCAAGCCGGGCGAGCACACCACCCACATCGAGGAACTGCCCTACCAGAAGCTGGCCCAGCGGCACGACCTGCCGGCCAACTTCCGCCTGGTCTACGGGAACATGGGCGAGGTCCTCGACCACACCGACCTGCTGGTCACGGTCAGCTCGACGGCCGCCCTGGAGTCCCTGCACCGCCGTATCCCCACCGTCGTCCTCACCGACCTCGGGGTGCGGGAGGCGCTCGGCAACCACCACTTCGTGGGCTCGGGCTGCCTCGCCTCCTGGGACCAGCTCGACGCCGGACACGAGCCGACACCCGATGCGGAGTGGGTGGCCCGGCAGGGCGTCGCTGCCGGGGGTACCCCCTCCGGGGGAGGTTCGTACGCCACCGCCTTCGACGAGGCCCGGGGGCGCATCGGTGAGCTGCTCACCACCGGTGAACTCCCGCCGCTGAAGCCCTACTACACCCCCGTCACCGCGCCCGGCTATCTGCCCGGCGTCCTCGCCCGCCACCACCTCGCCCCGGACGGCAGCCCGCTGCCGGGCGCGCCCGCCGCCGACAAGGCGCCCGGACCCGTACGCCAGATCGTCCGCCGCGCGGCGCGGGGCGCGTACCGGCACGGCGTGCAGCGGGTGGCGCCCGTCATCCGGCGGATGGGTGAGCTGTGACCTCTCTTCAAGGAGTAGACCCCATGTCCAACCCGGAAGCGGGCCAAGGCGCTTCGGTGTGCCGGGTGCTCGCGGTGATCCCCGCGCGCGGCGGCTCCAAGGGCGTCCCCGCGAAGAACCTCGCCCCCGTCGGCGGTGTGCCGCTGGTGGCGCGCGCGGTGCGCGAGTGCCTCACGACCCGCCTGGTGACGGACGTCGTGGTGTCCACCGACGACCAGGCCATCGCCGCGACCGCGCGCCAGGCCGGCGCCGAGGTCGTGCTGCGGCCGGCCGCCATCGCCGGTGACACGGCGACCTCGGAGGCCGCCGTCCTGCACGCCATGGACGCCCACGAGGCCCTGCACGGCGCGCCCGTCGACGTCGTCCTGCTCGTGCAGTGCACCAGCCCGTTCATCGTCCGCGAGGACATCGACGGGGTGGCGGGCGCGGTCGTCGAGAACGGCGCGGACACCGCGGTCACCGTGGCCCCCTTCCACGGCTTCATCTGGCGGGACGCCGAGGACGTGGTCGCCGCCGGCACCGTCGCCGAGGCCGACGCGGCCGTCGGCGGCGGCTACGGCGTCAACCACGACAAGTCCTTCCGCCCACGCCGCCAGGACCGACCCCAGGACCTGCTGGAGACCGGCGCCGCCTACGCGATGGATGCGGCCGGCTTCCGCAAGCACCAGCACCGCTTCTTCGGCCGTACGGAACTGGTGCGGACGGACCCGGCGCGGGTCCTGGAGATCGACGACCCGCACGACCTGGCGCGGGCACGGGCTCTGGCACCCCTCTTCGACGCGGACCTCCCCCAAGCTCTCGACTTCGCTCGAGCAGGGGGGACCCCCATCGCTTCGCTGCCCACTGCTGATGATGTCGACGCAGTCGTACTGGACTTCGACGGCACCCAGACCGACGACCGGGTGCTGATCGACGCCGATGGAAAGGAGTTCGTCTCCGTGCACCGCGGGGACGGACTCGGCATCGCGGCCCTGCGCAAGAGCGGGCTGAAGATGCTGATCCTCTCCACGGAAGTGAACCCGGTCGTCGCCGCACGGGCCCGGAAGCTCAAGATCCCGGTCCTGCACGGCATCGACCGGAAGGACCTCGCGCTGAAGCAGTGGTGCGAGGAGCAGGGCATCGCGCCCGAGCGCGTGCTCTACGTCGGCAACGACGTCAACGACCTCCCGTGCCTCGCCCTCGTCGGCTGGCCCGTGGCGGTCGCGAGCGCCCACGACGTGGTACGCGGCGCCGCCCGTGCGGTCACCACCGTCCCCGGTGGCGACGGCGCGATCCGAGAGATCGCCAGCTGGATCCTCGGCCCCTCTCTCGATTCCCTCCACAAGTAAGGACAGTTCCTGCCATGAGCACCAACTCCCGTCTGCGTACGTTCGGTTCCCGCGAGGTCGGCCCGGGCAAGCCCGTCTACATCTGCGGCGAGATCGGCATCAACCACAACGGCGAGCTGGAGAACGCCTTCAAGCTGATCGACGTGGCCGCCGAGGCCGGGTGCGACGCCGTGAAGTTCCAGAAGCGCACCCCCGAGATCTGCACCCCGCGCGACCAGTGGGACATCGAGCGCGACACCCCCTGGGGCCGGATGACCTACATCGACTACCGCCACCGCGTGGAGTTCGGCGAGGACGAGTACCGCCAGATCGACGAGTACTGCAAGGAAAAGGGCATCGACTGGTTCGCGTCCCCGTGGGACACCGAGGCGGTCGCCTTCCTGGAGAAGTTCGACCTCCCGGCCCACAAGGTCGCCTCCGCGTCCCTCACCGACGACGAGCTGCTGCGCGCCCTGCGCGCGACCGGCCGCTCGATCATCCTGTCCACGGGCATGTCGACCCCGAAGCAGATCCGCCACGCGGTGGAGGTGCTCGGCAGCGACAACATCCTCATGTGCCACGCCACCTCGACCTACCCGGCGAAGGCGGAGGAGCTCAACCTCCGCGTGATCAACACGCTGGAGAAGGAGTACCCGAACGTCCCGATCGGCTACTCCGGCCACGAGACCGGCCTGCAGACCACGCTGGCCGCGGTCGCCCTCGGCGCGGTGTTCGTCGAGCGCCACATCACCCTGGACCGCGCCATGTGGGGCTCCGACCAGGCGGCCTCCGTCGAGCCGCAGGGCCTGACGCGCCTGGTGCGCGACATCCGCACCATCGAGGCGGCGCTCGGCGACGGCGTGAAGAAGGTCTACGACTCCGAGCTCGGCCCGATGAAGAAGCTGCGCCGCGTCACCGGCGTCGTCGCCGAGGCGGAGATCGCCGCGGCCGCCGGCGAGCCGGTGGCGGTCTGAGCGCCTTACGGGACGGTCGTACGCCGATGAGCCCCCGCGCCGGATCCGCCGGCCACCCCCCCTCCACGCTCGCCTTCGTCGAGAGCCCGGTACAGCTCCTGAACGTGCTGGAGTGGGCCCACGCGCACGCCCTCGGCGCCGCGGGGGGCGCCGCGGGGGGCGCCGCGTCCGGGCGCGCGGCGGCGATCCCCGCGCAGGGGCGCCGGCGGCCGCGCGCGATTCCCGCGCAGGGGGGCCGGGGTTCCGGGGCGGGGCGTACGGCGGGGGACGACGGGGGGCCGCACGGTACGACGGGGGACGGCGCGAGCGCGGCGGCGGACGGTACGGCGCCGCAGGACGGGGGCGCGGCGGACGGCACGGCGCGGGAGGGGCTCACCCTCGTGGTGCTGGCGCCCACCGACCCGATGACCCGGGGCCAGCTGCGCCGCATGGCGGAACTGGCCCGTGACGAGGGGTACGAGGTCCGCTGGGAGGAAGCGCGGGGCGGTGCCCTGGCCCCCTTCCACACCATCGGCGGCCTCACCCCGCTGCTGCGCCGGGCGCACCGGGTGGTGATGGGGGACCCGTTCTCCCGCTACGTCCAGCTGCTGCTGACCATCACCGGGGCCCGGGAGCTGGTGGTGGTGGACGACGGCACCGCGACCATGGAGTTCGTCGCCCAGCTCGCCCGTGGTGAACGCCTGGTGCGCTGGCACCGCAAGGGCAGCCGCCGCGGCCCCCGGGACCTGCTGTTCGCCCCCGTGTCGTCCTCGGCGCGCCGCAGGCTGACGCCGGGCACCCGGCGCACGGTGGAGGTCTTCTCCTCCATGCCGATCGAGGAGGCCCCGGCCGGGGTCACGATCACGTCGAGCGACTTCGCCTGGACCCGGGCCCGCTTCGGCCCGCCACGCCTGACCAAGGGCGCGGACCTGGTCGGCACCTCCCTCGTCGAGACGGGCGTGGTGGACGGCGAGCGCTATCTGGAGGCGGTGCGGTCGCTCGCCACGGCGCACGGGGCGACCCGCTACTTCGCCCACCGCCGAGAAAGCCCCGAGAAACTCCACAAGCTGGCGGTGGAGACGGGCCTGGAGGTGGTCCGCCCGGATCTGCCCCTGGAACTGATCGCCCGCCGCGGCCCCGTCGGCCGTACGATCCTCAGCTTCCCCTCCACGGTCGTCCACACCCTGCCGCTGGCCCTGGTCGGCACGGAGGTCCGCGTCGCGGTGTGCGACATCGACCCTGCCTGGCTCACGGACCACGCCTCGCCCCGGGCGCAGGGCTTCCTGTCCGGGGTGACGGACACGGCGCGGGACGTGGACCGGGTGTCGTCGGTGACGGGGGGACCGGACGTGGCGGCCGCCGAGCAGGACGTGGCGGCGGGATAGACCCGCGGCCGGACCGCGGCGTCGCGCAGGGCGTTCTTCGTGCGGTGGTCAGTCCTCGTCGCGCGGCTTGCGGGCCAGGAGGTACGCGCGCTGCCGCTTCCCTGCCCCGTCCGGTTCCAGGAGGGTGTGCGCCCGGACCGGCAGGCCGGCCTTGGTGAGGTGGGCCGTGATCGTGTCCGGGCTGTGCCAGTAGTGGTCGAGGCCCGTCTCGTGGCCGAAGGGCTCCGCAAGGTGGCGCTGGTCGTCGTCGCCCGTCTCGAACGCCACGAGCGCGTGGCCGCCGGGGCACAGGACACGGTGGAACTCGGTGAACACCGTCGGCAGGTGCTCCTCCGGTACGTGGACGACCGAGAACAGCGCCGCGATCCCGCCCAGCGTTTTCGGCGGCAGGTCCAGCGCCGTCATCGTGCCGACGTGGAAGCGCAGGCCAGGGTGGGTGCGGCGGGCCAGAGCCACCATGCGGGGCGAGAGGTCCACACCGAAGACCGGGACACCGAGGGCGTGCAGGCGGGCCGTGGCGTGTCCGGGGCCGCAGCCGAGGTCGGCCACGGGGGCGGTGCCGTGCGCCCGGACCAGCTCCGCGAAGGCGGTGACCAGGGCCCGTTCGAGGGGACGGGTCGCCAGGTCGTCGGGGAAGCGGTCGGCGTAGTCGGGGGCCATGGCGTCGTACGACGCCCGGGTGGTCCGTATGAAGTCCGGCTCCTCGGCGTTCACGCGGGCGACCCTACCCGCGCGGGCGGGCGGCGAAGGGGCTGCTTTCAAGCGTTCACCACTTCGCCATGTGAGGCCGCGCACGGGTTGGGGAGTCGTAGAGGAGGTGACGCTTCCGCGACGGGAAGGCGGCGTGACGTGGTATCCGTGGTGTACGGGAATCGCTCGGAACCCTTCGAGCGTTCACGTAACGGGCCGCCCGTACACGGAAGCGGTCCCGTACTGGGATCACCGGGCGCCCCCCACGGCGCCGGGACGCCGCCGCGGTCACCCCCGCGGTCCCGCTCTCGACCCCGGCCCGATTCCGTCGCCCGGAAAGCCCGGCGAGTTTACCCATCCCCACAGCCGACCATGCGGCGTGCGGCCAGATTTTCTTCCCCTGACGGGCTAAAGTTTTGTTGATCGCAGGGAGGTCGGCCGCCCGATCGCCTTACCCTTCAAAGGGTGAACCAATTGATGTCCCTAGAGTCCGAGGCCGATCACTCCGGCGAAGCGGTGCTTCCCGGCGCGCTGTCCGAGGCGCTGCACGCCGAACTCGTCGCCTTCCGTCGCGACCTGCACATGCACCCGGAACTCGGCCACCAGGAGTTCCGCACGACCGCCGCGATCAAGGCCCGCCTGGAGCAGGCGGGTCTCGCGCCGCGCGTCCTCGACACCGGAACCGGACTCGTGTGTGACATCGGTGACCCGGACGGCGTACGCCCGATGCTCGCGCTCCGCGCGGACATCGACGCGCTTCCCATCCCGGACACCAAGACCGACTGTGCCTACCGCAGCACCGTGCCGGACCGCGCCCACGCCTGCGGCCACGACGTGCATACCACGGTCGTCCTCGGTGCCGGACTGGTCCTCGCCGAGCTGCACCGCGAGGGGCGGCTGCCGCGGCCGGTGCGGCTGGTCTTCCAGGCCGCCGAGGAGGTCCTGCCGGGCGGGGCCGCCGACGCCATCGAGGCCGGTGTCCTGGAGGGGGTCGGGCGGATCATCGCCGTGCACTGCGACCCCAAGGTCGACGCCGGGCGCATCGGGCTGCGGCACGGCCCCATCACCTCCGCCTGCGACCGGCTCGAAGTCGCGCTCGACGGCCCGGGCGGTCACACCGCGCGCCCCCACCTCACCACGGACCTCGTGCTCGCCGCCGCGCGTGTGGCCGCCGAGGTGCCGGGGATGGTCGCGCGCCGCGTCGACGCCCGCAGCGGGCTCTCGGTCACCTGGGGGCGCATCGAGTCCGGGCACGCCTGCAATGTGATCCCCCAGCACGCCGAGATCTCCGGGACCGTACGCTGCCTGGACCTCGACGCCTGGCGGCAGGCGCCGGACCTGGTGCACGCGGCGGTTGACGAGATCGCCAACCAGTACAAGGCCAAGCCCGAGATCAACTACGTCCGTGGGGTGCCGCCGGTCGTCAACGAGGCCGGTGCCACCGAACTCCTGCGCGACGCGATGACCGCGCGGCGCGGTGCCCACTCCGTGGAGGACACCGAGCAGAGCCTCGGCGGCGAGGACTTCTCCTGGTACCTGGAGAAGGTGCCCGGCGCCATGGCCCGTCTCGGCGTCCGCCGCCCTGGGGACCGCGTGGTGCGGGACCTGCACCAGGGGGACTTCGACGCGGACGAGCACGCGATCACGGTGGGCGTGGAACTGTTCACGGCGGCGGCACTGCTGGACGCGCAGGAGCGGTAGGCGGTAAGCGGGGCCGGGGCTCGGCGGCCGGTGGACGGGCCAGGATGCCTGGAGCCTGAGCCCGGGCCGGTACGCCGGAGCCCAGGTCGGCCGACGATCAGTGACCGGAGGCCGGGGCCGGGTGCCGGAGCCCGGGCGGCCGGTGGCCGGAGCCCGGGTGAGAATGCCGGAGCCCGGACCACGAACCCGGAACCCGGGTCAGGCGCCCGGAGCCCAGGCGGCTGGTGCCCGGAGCCCGGAGCCCAGGTGGGCCGACCGGTGGCCGGAGGCCGGGGCAGGACGCTGAAACCCGGAGCCGGGCGACCAGTGGCCGGAGGCCGGGGCAGGACGCTGAAACCCGGAGCCGGGCGACCGGTGGCCGGAGCCCAGGCGACGGTGGCCGATAGGGGTGCCCCGTTTGGCCCCCCTCGCCCCTTTCCGTCACCCGCGCGTAACCGCCGTCGCGCAGCCGTAACCGGGCGGCGGCACGAATCGATAACGGCCGCGAGAAACCCCGTTCCCCTCCCCTTCTACGCGCGTTACTGTGCGCCGAATCGCTGCGGTGGCGGCGCTTTGGGCATGCGGACCGGTGACGGTGCCGTGGGGATGAAGGGGTGCTTGCTGTGCGTCTGATCTCTCGGGTCTCTCGGAGAACGAGGTTCTCCCAAGCTGCGGTGACCGTCGCGGTCATCGCCCTCGCGGCCACCGGCTGCGGCAAGTCCAGCACGGAGGGGAACAGCGACTCCGGCAAGAGCTCCTCCGGCTACACGGGGAAGGGCATCGGCCTGGCCTACGACATCGGGGGCAAGGGCGACCAGTCCTTCAACGACGCGGCGTACGCCGGTTTCCAGAAGGCCGAGAAGGACTTCAAGGTCAGCGGCCGGGACATCGAGCCGCAGGACGGCGAGTCCAGCGCGGACAAGGTACAGCGCCTGGAGCAGCTCGCCAAGGCCGGCTACAACCCGATCATCGGCGTCGGCTTCGTCTACGCGCCCGCCGTCAAGGAGGTCGCGGCGAAGTACCCGAAGATCACCTTCGGCATCATCGACGACGACACGGTCAAGGCGAGCAACGTCGCCGACCTGGTCTTCCACGAGGAGCAGGCCTCCTACCTCGCAGGCGTCGCGGCGGCGAAGTCGACCAAGAAGAACCACATCGGCTTCATCGGCGGCGTGGACATCCCGCTCATCCACAAGTTCGAAGCGGGCTTCGACCAGGGCGCCAAGTCGGTCAACCCCAAGATCAAGATCGAGTCGCAGTACCTGACCCAGACGCCCCAGGAGGGCGGCTTCTCCAGTCCCGACAAGGGCAAGGACGCCGCGAACGGCCAGATCGAGGCGGGCGCCGACGTGATCTACCACGCGGCGGGCCTGTCCGGCCAGGGCGTGATCCAGGCCGCCGCCGATCACAAGGTGTGGGCCATCGGCGTCGACTCCGACCAGTACGAGCAGAGCGCGCTGGCCAAGTACAAGGACTGGATCCTCGGCTCGGCCCTGAAGAACGTCGGCGGCGCGGTCTACGACCTGACCAAGTCCGTGGTCGACGGCAAGCCCCTGACCGGCGAGGTCCGTGGTGACCTGAAGTCGGGCGGCGTGGGCTTCGCGGACTCCAACCCGAAGTACCAGGCGATGAAGGACGTCGTGGCGGCCGTGGACAAGGCCAAGCAGGACATCATCGACGGCAAGGTCGTCGTCAAGACGCAGTGACACCGTCGTCGGCCCGGCCGACGACTGGGCGCCCTGGGCCGGGTAGTACGGGCCGGGGGCGCCCGTCCTGTTCGGAGGCCGGGCGGGAGGGACGGAGCTCTGATACACTTGATCTTGAGCTGGTCGCCGGAACTCCCGGTGCCTGGTCGCGCGTTGGTGGTCCAAGGAAAGACGCCCCGCTTCCTGCGGGGAGATGCAGGTGCAAGGCCTGCCCGGCGCTCCGATACGAAACCCATCCCGTGCGCGGGATGGGTTTCGTGCGTTGTACCCCGCCGACGGCACGCCGAACGGCAGTCCGCGCGACACCGGCATGGAAGACGTGCCGGTGGCAACCCGGTGCCGATGACCATGGGCCACGGACTGGGCGAAGCGCTCGAAGGCGGCGGTCGTCCGCGCAGCCTTCGAGCCGGCTCTCCGCGCACCAGCCGTCAGTCCCTCCAGACCTCAGGCACCCCATTGGCAAAATCGCTCATATGGCCACCGGAGTTCCCGAATCACTCAGATCCCCCACAAACACCTCGAACACCGCTTTCGTTCGCCTCCCGCAAGTGCCCCGACGCTCTCCGTAACCCGTCGAAGAGACGGTGGCCACATCTCGATAACGGACCGGACAGAAGGGGTTTTCCGTCCGGTCTACGCGCGTTACGCTGCCGCGGAACCAGCGCCTGGTATGGGCGCTTGCACGAAGGAGTCTCGTTCCATGCGCCGGGTGTCCCGAATCGCCGTCGCGGGTGCTGCCACCGCAGCCCTCGCTCTCACCGTCTCCGCCTGTGGCAGTTCGTCCACCGAGTCCGCCGGCAGCGGCAAGAGCAAGGGCGTCGGTCTCGCCTACGACGTCGGCGGCAAGGGCGACCAGTCCTTCAACGACGCCGCCTACGCCGGTTTCCAGAAAGCCGAGAAGGACTTCGGTGTCGGCGGCCGTGACGTCGAGCCGCAGGACAACGAGTCCGACGCCGACAAGGTGCAGCGTCTGGAGACGCTGGCCAAGGCCGGTTACAACCCGGTGATCGGTGTCGGCTTCGCCTACGCGCCGGCCGTCAAGGAGGCCGCCGCCAAGTACCCGAAGATCACCTTCGGCATCATCGACGACAACACGATCCAGGCGAAGAACGTCGCCGACCTGGTCTTCCACGAGGAGGAGTCCTCCTACCTCGCCGGTGTCTCCGCCGCCAAGACCACCAAGAAGAACCACATCGGCTTCATCGGCGGCGTGGACGTCCCGCTCATCCACAAGTTCGAGGCGGGCTACATCCAGGGCGCCAAGTCGGTCAACCCGAACATCAAGGTCGAGACGCAGTACCTGACCCAGACCGCTCAGGAGGGCGGCTTCTCCAGCCCCGACAAGGGCGAGAACGCCGCGAACGGCCAGATCGACGCCGGTGCCGACGTCATCTACCACGCGGCCGGCCTGTCCGGTCAGGGCGTCATCAAGGCCGCCGCCACGCACAAGGTGTGGGCCATCGGTGTCGACTCCGACCAGTACGACCAGAGCGCGCTGGCCGCGTACAAGCAGTACATTCTCACCTCGGCCCTGAAGAACGTCTCCGGTGCGGTGTACGACCTCGCCAAGTCGGTCATCAAGGACAACAAGCCGCTGTCCGGCGAGATCCGCGGCTCCCTGGCCAACGGCGGTGTCGGCCTCGCCGACTCCAACCCGGTGTTCAAGGACAACGCCGACCTGCAGGCCGCGCTGAAGAAGGCCGAGCAGGGCATCAAGGACGGCTCGATCAAGGTCAAGACCTCCTGACCAGGCGGTCATAGGCCTGTCGAAGGCATGGCCGAAAGAGCGCTGTCATGACAGCGTTACGGCCTGGGAACGGGGTGCGGGGAGGATCGCCGAACCGCACCCCTGGCGCCGATCTCCCGCCTGTCGGGCGGCGCGCCTGGCACGCACGCTCGCGGCGTTGCCGAAACGCCCACGTGGCTCCGTCACGAGGGCGCTCCGGCGCCTTGCGATCCCACACACCAGGCGCCGCCCGGCCCGCCCTTCGGGCGGACGGCGGGAGATCGGCGCCAGGGGCGCCCCCGTTCGCGCGGCAGAATGCTCGGAACGGATCGACCGCGATCAGGTCCGAGCAAATTTAAGGCAGGGGCGCTATGCGCGTAGAGCGGCCCCTTTTCCAAGGAGAGTGCGCCATCGACGCGTCCAGCAGCCCTCCGCTCACCGCACAGTCGACGACCGCGGTCGAGCTGGCGGGGATCACCAAGCGATTCCCGGGTGTCGTCGCCAACCACGACATCCACCTCACGGTCCGCAAGGGCACCGTGCACGCCCTCGTCGGCGAGAACGGCGCCGGCAAGTCGACGCTGATGAAGATCCTCTACGGCATGCAGAAGCCGGACGAGGGCACCATCGCCGTCGACGGCGAGCAGGTGAGCTTCTCCAGCCCCGCCGACGCCATCGCCCGCGGCATCGGCATGGTCCACCAGCACTTCATGCTCGCCGACAACCTCACGGTCCTGGAGAACGTGGTCCTCGGCAGCGAGAAGCTGTACGGCATCGGTGGCGGCGCCCGTAAGAAGATCAAGGAGATCTCCGACCGGTACGGGCTGAACGTACGCCCCGACGTCCTGGTCGAGGAGCTCGGCGTCGCCGACCGCCAGCGCGTGGAGATCCTCAAGGTCCTCTACCGCGGCGCCCGCACCCTGATCCTCGACGAGCCGACCGCCGTGCTGGTCCCGCAGGAGGTCGACGCACTCTTCGACAACCTGCGCGAACTGAAGTCCGAGGGCCTGTCCGTCATCTTCATCTCCCACAAGCTGGGCGAGGTCCTCTCGGTCGCCGACGACATCACCGTCATAAGGCGGGGTACGACGGTCGGCACCGCCGTACCCTCCAAGACCACCCCCCGCCAGCTCGCGGAGATGATGGTCGGCAGCGAGCTGCCCACCCCGGAGACCGCCGAGTCCACGGTCACGGACAAGCCGGTCATCGAGGTCAAGAACCTCACCGTCTACGCCAGCGGCGGCGCCTCACTCGGCGTGGAGGCCGAGCCCGCGGCCGGTGGGCTCACCGAGTTCGCCGCGGGCGGCGATGTGAAGCGCGTCCTCGACGACGTCACCTTCACCATCCACGCGGGCGAGGTCATGGGCATCGCCGGCGTCGAGGGCAACGGCCAGACCGAGCTCATCGACGCGCTGATCGGCCTCAAGCACGCCGACTCCGGCTCCATCGCCTTCCTCGGCGAGGACATCACCGCCTGGGCCACCCGCAAGCGCCGCGAGCGGGGCGTCGGCTACATCCCCGAGGACCGCCACCGCCACGGCCTGCTCCTCGAGGCCCCGCTGTGGGAGAACCGCATCCTCGGCCACGTCACCGAGCGCCCCAACGCGAAGGGCTTCTGGCTCGACCCCAAGGGCGCCCAGGAGGGCACGCGGCGGATCGTCGAGGAGTACGACGTCCGCACGCCCGGCATCGACGTCACCGCCGCCTCCTTGTCCGGCGGCAACCAGCAGAAGCTGATCGTCGGCCGGGAGATGAGCCACAAGCCGAAGTTCCTGATCGCCGCCCACCCCACCCGTGGTGTGGACGTCGGCGCGCAGGCGCAGATCTGGGACCAGATCCGCGAGGCCCGCCGCGAAGGCCTGGCCGTGCTGCTGATCTCCGCCGACCTGGACGAGCTGATCGGCCTCTCGGACACCCTGCGGGTGATCTACAACGGCCGGCTCGTCGCCGACGCCGACCCCGCCACCATCACTCCGGAGGAGCTGGGCTCGGCCATGACGGGTGCCGCGTCCGGACACCTGGAACACGTAGCGACCGACACAGACGAGGCAGACGCCGGTCCGGAGGACGAGGCCCGATGAAGAAGTTCGACAAGGAGCGGGTGCTCCTCGCGGTGGCCGGCCCGGTCATCGCGCTCGTCTCGGCGATCCTGCTGACCTCGGTCGTGCTGGTCGCCTCCGGCAAGAACCCGTTCGAGCCGTACGCGCTGATGCTCCAGCAGATCGGGTACTCCGACGTCCAGGTGCTGATCGTCAACCAGGCGTCGATGTACTACCTGGCCGCGCTCGCGGTGGCCGTCGGCTTCCGGATGAATCTGTTCAACATCGGCGTCGACGGCCAGTACCGCCTCGCCGCGATGATGACCGCGGTGGTCGGCGCGCACATCGCGCTGCCGTCCTTCCTCCAGATCCCGGTGCTGATGCTGGTCGCCATGCTCACCGGCGCCTTCTGGGCCGGGATCGCGGGCGTGCTGAAGACCACCCGGGGCGTGAGCGAGGTCGTCGCGACGATCATGCTCAACGCGATCGCCACCAGCCTCATCGGCTACCTCACCCTGTCCAACGTCTGGGGCGTGCAGGTCGGCAACAACATGACGACCGGCATCATGAAGAAGTCGGGCTGGTTCCCCGGCATCAACCTGGGCGCCGACGTCGGTGAGATCTACGGCCTGGTCTTCCTCGCCGTCCTCGCGGGCGTCCTGTACTGGCTCGTCCTCAACCGCACCCGCTTCGGCTTCGACCTGCGCGCCACCGGCGCCTCGGAGACCGCCGCCGCGGCCTCCGGTGTCGACGCCAAGCGGATGGTTCTCATCGCGATGCTGATCTCCGGCGGCGTGGCGGGCCTGTCGGGCCTGCCGCTGCTGCTCGGCGACGCCCACACCTACAGCCTGAGCTTCCCGACCGGCCTCGGCTTCACCGGCATCACCATCGCCCTGCTCGGCCGCAACAACCCGGTCGGCATCGCCTTCGCCGCGCTCCTGATCGCCTTCCTCGACAAGGCGTCACCGGCCCTCGACTACGCGACCCCGGTCGCGTACGAGAAGGAGATCGCCACGATCATGCAGGGCCTGATCGTCTTCGCGGTCGTCATCTCCTACGAGGCCGTACGCCAGTGGGGCCTGCGCCGCCAGCAGAAGCGGGTCGGCGCGGAGCTGGCCGCGGAGGCGGCCGGCAACAACAACTCGCACCAGAAGGAGGTGGCTGCCCGATGACCACCGCGACCGTCGCCAAGCCGAGGGCGCAGCAGCCCGGCAAGGGCAGCCGCCGTATCTCGCTCCCCGCACTCCTGCTGATCATCGCGGGCGTCCTGATCCTGACCTCGGCCGTCCGTGTGATCACCGGCGCGGACGGCATCACCTCGACCGGGCAGATGTCCACCGCGCTGCGCCTGGCCGTGCCGATCGGCCTCGCCGGCCTCGGCGGCCTGTGGGCGGAGCGCTCCGGCGTCGTCAACATCGGTCTCGAGGGCATGATGATCCTCGGCACCTGGTTCGGCGCCTGGGCCGGCTACCAGTGGGGTCCGTGGACCGGTGTCGTCTTCGGCATCGTCGGTGGCGCCCTGGGTGCGATCCTGCACGCCATCGCCACCATCACCTTCAACGTGAACCACATCGTCTCCGGTGTGGCGATCAACATCCTGGCCCTCGGCACCACCCGCTACCTGTCGAAGTTCACCTTCGAGAACGCCCCGCAGGGCTCCTCCAAGCAGTCCCCGCCGATCGACTCGCTGGGCACCTTCGACATCCCGGGCCTGTCCCACTGGCTCGACACCCTGAACAGCAAGCACTGGTTCCTGGTGTCGGACATCGCGGGCCTGATCGGCGGTCTCGTCACCGACCTCTCGCCGCTCACCGTGATCGCGGTGGCCCTCGTCCCGGTCACCTGGTGGGTGCTGTGGCGCACGGCGTTCGGTCTGCGTCTGCGCTCCTGCGGTGAGAACCCGGTGGCGGCGGAGTCGTTGGGCGTGAACGTGTACAAGTACAAGTACATCGCGGTGATCATCTCCGGTGGCTTCGCGGGTCTCGGCGGCGCGTTCCTGTCGATCGTGGCCTCGAACGTCTACCTCGACGGTCAGACCGCCGGCCGCGGCTACATCGGTCTCGCCGCGATGATCTTCGGTAACTGGATGCCGGGCGGACTCGCCCTCGGCGCGGGCCTGTTCGGCTACACCGACAGCCTCAACCTGCGCGGCGGCACCACCAACGTGCACGCGCTGATCCTGCTGCTCGCCATCCTGGTGGTGTTCGGCGCGGCGTACCTCGTGTGGAAGAAGAAGTACGTTCCCGCGCTGATCACGGCCGTGGCCGCGGCCCTGATGTTCGTCTGGTACTCCACCACGAACGAGGTCCCGGCGCAGCTCGTGACCGCCACCCCGTACGTCGTCACCCTGCTGGTGCTCTCGCTGTCCGCGCAGAGCTTGCGGATGCCGAAGGCGGACGGTCTGCCGTACCGGAAGGGACAGGGCAAGTGACCGATCCCGCGACGTTCGACTGGGCGGCCCTCAGGGAGGAGGCGCGGGCGGCGATGTCCCGCGCCTACGCCCCCTACTCCGGCTACCGGGTCGGTGTGGCGGCCCTCGTCGAGGACGGGCGGACCGTCACCGGCTGCAATGTCGAGAACGCCTCCTACGGCCTGAGTCTGTGCGCCGAGTGCGGGCTCATCTCGCAGCTGCAGAACACCGGGGGCGGCCGGCTCACGCACTTCACCTGCGTGAACGGCGAGGGCGAGCTGCTCGTCCCGTGCGGTCGCTGCCGCCAGCTGCTGTACGAGTTCGGCGGCCCCGGTCTGCTGGTGGACTCTCCGGCGGGGGTCCTGCCGCTGTCGGAGATGCTGCCGCAGGCTTTCGGCCCGGACCATCTCGCCAAGTAACTCCTGTGCGGCCCCTCCGAGTTGAACTCTACGGCTCAGGGGGGCCGCACACCTTCGGACCTGAAGGTCCTTCGAACCTCCGGAAGGAACCCATGGCCATGGACGCCATCTCCGTCATCCGCACCAAGCGGGACCGCGGTGAGCTGAGCGACGAGCAGATCGACTGGGTCATCGACGCGTACACGCGGGGCGAGGTCGCCGACGAGCAGATGTCCGCGCTCGCGATGGCCATCCTGCTCAACGGCATGAACCGCCGCGAGATCGCCCGCTGGACGGCAGCGATGATCGCCTCGGGCGAGCGCATGGACTTCTCGTCCCTCTCCCGCCCGACGGCCGACAAGCACTCGACCGGCGGCGTCGGCGACAAGATCACGCTGCCACTTGCCCCGCTGGTCGCCGCGTGCGGCGCGGCGGTCCCGCAGCTGTCGGGCCGGGGCCTCGGCCACACGGGCGGCACGCTGGACAAGCTGGAGTCGATCCCGGGCTGGCGCGCGCTGCTGTCGAACGAGGAGATGCTGTCCGTCCTGGACGGTGTCGGTGCCGTGATCTGCGCGGCGGGCGACGGCCTGGCACCCGCGGACAAGAAGCTGTACGCGCTCCGCGACGTGACGGGCACGGTGGAGGCCATTCCCCTGATCGCCTCGTCCATCATGTCGAAGAAGATCGCGGAGGGGACGGGCTCGCTGGTCCTGGACGTGAAGGTCGGCTCGGGCGCCTTCATGAAGACCCTGGACGACGCGCGTGAACTGGCGCGGACGATGGTGGGCCTCGGCACGGACCACGGCGTGAAGACGATCGCGCTGGTGACCGACATGTCGACCCCGCTCGGCCTGACCGCGGGCAACGCGCTGGAGGTCCGCGAGTCGGTGGAGGTCCTGGCGGGCGGCGGCCCGGCTGACGTGGTGGAGCTGACGATCGCCCTGGCCCGCGAGATGCTGGACGCGGCCGGAGTGAAGGACGCGGACCCGGCGAAGGCCCTGGCGGACGGCTCCGCGATGGACGTCTGGCGCCGCATGATCGCGGCCCAGGGCGGCGACCCGGACGCGCCGCTGCCGACGTCGAAGGAGCAGCACGTCATCAAGGCCCCGTCGGCGGGTGTCCTGACCCGCCTCGACGCCTACGGCATCGGCGTCGCCGCCTGGCGCCTCGGCGCGGGCCGGGCCCGCAAGGAGGACCCGGTGCAGGCGGCGGCGGGCGTGGAGATGCACGCCAAGCCGGGCGACACGGTGACGGAGGGCCAGCCCCTGCTGACCCTGCACACGGACACGCCCGAGCGCTTCGCGTACGCGCTGGAGGCGGTGGAGGGTTCTTACGACATCGCGGCGGACTTCACGCCGCCACCCGTGGTGCTGGAACGTATCGCCTGACCTGGACTTTCATCGTTCGGGTGAACGGGATCGGTGGACCTGTGCCGGTCCCGTTCGGCATGCTGGGATCGGTGACGCACTGATTGGAGACCGCCATGAGCGCACTCACCGTCGACCACGCGACGGCCAGCGGCCACGAGTGGGACGGCCTCGTCCGGATCTGGCAGGAGACGGACGCACCAGAGGGCTGCAGGGTGGAGATCATCGAGGGGATCGTCACCGTGGCACCACCGCCGTCCAAGGCCCACAACAAGATCGCCAGCAAGGTGATTCGCCGCCTGTCCGATGTGCTTCCGGACGACTGGGGCCTCTACCCAACTCTGGGTGCCGCCGTCCCGTCCCGTGACAGCCTCTACATCCCGGACCTCGCGGTGGCGCCGGAGGACGCACTGGATGGTGAAGACGACGAGTACATCCCCGCAGGTGTCGCCGAACTAATTGTGGAGATCACCTCGAAGTCCAACGCGAACACCGACCGGATCACCAAGGCCGCTGGCTATGCCAAGGCCCGAGTACCCCTGTACCTCCTTATTGATGGCTGGGCCCCGGGTGGGCCCACCGTCACGCTGTACGGGGAACCGAAGGGCGATGTCTACCGCGTGCTGCGCGCAGGCAAGTTCGGCGACGTAATCGACCTGCCCGATCCGTTCGGTTTCACCTTGGACACCAGCGATTTCCCGACCCAGTAGGTGCGCGCTCCGCACCGATGAGTTGAACGGCCCGGCCCGGTCCACCCTCCGTGGACGCCGAGAAACCCCCCGTACTCATGCTGGCCGGATCCGTCGCCTCCGAAGACGTGGCGCGGCTGGGCCACGACGTGCAGGCGCTGCTGAAGGCCACCGGAGGCGGGGTCGTCGTATGCGACGTCGGCGGGCTCAGGCCCGTGCGGCTCGCCACCGTAGAGGTGCTGGCCCGGCTGCAGCTCGCCGCCCGGCGGGCCGGGGGCCGCATCCGGCTGCGCGACCCGGCGCCCACTCTGCGCGCACTACTCGACCTCGTCGGCCTCCCCTTCGAGCTGGAGGGGCAGGCCGAGCAGCGGGAACCAGCGCTGGGTGTCGAGGAAGCAGTGGAACCCGGTGATCCGGCCGGCTGATGTCTCCAGCACCTGCACCGCCCAGGCCGTGAAGCCGCCCTTTTCCGGGTCCGGCTTGTACTGGGCGAAGCCCGGCAGGCCGTTCACCGCGACCGGCACCAGCCGTGAGCCCGCGCAGGCGGCGCCGAGCGTGGTCATGAAACCGGTGATGTCCGAGGTGCCGCGCAGCCACAGGTCGAACGGCGGCATCGTCATCACCGCGTCTTCGTGCAGCAGGGCCGTCAGCGCCGCCATGTCGTACCCCTCGAAGGCGGCCACATAGCGCTCCAGGAGCTTTTGCTGCTCCTCGTCGAGGGGGTCGGAGACGGCGGCGTCGGCGCCCTCCCCGCTCCGCTCCGCCAGCGTCGCGCGCGCCCGCTGCAACGCGCTGTTGACCGAGGCGACCGAGGTGTCCAGCAGCTCGGCGACCTCGCTCGCCTTCCAGGCCAGCACCTCCCGCAGGATGAGCACCGCGCGCTGCTTGGGCGGCAGCTGCTGCAGGGCCGCCATGAAGGCCAGGCGGACGGACTCCTTGGCGACGGCCGCCTCCGCCGGGTCCCCGGTCGTCGGCAGCACCCGGGCGTCGGGCATCGGCTCCAGCCACGTGTGGTCCGGGCGCGGGGAGAGGGCGGCCCGCTCCAGCGGCGTGGCCTCGGTCAGGTCCATCGGGCGGGCCCGCTTGTTGCCCGCGTTCAGCATGTCCAGGCAGACGTTCGTCGCGATCCGGTACAGCCACGAGCGCAGGCTGGAGCGGCCCTCGAACTTCTCGTAGCTCCGCCAGGCGCGGACCATCGTGTCCTGCACCGCGTCCTCGGCCTCGAAGGACGAGCCGAGCATGCGGTAGCAGTACCCCGTCAGCTCGACCCTGTGCTTCTCCAGCCGGACGTCGAGGTCCTCCACCGTCGCCGTGCCCTCACCCATGGTCCACCCACCCCTGTGGCCGTTCCTGTCGCGCGCCAATGCGCCCCAGCACTTCGGAAGTTACGGCAGCCCACTGACAACGGCTCCCGGAGCACATGAACACACAGGTCAGAGCGGCTTCGAGGACGATCTTGGTCGGCCCGGCTCAGTGTGCGGGCACCGGCGCCCGGCGCGCGGCGATGCGCGCCGCCCGCGACCCGGACAGGGTGATCACCACGACGCCCAGGACCGCCAGCACACCCATGCCCACCGTTCCGGCCCAGCCCGCCGCGTGGAACGCGACCGCGCCGAGCGTGCTGCCCGTGCTGGAGCCGATGTAGTACGCCGACTGGTAGAGCGCGGACGCCTGCGCGCGGCCCTCCTTCGCCGTGTGGCTGACCGCCGACGACGCCACCGCGTGGCCCGCGAAGAACCCGGCCGTGATCAGGACCAGGCCCAGGAGGACCATGGGGAGCGAGGGCGCCAGGGAGAGCAGCAGGCCCGCCGTGGTCGTGCCGCCCGCCAGGTACAGCGCCCCGCGGCGGCCCAGACGGCCCACCAGCCGCCCCGCCGTCGACGCCGACACCGTGCCCACCAGGTACACCAGGAAGATCGAGCCGATGATGCCCTGCGGCAGCCCGAACGGCGCCTCCGTCAGGCGGTAGCCGATCACCGTGTAGACACCGCCGAACACCGTCATGAACAGCGCGCCGATCGCGTACAGCCGGCGCAGCAGCGGATTGGCGAGGTGGTCGCGGACCGTGCGGGCCAGCACGCGCGGGCGCAGCGAACCCGCCGTGAAGTGCCTGGGCGCCGGCAGCAGCAGACGGAACGCCACCGCGCACGCGACCGCGATCACGCCGACCGTGCCGACGGCCACCCGCCAGCCCCACTCCTGCGCGACCCAGCCGGTGATGATCCGGCCGCTCATCCCGCCGACGCTGTTCCCGGCCACGAACAGGCCGATCGCCGTGACCAGGGCCTTGGGCCGGACCTCCTCGGCCAGGTACGCGGTCGCCGACGCCGGCAGCCCGGCCAGCGCCGCGCCCTGCACCGCCCGCAGCACGATCAGGGAACCCAGCGACGGGGCGAAGGGGACGAGCAGTCCGACGGTCACCGCCACGGCCAGCGACGCCGTCATCAGCGTGCGCCGTCCGAAGCGTTCGGACAGGGCGCTCATGGGAAGGACGAACAGCGCCAGCGCGCCGGTCGCGCCGGACACCGTCCAGCTCGCCGCGCTCGCCGTCACCCCGAAGTCTCGGGAGACGAGCGGCAGCAGGGCCTGCGTGGAGTAGAGGAGCGCGAAGGTGGCGACGCCGGCGAGGAAGAGCGCGAGGCTCATCCGGCGGTAGCCGGGGCCACCCGGGGTCATCCGCGAGTCGGGGGCAGGGACGGTGACGGCGTCGGCGTCCACGGTGGTGGACGCCCCGGTATCGGCAGCAGGCATGCCTCGAACGTACGGACACGACCGCTGATCCGTCCAATGCACAGAACCGCCATAATCGTTCCCGTGATGCATCAGCAGAGGTCGGCCGCTCGGCTGTCATCGTTCAGTGACACAAGTGACGCAGAAGACATCGTCAGGCTGCTCGCGCCGCGCCTCGCGTACTTCGCGGGCGTCGCCCGCACCGAGCACGTCACGCGCGCCGCGCAGGAGATGCAGGTCCCGCAGTCCACCCTGTCCCGGGCCCTGGTGCGGTTCGAGGAGGACCTGGGCGTGGAGCTGTTCGCCCGGCGTGGCCGCACGCTCGCGCTCACTCCGGCGGGGCGCACGTTCCTCGCCTCCGTCGAGCGCGCCCTCGCCGAGATCGAACGGGCCGCGGAGGAGGTGCGCGCGGACGCCGACCCGGCCGCAGGCAAGGTCGCCTTCGGCTTCCTGCACACGATGGGCGCCGAGACGGTGCCAGGGCTGATCCACGCCTTCCGCGCCGACCATCCGCGCGTCCGCTTCAGCCTGGTCCAGAACTACGGCGAGGCCATGCTGGAGCGGCTGCGGGCGGGGGAGCTGGACCTGTGCCTGACCTCTCCGGTGCCGGACGCGCCCGATCTGGTCGCCCGGCGCCTCGACGAGCAGAAGCTGCGGCTCGTGGTGCCCGCCGACCACCGGCTCGCGAGCCGCAGGCGCGTGCGGCTCGCGGAGGCCGCCGACGAGACGTTCGTGACCCTGGAGCCCGGGTACGGGATGCGGCGCATCACCGACGACCTGTGCCGCGAGGCGGGGTTCAAGCCGCGGATCGCCTTCGAGGGCGAGGAGGCCGAGACGCTGCGCGGCTTGGTCGCGGCGGGGCTGGGGGTGGCTCTGCTGCCACCGCCGGCCGTGCCTCGGCCCGGGGTCGTGGAGCTCACGGTCACCGCGCCGCGGGCGGTGCGGGAGATCGGCGTGGCGTGGCTTGCGGGGCACGTGGACACACCGCCGGTAGCGGCCTTCAAGAAGTTTCTGTTGTCGAGGAGGGGGCGGCTTCTCCCGGATTGAGGGCACAGGTTCGTCGTGGTCGCTCGCGCCCGCGCGGCGGAGCCGCGCATCGACCCAGTCCCGCGCCTCTCAGGGGGCGCCCCCCGCTCACCTCCTCAACGACCTCCCGAACCCCGCCGCCAACGGCATCCTCAACCCCAGCGGCGGCGGAGCCGCCAGTGCGTCCTGGACCGGGCGGGAGAACGCCCGTCCGAACAGCGAACCCATCACGAAGTCCTCGGCCAGGGCGTGTACTTCCGAGCGGTACTGGTGCAACCCGTGGCCGTCGGAGTGGACTTCGAAGCGGCAGATGTCGCGGTTGGCCTTCTTCGCACGCGCCGCCAGGCGGAACGACAGCTCCGGGTCCGTGCGTTCGTCGTTCGTGCCGTGCACGATCAGCACCCGGCGTCCGGCGAGCTGCTTCACCGGTTCGGGTGGCGCCGCCACGTCCTCCTCCGGCAGCCAAGGGGACAGCGCGACAAGGGAGTTGACGGCCGTGTGCCCGGCCGCGTGCAGCGCCGCCCGGCCGCCCATGCCCACACCGACCAGACAGACGGGCACGTCCCCGTAGCGGCGGACGATCTCCTCGGCGGCCCAGTCGGCGTCCTGCGCCAGATGCGCCTCGCTGCCGTTCCAGCCCCGGTAGCGGTAGTGCACGACATGCGTGACCAGTCCCTCGCCGTGCCCGGCCCGGGTCAGCCGGCGACCGAGCGCGCGGACCGAGGCGGTGGCCATCACCGGGAGCGGTCTTCGGGAGGACGTCTCGTCACCACCGGGGAGCAGCAGCACCGCGCCGCTCACCGCCGTCGGTTCAGGGCCGAGCGCCCTCCCCAGCCGGGCCCTGCGAACCGGCGTCGCTTGATGTGCCATGACAGAACAGTGTCAGAAGCGACGGTGTACGAAACCTGGCCGGTGGATCACCTTTGCGTATCGACACCTCGTCGCACCCCTGAGCTCTACGCGCGTAGGGCGTATGGTGCCACAATGACGAGCCAGCACCAGAACACCCCGAGCTGGGACCAGATCCGCCGGGCTCCCAAGGTCCTGCTCCACGACCACCTCGACGGCGGTCTGCGCCCCGGCACGATCGTCGACCTCGCCCGCGAGACCGTCCCCCACAGCCTCAACGGCGTGGGAGGTGCCCCCATCGTGCACCTCCCGGAGACCGACCCGGACAAGCTCGGCGTCTGGTTTCGGGAGGCCGCCGACTCCGGTTCCCTGGAGCGGTACCTGGAGACCTTCTCCCACACCGTCGGCGTGATGCAGACCCGCGAGGCGCTGGTGCGCGTGGCCGCCGAGTGTGCCGAGGACCTCGCCGAGGACGGGGTCGTCTACGCCGAGGTGCGGTACGCGCCCGAGCAGCACCTGGAGGGCGGGCTCACCCTGGAGGAGGTCGTCGAGGCGGTCAACGAGGGCTTCCGGCTGGGCGAGCGGAGGGCCAAGGCGGCCGGCCACCGCATCCGGGTCGGTGCCCTGCTCACCGCCATGCGGCACGCCGCCCGCGCCCTGGAGATCGCCGAACTCGCCAACCGCTACAGGGACCTGGGTGTCGTCGGCTTCGACATCGCCGGAGCCGAGGCCGGTTACCCGCCCACCCGGCACCTCGACGCCTTCGAGTACCTCAAGCGGGAGAACAACCACTTCACCATCCACGCCGGGGAGGCCTTCGGGCTGCCGTCCATCTGGCAGGCGCTGCAGTGGTGCGGCGCCGACCGGCTCGGGCACGGCGTGCGCATCATCGACGACATCCAGGTCCTTCAGGACGGCACGGTCACACTCGGGCGCCTCGCCTCCTACGTACGCGACAAGCGCATCCCGCTGGAGCTGTGCCCGAGCTCCAACCTTCAGACCGGCGCCGCCGACTCGTACGCCGACCACCCCATCGGGTTGCTGCGGCGGCTGCATTTCCGTGCCACGGTGAACACGGACAACCGCCTGATGTCGGGGACGAGCATGAGCCGGGAATTCGACCACCTGGTCGATGCATTCGGTTACACGCTCGACGACCTCCAGTGGTTCTCCGTCAATGCTATGAAGTCAGCATTCATTCCTTTCGATGAACGACTGGCGATGATCAATGACGTCATCAAGCCGGGATACGCCGAGTTGAAGTCCGAATGGCTGTTCCAGCAGACCGCCTCCACCAGGGGTTCTGGGACGTCCGAGGACTGACGGAGGGCCTTTTCGATACGGCCGGGCGATCATCGCCTGGCCGTATTCGTATGTTTGCGGAGCCCGTCGGCGCGTGTTTACGGTTTTGGACCGCTCAGATCTCCGTCAACGGACCCAAGGACGCGTTTAACATGAAGCAGTCTGCTGCCAGGACCCTCGGTGTCGCCGCCCTCGGCGCCGCCTTCGCCGCCGCGGGCGCGGGTGTCGCGAGCGCGGCCCCTGCCGTGCCGGACACCGCCGCACTGGACTCCGTCACCCAGGCGCTGCCCGTGGGCAACGTCGCCAAGACGCTGCCCGGCGCGGACCAGGCGCTCGGCCAGGGGCAGAACGCGCTCGGCACCGTGGTGGCCGCCGCGCAGCCCGCCGCCGAGAAGGCCCTCCGCAACGGCCCCGTCGCGCCGGCCGCAGGACTGCTCGGCGGGCTGCCGGTGCAGGGGCTGCCCACGCACGGCCTGCCCGTGAACGGCATCCCGCTGGGTTGAGCGAACCCGCCCCCACGACCACGATGGGCGCCCCGCTCGGGGCGCCCATCGGCGTGCCTGCGGTCGGCAGGTCACCAGGCCGTGCCGGCCGCCGCCTTGTCCTCCGAGGGGAACAGGATCCACAGGGCTATGTAGAGCAGGAACTGCGGGCCCGGAAGCAGGCAGGACAGCAGGAAGATCACGCGCATCGTGGTCGCGGAGGTGCCGAAGCGCCGTGCCAGCGCTGCGCACACTCCGCCGATCATCCGTCCGTGGGTGGGGCGGGCCAGGGCGGTCATGGTGGCTCCTTCGCGAACCGTGGTGGAACCCCGCTCCGGCGGCTGCCGGAAGTCCGGGGGCCGGCGCCGAACTCATCGGCACTTTCGACGTGTTCCACGCTACGGGGGCGAAGCGGACGAAGCGTCACTCTACGGAGCTATCCCGACCCTTGGAATCGTCGGGGTCCGACCCTGAGCGGGCTCCTCCCGGGGGTGGGCGCCCGGGCTGCGGGACTCCATCCGCCGGCGCAGCCGGAACCGTGCCACGGGCACGACCAGGAGGTGCGCCAGCGCCACCCCGACCGTGTTCAGCAGGATCGCGTCGATGTCCACGACCTGTCCGGGCACCCCGGTCTGCAGCAGCTCGATGCCCAGGGAGATCAGGGTTCCCGCGGCGACCGTACGGGCCAGCGAGGCGAGCGGGGAGACGACGAGCCGCCCGCCTGCCAGGGGCAGCAGCACCCCGAGCGGTGCGAGCAGCGCGAGCCCCTCGCCGATACGCCGGGCGGCCCCCGGCCAGCCCAGCGCGAGATCGGCTCTGATGCCGGCGAACGGATGCAGGTTGGCGGGCCTCACCCAGGGCACGTCCAGCGGGCGCAGCGTGATCCAGGCGACGAGCGCGAGGTGTGCGACGAGGAGGACACCCCCTGCCACACGGACGCGGACCGCGGCGCTGCCGCCGATTGAGCCTTGACGCTGCACGCCCCCCTAGACGCCGCTCCCGGCACGATCGGTTCCCCTTCGTGACGGGCTCGCTCACCTCAGGGGCGCGTCCCCACGGTTCACCCGCCGGTCACCTCGGTCGACGGCGGCGCCACCGCCCCCGGGTGCGAGCGCACCTGAGCCGTGCACCGGTAGCGGCGCACCGGCCGGTCGTCCGGGCCGCCGAGGACGACCGTCCCGTCGTCGGCGGCGGTCGCCTCCGAGTCGGCGAACGTGCAGACGATCTGCCCGAGGGCGGAGGAGGTGAGGTCCTGCAGGCGGCTGCTGAGCCGGAAGGTGCCCTCCGGGTCCTTGCCGCGCGGGCCGCTCACCGTGATGCCGCCGACCACGTCCGTCGTGTAGCCGGCCTGCTTCTCCGCGGGCGACGGCGTCATGGCGAGCTGGTCGAGCAGCCCCTGAGCCACCAGCACCCGGCGCTGCCGCTCGGCCGTGCCGTCCGGGATGTGCACGGAACGGTCAACCGTCACGAGCTGCGAGGCGCACAGCAGGAAGACCTGGACGGGAACGCCGCGGCCCGCCTGCGTGGCCAGGTCCGCACCGGACAGCGCGCACGGCACCCGGGACGGCGCCGGCCCGAAGTCCGTCGGCACCTGGGTGGCCCGGATCCCGCACCCGGCCAGCAGCGCGGCCAGCAACGGCACGGCGAGCCGGCGGCGCGCGCGGCGCACCGCCACCGGGCGTGTGCCGCGTACGGCCACTCGGTGTCCGCCCGGCATCACCGCCGGGCGACCGCCCCGTATCGCCGTCAGGCATCCGCCCCGTGCCCTCATCGCGCCTTCTCCTCGGTGCCGTTCCCGTTCCGCGTCTCCTGCTCGATCAGCGGCGACGCGTCGAGCGGCAGGCGCAGCGTGAACACCGCCCCGCCTTCCGGGGAGTTGGCGGCGCTGATGCTGCCGCCGTGGATGTGCGCGTTCTCCTGCGCGATGGACAGACCGAGGCCGCTGCCCTCGGAGCGCGGGCGGGAGGCGCTCGCCTTGTAGAAGCGGTCGAAGACGTGCGGCAGGACGTCCTCGGGGATGCCGGGGCCGTGGTCCCGGACCCGGATGAGCAGCTCCTCGCCCTCCTCGCGCACCGAGACCCGTACCGGCGAACCGCCGTGCTTGAGGGCGTTGCCGATCAGGTTCGCGAGGATCACATCGAGGCGGCGCGGGTCCAGGCGGGCCATGATGCCGCGCTCGGCATCGAGCTCGACGGCGTCCAGCCAGGCGCGGGCGTCGATGCACGCGGTGATCTGGTCGGCTATGTCCACGGCGTCCAGGACCAGCCGGGCCGTGCCCGCGTCGAAGCGGGTGACCTCCATCAGGTTCTCGACGAGGTCGTTGAGCCGCCGGGTCTCGCTGACCACCAGCCGCACGGCCGGCTCGATCATCGGGTCCACGCTGCCGGTCTCCGCGTCCAGCTCCTCCTCCAGCACCTCCGTGACCGCCGTGATCGCCGTCAGCGGCGTCCGCAGCTCGTGGGACATGTCGGCGACGAAGCGGCGGGAGGCCTCCTCGCGAGCGCTCATGTCCGCGACCGTCTTCTCCAGGGACTCGGCGGCGCGGTTGAACGTCCGTGACAGCTCGGCCAGTTCGTCCGTGCCGGACACCCGCAGCCGGGTGTCCAGCTTGCCCTCGCCCAGGCGCCGGGCGGCGATGCCGAGGCGGTGCACCGGCTTCAGCACGGTCGTGGCGGCGGCCTGCGCGAGCAGCGCCGAGCCGATCAGCGCGAGACCGGTGGCGATACCGAGCGACCAGGCGAGCGAGTCGAGGTCCTTGGCCTCCGGCTCCAGGGACTTGAGCATGTAGCCGGTCGTGCCGCCGCCTATCACCTTGGCGCCGCCCACCAGGTACGGCTTGCCGCCCTCCACGATCCGCTGCCAGTACAGGTGATGGGCGTACTTGTTGGTTGAGGACACCTTCTGCTGCTTGTCGACGGCCTTCCGCAGCGACGTGGGCACGTCCTCCAGCGTGAAGGAGTCCAGGTCGGAGTTGCCGACGACCGTCTTCCCGCGCTCGTCCCACGCGATCAGCAGCACACTGAAGCGCTGGCTGCTGTTCGCCATCTGGCCGGCCGTGCGCTGCAACTCGTCCTGCGTCGGGTGCGGCGGCAGCGAACTCGCGTGGTTCTGCATCTCCTGCTGGAAGTCGCGCAGCACCGCGTCCTGGGCGCGGGTGAGCACGGCCTCACGGTTCAGCCAGTACGCGATGCCGGACGCCGACACGGCGGCGGTCAGCGCGACGAGCCCGAACACCACGACCAGACGCAGCCGCAGACTCGTGAAGCGCAGACGGGACTGTACGGTCCTGCGAGCCGCGGCCCAGCCGCGGATTCCCCCCGGTGAATCGGTCACTGAGGGGCGTCCAGCCGGTATCCGACCCCACGGACCGTACGAATGAGCGTGGGCGAGGACGGTACGTCCTCCACCTTGGCGCGCAGCCGCTGCACACACGCGTCGACCAGCCGCGAGTCGCCCAGGTAGTCGTGCTCCCACACCAGCCGCAGCAACTGCTGCCGGGACAGCGCCTGTCCGGGCCGCCGGCTCAGCTCCAGGAGCAGCCGCAGCTCGGTCGGCGTCAGCTGCAGGTCCTGGCCGTTCTTGGTGACGGTCATCGCGGCCCGGTCGATGACCAGGTTGCCGAAGGCCGCCGAATCACTGGCCTCGCGCTCCCCGCGGCGCAGTACGGCCCGGATCCGGGCGTCCAGCACCCGCCCCTGCACGGGCTTGACGACGTAGTCGTCGGCGCCGGACTCCAGCCCGACCACGACGTCGATGTCGTCGCTGCGCGCGGTCAGCAGGATGATCGGCAGCTGGTCGGTGCGCCGGATGCGCCGGCACACCTCGAACCCGTCGATGCCGGGCAGCATCACGTCCAGCACGATCAGGTCCGGCCGCTGCTCGCGCAGCAGCTTCAGACCGTCCTCGCCGGTGGCAGCGGTGGCCACACGGTGCCCCTGGCGCGTCAGAGAGAGCTCCAGGGCCGTTCGGATGGCGTCGTCGTCCTCGATCAGCAACAGGGAAGGCACGGGGTCATTCTGGCCCATGCCGTGGCCGTGTTTCGACTGTCGGGCTGCTCCGGCCACTCCCGAACGGCAGGGCGCCACTGCCCGCAACGCCTGCGTAGCCGTATCGCTCTTCTCTGTGAGCGGGCCGTGACACGGCTGCCGACGAGCCTTGTGACAGCTCTGTGACAGTCGACGGACACGGCCATGAACTGGCCCGGGCAAGCTCTTCGGCACAGGCAAGGAAGCGAGCCGACGACCGGGACTCCACGACGGGGGGCGCGAGATGAACACGCTGCACGGCACAGCCACGAGCGCAGTGGTCACGCGTCTGCACGACGTCGCCCGGAACACGGAGAAGTCCGGTGCTGATGGGGGCCCCTCCTGCGCGAGCGTGTTCGAGCGTGGGGGAGGGCGGGGGTGCGCTCGCGGCACCGGGCGTCAGCACACCGCGTTCATGACGGTGGTCGACGCTCACACGGGGGAAACACACGGGGGAGCCGCGTACGGGGAGGACTCGGGGGAGCGCCGCTCTGCCACGGAGGCGGAGTTCACCGCCTACGTCGAGGAGCGCCGCGCCTCCCTGTACGCCACCGCCTACCACCTGACCGGTGACCGCTTCGAGGCCGAGGACCTGCTGCAGAGCGCGCTGTTCTCGACCTACCGGGCGTGGGACCGGATCAGCGACAAGGCCGCCGTGGGGGGCTACCTGCGGCGCACGATGACCAACCTGCACATCAGCGCGTGGCGCCGCCGCAAGCTGAACGAGTACCCGACCGAGGAGCTGCCGGAGACGCCCGGCGACACGGACGCGATGCGCGGTACGGAGCTGCGCGCCGTCCTGTGGCAGGCGCTCACCCGGCTGCCGGAACTCCAGCGCACCATGCTGGTCCTGCGCTACTACGAGGGCCGCACGGACCCGGAGATCGCGGAGATCCTCGACATCAGTGTGGGCACGGTGAAGTCGAGCATCTGGCGGTCGCTCCGCCGGCTGCGCGAGGACGAGGTCCTCAGCTTCGGCCGTGACCAGGAGGAGTCCTTCGGCGAGCTCGTCGCCTGAGGGACGGGGGGACACGGGGGAGCACGGGGGAAACGGGGGAGCGGTACCGGGGGGAACCACGGGGGATCACGGGGGAGCACAAGAGAGCGGGACTGGAGGGCCGGGGGGTCCAACCAGTCCCGTTTCTCGTTTCTGCGCGGTCCTCAGGCGGACGGGCTACGCCGCCGTACCCACCGACGCCCGCCGTCCCGCGGCCGCCGCGGCCAGCCGGCTCAGTGCCTCGTCCCGGTCGCAGGCGTACGCGCCGTGCGCCGTCTGCCGGGCCACGATCGATCGCTCGGCGCGCATCAGCCGCCAGCCGCGGCGCAGCAGGAACGGCACCGACTTGCGGCCCTCCCTCAGGTCGCGCAGGAAGCGGCGGCGGAACGTGGTGAGGGGTCCGCGGGTCAGGCACAGCGCGTCCGCGAGCACCCCGAGCTCCCGGCAGCGCTCTATGATCTCGGCCGCGAAGACGCCCTCCGCGATGACCACCGGAGCACGGTCGATGTCCAGCGTCTCCTCGCCCGTACGCGCGCTCAGGGCGATGTCGTACACCGGCACGGTCGTACGGCCCGTGGCGCACAGTTCGGCGATGGCCGCGACCGCGACGTCCGCGTCCCACGACTGCGGATGGTCCCAGTCGATGTCCGAACTCCCCTCCACCAGGGGCAGTGTGGGGTCGTCACCCTCCTTGTAGAAGTCGTCGAGCCGCAGTACGGGCAGGCCGGAGCGGGCGGCGACGAGGGACTTGCCGGAGCCGGAGGGGCCGCACAGCAGCACGACGCGGGCGGGGGCCGGGGGATGAAGACTCACGGGACACCAGTGTGACGCATTCCGTACACCCTGCGGACCCCGCGGGTCGACGTTTGGAGCGCAGATCACACCTCAACTACGCTGCGTGGCGACATTCTCACGTTTCGCAGCAAGAAGGTGGCAGCAGCCATGGCACGACACGCCTCCCCCAAGTCCCCCACCGCCCAGCGCACGCTCGTCGCTCTCGCGACCGCGGGCGTCGCCCTGGGGGCGGGCGCCGCCTCGGCGTCGGCGGCGGACGGCGGCCCGCTGGCCGACGTGATGCGGACCCGGCCCACGTCGCTCGGCAAGGTCGACCCGCAGGCAGGGGTGTCGGCACTGACGGGGACCGTGGGGTACGTCACCGGGCCCGTGCGGTACGCGGCCGGGCCGCTCGCGGGCCTGAAGCCCAACCCGCTCGCCGGCACGGGCGTCGACCCGCTCGACAACGGCGTCGCCACCCGACTCGCCGACTTCAAGCCGGTGTCGTCCCGGTCCCTGACCCGGCCGGTGGCCGAGGCGGAGTCGCTCGGCAGTGTGCCGGTGGTCGGGCAGGTGGTCGGGGCGCTGCGCTGACCGCTTCCCGACCGGCGGCCACCGACGCAGAGCCGCGCTTCCCCGGACGGGGGAAAGCGCGGCTCTGCTGTCTGTAGGGGCGGGCGGTCCGCCAGTCGCCCCCGCGGACCGGCGTCAGTACGACGGACCGGCGTCAGTACGACGGACCGGCGTCAGTACGACGAACCGGAGGCGCCCAGCGAACCCGTCGGGTGCCAGACCGTCTTCGTCTCCAGGAAGGCCGCCATGCGCTCGATGCCGGGCGTCTCGAAGTAATCCACAGGCTGTGGACGCAGAACGCGCTTGAGGTTGTCCGCCGCCGCGATCTCCAGCTCCTTCGCCAGGACGTCGTCGGCGCCGGCCAGGTCGATCGCGTTGACGTCCTGGTGCGCGGCCAGCGGCGCGGCGATCTCCGCCGTACGGCCGGACAGGACGTTCACGACACCACCCGGGACGTCGGAGGTGGCCAGCACCTCGCCCAGCGACAGGGCGGGCAGCGGGGCCTTCTCGGAGGCGACCACGATCGCCGTGTTGCCCGTGGCGATCACCGGGGCCACGACCGAGACAAGGCCGAGGAAGGACGACTCCTGCGGGGCCAGTACGGCCACCACGCCCGTCGGCTCGGGGGAGGAGAGGTTGAAGTACGGGCCCGCGACCGGGTTGGCGCCGCCGATCACCTGGGCGACCTTGTCGGTCCAGCCCGCGTACCAGACCCAGCGGTCGATGGTCGCGTCCACGACCGCCGCCGCCTTCGACTTCGACAGGCCCTCCGCGTCGGCCACTTCGCGCGCGAACTGGTCCTTGCGGCCCTCCAGCATCTCCGCGACGCGGTACAGGACCTGGCCGCGGTTGTAGGCGGTCGCGCCGGACCAGCCGCCGAACGCCTTGCGCGCGGCCACGACCGCGTCACGGGCGTCCTTGCGGGAGGAGAGGGGCGCGTTGGCCAGCCAGTTGCCCTTGCCCGCCGCGTCAGCGGCTGATGTTTTCGCGGTCACCTCGTACACCCGGCCGCTCTCGGAACGCGGGAACTTCCCGCCGACGTACAGCTTGTAGGTCTTGAAGACCGGCAGTCGCTCGATCTTCTCGGACTTCTCAGACATCGAGGTACGCCTCCAGGCCGTGGCGACCGCCCTCGCGGCCGAAGCCCGACTCCTTGTAGCCGCCGAACGGCGAGGTCGGGTCGAACTTGTTGAACGTGTTGGACCAGACGACACCGGCGCGCAGCTTGTTCGCGAGGGCCAGGATCCGGGATCCCTTCTCCGTCCAGATCCCGGCGGACAGGCCGTAGGGGGTGTTGTTGGCCTTGGCGACGGCCTCGTCCGGCGTGCGGAAGGTGAGGACGGAGAGCACCGGGCCGAAGATCTCGTCGCGGGCGATGGTGTGGGCCTGGGTGACGTTCGTGAAGAGCGTCGGGGCGAACCAGTAGCCGCTCTCCGGGATGTCGCAGGCAGGGGACCAGCGCTCGGCGCCCTCCGCCTCGCCCTGCTCGGCGAGCGCCGTGATACGGGCCAGCTGCTCGGCGGAGTTGATCGCGCCGATGTCGGTGTTCTTGTCCAGCGGATCGCCCAGGCGGAGCGTGGACAGACGGCGCTTGAGGGAGTCGAGGAGCTCGTCGTGGATCGACTCCTGGACCAGCAGGCGGGAGCCCGCGCAGCAGACCTGGCCCTGGTTGAAGAAGATGCCCCCCACGATGCCCTCGACGGCCTGGTCCACGGGTGCGTCGTCGAAGACGATGTTGGCGCCCTTGCCGCCCAGTTCGAGCGTGAGCTTCTTCTTCGTGCCCGCCACGGTGCGGGCGATCTCCTTGCCGACGGCCGTGGAGCCGGTGAAGGCGACCTTGTTCACGTCCGGGTGCGCGACGAGAGCGGCGCCGGTGTCGCCGTAGCCCGGGAGGATGTTGACGACCCCCTTGGGCAGACCCGCCTGGCGGCAGATGTCCGCGAAGAACAGGGCGCTCAGCGGCGTCGTCTCGGCGGGCTTCAGGACGACCGTGTTGCCGGTGGCCAGCGCCGGGGCGATCTTCCAGGCCAGCATCAGGAGCGGGAAGTTCCAGGGGATGACCTGGCCCGCGACGCCGAGGGGCTTCGGGTTCGAGCCGAAACCGGCGTACTCCAGCTTGTCGGCCCAGCCCGCGTAGTAGAAGAAGTGCGCGGCGACCAGGGGCAGGTCGGCGTCGCGGGTCTCCTTGATGGGCTTGCCGTTGTCCAGCGTCTCCAGGACGGCAAGCTCGCGGCTGCGCTCCTGGATGATGCGGGCGATGCGGAACAGGTACTTGGCGCGCTCGGAGCCGGGCAGCGCCGACCACTTAGCGAACGCCTTGCGGGCGGCCTTCACCGCTCGGTCGACGTCGGCCTCGCCGGCCTGGGCGACCTCGGACAGCACCTCTTCCGTGCTGGGCGAGATCGTCTTGAAGACCTTGCCGTCGGCCGCCTCGGTGAACTCACCGTCGATGAACAGGCCGTAGGAGGGGGCGATGTCGACGATCGAGCGCGACTCGGGCGCCGGTGCGTACTCGAATGCGGATGCCATGGTCATCAGTCCACCGTCACGTAGTCGGGGCCGGAGTAGCGGCCGGTGGCCAGCTTCTGACGCTGCATCAGCAGATCGTTCAGCAGCGAGGAGGCGCCGAAGCGGAACCAGTGGTTGTCCAGCCAGTCCTCGCCGACGGTCTCGTTGACCAGGACGAGGAACTTGATCGCGTCCTTGCTGGTGCGGATGCCGCCGGCCGGCTTCACGCCGACCTGGGCGCCGGTCTGGGCGCGGAAGTCGCGCACGGCCTCCAGCATGAGGAGGGTGTTGGCGGGCGTGGCGTTGACGGCGACCTTGCCCGTCGAGGTCTTGATGAAGTCGGCGCCTGCCAGCATGCCGAGCCAGCTCGCGCGCCGGATGTTGTCGTACGTCGACAGCTCGCCGGTCTCGAAGATGACCTTCAGGCGGGCGGACGTCCCACAGGCTTCCTTCACGGCGGTGATCTCGTCGTACACCTTCAGGTACCGGCCGGCGAGGAACGCCCCGCGGTCGATGACCATGTCGATCTCGTCGGCGCCCGCGGCGACGGCCTCGCGCACGTCGGCCAGCTTCACGTCGAGGGCGGCGCGGCCGGCCGGGAAGGCGGTGGCGACCGAGGCCACCTTCACGCCGGAGCCCGCGACGGCCTCCTTGGCGACGGCCACCATGTCGGGGTAGACGCAGACCGCCGCGGTCGTCGGGGTCGTACGGTCCGTCGGGTCGGGGTGGACCGCCTTGGCGCCGAGCGCCCGGACCTTGCCCGGGGTGTCCGCGCCTTCCAGCGTCGTCAGGTCGACCATCGAGATGGCGAGGTCGATGGCATACGCCTTCGCGGTGGTCTTGATGGATCGGGTGCCGAGCGAGGCGGCGCGCGCCTCGAGGCCGACCGCGTCGACGCCGGGCAGCCCGTGGAGGAAGCGGCGCAGCGTGCTGTCGGACGCGGTGACGTCCGACAGGGCGTGTGCTGTGGGTGCAGTGGTGGGCATGGTCACCAGCCGAGCATATCTACGCGCGTAGCGGCTGTACACCCCCGTGTGCGCATCGCAACGCCGCTGCGATGCCCGACGAGACCGCCCACGACCGCGCCGGTCCCGTCGTGCAGAATCGGGACCATGACGACGCCCGAGCACGAGTCACCAGCGCCGCAGCCGCCGGCCCCCGAGTTCAGGGACCGGGTCCACCGGTCGTCCGGAGGCATCGCGGGCGGGGTCCTGCTGCTCGCCATCGTCGCGTGGCTCGGCTTCGACGCGCTGTTCACCGGCCACGGCCGCACCCCGTGGCTGGCGCTCGCCGCGATGATCCTCGTCGTGCCGCTGGTGGTCGCCTTCACCCTGCGGCCGGCCGTGTACGCCAACGACGAGCGGCTGCGCATCCGCAACCCCTTCCGCGTGATCGTCCTGCCCTGGGGCCAGGTCGCCGCCCTGCGGTCGGGCTACTCGAACGAGGTCATCGCCAAGTCCGGCACCAAGTACCAGCTGTGGGCCGTGCCCGTGTCGATGCGGGCGCGCAAGAGGGCGGCACGGCAGCAGGCGCGGGCCGCCGGGGCGGGGGACCGCGGGGGCCGGCAGTTGCGGCCTCGTCCCTTCGGCCTCGGCGCGCTGGACGCCGGCCCGGGGGGTCCCGCAGGCCCGACCGGTTCCGTCCGTGCCGCGACCGACCAGATCATGGATGACCTGCGCCAGCTGCACGAGACACGGGAGCAGGAGGAGACGGCTCAGGGCGAGGTGACGGTCCGCTGGGCCTACGAGATCGCGGGGCCGGCGGTCGCTGGAGCGGTGGTGCTGGCGATTCTGCTGGCGGTGGGCTGAGCCGGGGGGCTGCTCGAAGGGCTGTGAGGGCGGGGGTGGGGGGCGGTGGGCGGGGCTGCCCGGGGGTTGGCTTGGGTGGACGCCCGTTGCCGGGGTGGCTGTTGGGCCGCCCGCTTCTTTGCGAGTGTCGTGCTTGCGCGGGCCGAGTCAAGGGCGCTGCACTCCGCTGCGCTGCGTTCCGCGTCGGCTGCGCCGATCGGCCTCCGGCCGACCCTGTGAGGGCGGTGCCAGTCATGGCGACTCTGCGTATGTTCGCTCCTGCCTCCCCGACTGCCGCCTCCCGCCTGCCGCTGGCCCAAGCGCTCCCCTCCCGTCTGTTTGGCCGTGTGAGCCGACGGCCGGGCCCGCCCACGCGCCGTGAGCGCCAAGTCCGCCGATGTGCCGCCGATCCGCGGTCGTGTCCCCCTCGCACCGTGAGCCGCTGAACCCGGGCGCGATCGCTTACCCCCACCGGCCGTACGCTGCTTTGCCGGCTCGGCGTGCAGGTGGGGCGTGGCCGCGCATCCGCCCGGCCGCGTGCCGCTGAACCCACCCGGCGTGCAAGTGAGGCGCGATCGCTTACCCCCACCAGCCGTACGCCGCTTTGCCCACCCGGCGTGCATGCGAGGCGCCATCGCGCCCCGCACCCCGGGCACAGCGCAGCCCACCCGCATGCCGCCTACCTTGGGGCACCCGTTCCTCCGGGCCGCTCGCTCGCTTCTCACCCGTGCTGGAGCGGGACTGGTCAAGGGTGGCCCGCAGGGCCATCGCCGAAGGCGACGCGGAGTGGAGCGCAGCGAACGCAGCGCCCTTGACTCGGCCCGCGGAAGCACGACCCTGAGAAAGAAGCGAGCGGCCCAACAGCCCCTCCCGACCCCGGCGAGCCGAAGCTCCACCGCCGCGCACCGGCCGGGGCCGGTCAGATGCCGGCCGCCGCCGACAGGTCGCGCTTGATCGACGCCAGCAGCTCGGTGGCCCTCGCCCGGGCCGCCGGGAGGTCGGCGTGCGCCGCGACCGGGACCACGACCTCCAGGTAGCACTTGAGCTTGGGCTCCGTACCGCTGGGGCGGACGATCACGCGGGCGCCGTCGAGGGTGTAGCGCAGGCCGTCCGTGGGCGGGAGCGTGTCCGTGCCCTGGGTGAGGTCCTCCGACTTCGTGATGGGCAGGCCCGCCAGCGCGGTCGGAGGCTGCTCGCGCAGGCGGCGCATCGCGGCGGCGATGAGCGACAGGTCCTGGACGCGGACCGAGAGCTGGTCGGTGGCGTGCAGGCCGTGCTCGACGGCGAGGTCGTCGAGGAGGTCCAGCAGCGTGCGGCCCTCGGACTTCAGCTGCGAGGCGAGCTCCGTGATCAGGAGCGCCGCGGTGATGCCGTCCTTGTCGCGGACGCCGTCCGGGTCCACGCAGTAGCCGAGCGCCTCCTCGTAGCCGTAGCGCAGGCCCTCGACACGGGCGATCCACTTGAAGCCGGTGAGGGTTTCCTCGTACGGCAGGCCCGCCTTCTCGGCGATGCGGCCGAGGAGGGAGGAGGAGACGATCGACTCGGCGAAGGTGCCGCGCGCGCCGCGCCGGACCAGGTGGGCCGCCAGCAGGGCGCCGACCTCGTCGCCGCGGAGCATGCGCCAGTCGGTGCCGTCCTTGACGGCGGCGGCGCAGCGGTCGGCGTCCGGGTCGTTGGCGATGACGAGGTCGGGTTCCGTCTCGCGGGCCTTGGCGAAGGCGAGGTCCATGGCGCCGGGCTCTTCCGGGTTGGGGAAGGCGACGGTCGGGAAGTCCGGGTCGGGTTCGGCCTGCTCGGCGACGAGGACCGGCTCGGGGAAGCCGGCCCGGGCGAAGGCCGCGAGGAGGACGTCCTTGCCGACGCCGTGCATCGCCGTGTAGACGGTGCGGGCGAGGCGCGGGGAGTCCGCGGCGAGGACGGCGTCCGTGCGGGCTAGGTAGGCCTCGAGGACGCTGTCGTCCAGAGTGTCCCAGCCGGCGTCCGGGCGGGGGACGGCGGTGAGGGTCGTGATCGCGTCGATCTCGGCCGCGATCTCGGCGTCCGCCGGGGGCACGATCTGGGAACCGTCGCCGAGGTAGACCTTGTAGCCGTTGTCGCGCGGCGGATTGTGGCTGGCGGTGACCTCCACGCCGGCGACCGCGCCGAGGTGCCGGATGGCGAACGCGAGGACGGGGGTGGGCAGGGGGCGGGGGAGGAGGGCCGCGCGCAGACCCGCGCCCGTCATGACGGCCGCGGTGTCCCGGGCGAAGTCGGCGGACTTGTGGCGGGCGTCGTAGCCGATGACGACGAGGCCGTCGCTGTGACCCTTGGCCTTGAGATATGCGGCGAGGC
Source organism: Streptomyces sp. NPDC051104 (assembly GCF_040682835.1). Classification (NCBI taxonomy): domain Bacteria; kingdom Bacillati; phylum Actinomycetota; class Actinomycetes; order Kitasatosporales; family Streptomycetaceae; genus Streptomyces; species Streptomyces sp. NPDC051104. The sequence goes on along the minus strand of NZ_JBFBBS010000001.1, from coordinate 582,945 downwards.
CCGCGGCGGCGCGGATGACCACCGAGCGGTTCATGCGCATCGGGCCGGCGCCGAGTTCGCCGCGCAGGCCGGCGGTGCCGAACTGGAGGGTGCCGCTGAAACGCGCGGCGAGCTCGGCGTGGTCCTCGGCGTCGATGAGCTTGGCGAGTTCGTCACGGGTGTCCGCGTCGGGGTCCTCGGCCAGCCACGCCTTGGCCCGTGCGATGAGTTCGTCGTGCACGTCGGGTCAACCTCTCGTTGTGTGGTGGGTGGCGTTGCGTATGCGGAGGCCGGTGGGTGCGTCGCGCATCGCTTTCCCGTCCAGTGCAGCACGGCGGCCGGGTGGGTGCGGGAGCCGGGTGCGGTGGCGCGTCAGTCGGCGCCTCTCTGCCCAGGCCGGCGACAACCAGCCCGTCTGGGGGTTCCCCCCTGCTCGAAGAGCTTGGGAGAGCTTGAGGAGGAGGCCGAAGGCCGACCCGGGGATCTGGGGGCGGAGCCCCCAGAGGGAGCGCACCCCGTGCGACGGTGCCCTACAGCCGTTCCAGCACCTGCGCCAGCAGCGCCCCCATCCGCGTGGCGGAGTCGCGGCCCGCCTGAAGGACCTCCTCGTGGTTCAGCGGCTCGCCCGTCATACCGGCGGCGAGGTTCGTGACCAGGGAGATGCCCAGGACCTCGGCGCCCGCCTCGCGCGCGGCGATCGCCTCGAGGACGGTCGACATGCCGACCAGGTCCGCGCCGATGGTGCGGGCCATGCGGATCTCCGCCGGGGTCTCGTAGTGCGGGCCGGTGAACTGCGCGTAGACGCCCTCCTCGAGGGTGGGGTCGATCTCCTTGCACAGGGCGCGCAGGCGCGGGGAGTACAGGTCGGTGAGGTCGACGAAGTTCGCGCCGACGATCGGGGAGGTCGCTGTCAGGTTGATGTGGTCGCTGATCAGGACCGGCTGGCCCGGGCGCATCGTCTCGCGCAGGCCGCCGCAGCCGTTGGTCAGCACGACGGTCTTGGCGCCGGCGGCGACGGCGGTGCGGACGCCGTGCGTGACGGCGGCGACGCCGCGGCCCTCGTAGTAGTGCGTCCGGCCGAGGAAGACCAGGGCGCGCTTTTCGCCGATCCGGTACGAGCGGATCTTGCCGCCGTGGCCCTCGACGGCCGGCGGCGGGAAGCCGGGCAGCTCGGTGACGTGGTGCTCGGCGGCGGGTGCGCCGAGGGCGTCGACGGCCGGAGCCCAGCCGGAGCCCATCACGAGGGCGACGTCGTGGGTCTCGGCACCCGTCAGCTCGCGCAGGCGCGCGGCGGCGGCGTCGGCGGCGGCGTAGGGGTCGCCCTGGGTGTCGTCCGGAAGAAGAGATGCGTTCACGCGCATGAGGGTAGCCGGTCTTTGCCTACGCGCGTAGATGACGGTGGTCACGGCAATGCGATCGTTGTCTTGCCGTTTTCGGCGAAAGGCAGGAAAACGCGATGAAAGGGGTCAGCAGGGCCGCTTGCGCAGCTCCATCACATAGTCGTGCGGCGCCCCCGCGGACTCCGCCGCGTCCGCGATCTCGCCCAGGTAGCGGGCCGAGGGGAGGCCGCCCTCGTAGGCGTTGAGGACGTACGTCCATGCCGTCTCCTCGCCGTCCAGCGTGTGGACACGGACGCTGCGCAGCCGGCGGTAGACGTCGAGGCCCACGCCCTCCCAGCGGTCCATCGACTCCTCGTCCATCGGCGCGATGTCGTACAGCGCGACGAAGACCTGCGACAGCGGGTCCTCCACGATCGTCGCGAGGGCGCCCTGCCACCCCATGTGCTCGCCCCCGAAGGTCAGCCGCCAGCCGTTCAGCCAGCCCGTGGCGCGCAGCGGTGAATGGGGAGCACGGCGGGTCATCAGCCGCGCGTCGAGGTTGCCGGCGTACGCGGCGTAGAGCGACATGGAGTCGAGGGTACGGCAGCGTTTCGGGGGCCTCTGCCGTAACAGAAGCATCACCGGCCGCCCCCAGGAGAAGAGCCGCCCGAAGGGTGCGGGACAATGGAGTACGTGACTCGGATCGTGATCATCGGTGGCGGACCCGGCGGATACGAAGCGGCGCTGGTGGCCGCACAACTCGGCGCGGAGGTGACCGTCGTCGACTGCGACGGTCTGGGCGGGGCGTCGGTGCTCACCGACTGCGTGCCGTCCAAGACCCTCATCGCGACGGCCGAGGTGATGACCACCTTCGACTCGTCGTACGAAGAGCTCGGAATCATCGTCGCCGACGACACGCCGCCCCTGGAGCAGGCCGCTCGCGTGGTCGGGGTCGACCTCGGCAAGGTCAACCGACGGGTCAAGCGGCTCGCGCTCGCCCAGTCCCACGACATCACCGCCTCCGTCACGCGCGCCGGCGCCAGGGTCATGCGCGGCCGCGGCCGGCTGGAGGGCATGCAGGCCCTGGACGGTTCGCGCAAGGTCGTCGTGCGCGCCGCGGACGGCAGCGAGGAGACGCTCACCGCCGACGCCGTGCTCATCGCCACCGGCGGCCACCCGCGCGAGCTGCCCGACGCGCAGCCCGACGGTGAGCGGATCCTGACCTGGACCCAGGTCTACGACCTCGACGAACTGCCCGAGGAGCTGATCGTCGTCGGGTCCGGTGTCACGGGTGCCGAGTTCGCCGGCGCCTACCAGGCCCTCGGATCCAAGGTCACCCTCGTGTCCTCGCGCGACCGTGTGCTGCCGGGCGAGGACCCCGACGCCGCCGCCGTCCTCGAGGAGGTCTTCCGGCGCCGCGGCATGAACGTCATGGCCCGCTCCCGTGCGCAGTCCGCCAAGCGCGTGGGCGACCGGGTCGAGGTCACTCTCTCCGACGGCCGCGTGATCACCGGCTCGCACTGCCTGATGGCCGTCGGCGCCATACCCAACAGCAGCGGGATGGGGCTGGAGGACGCCGGGGTCAAGCTGCGCGAGTCCGGGCACATCTGGACGGACAAGGTCTCCCGGACGACGGCTCCGGGCGTGTACGCGGCCGGTGACGTGACCGGTGTCTTCGCGCTGGCGTCCGTGGCCGCCATGCAGGGACGTATCGCCATGTACCACTTCCTGGGCGACGCGGTGACCCCGCTCAACCTGAAGACCGTCTCCTCGAACGTCTTCACGGATCCCGAGATCGCCACCGTCGGCTTCACGCAGGCCGACGTGGACGCGGGCAAGATCGACGCCCGGGCCGTCAAGCTGCCGCTGCTGCGCAACCCGCGCGCGAAGATGCAGGGCATCCGCGACGGCTTCGTGAAGATCTTCTGCCGCCCGGGCACGGGGATCGTCGTCGGCGGTGTCGTGGTCGCGCCGCGCGCCTCGGAACTGATCCATCCCATCTCGATCGCGGTCGACAACAATCTCACGGTCGAACAGATCGCGAACGCCTTCACCGTGTACCCGTCCTTGTCGGGCTCGATCGCCGAGGTGGCGCGGCAGCTGCACACTCGGAAGACATCGGGCGAGGGCTGACGGCTCGGGCGCCCGCTTTCCGGCCGAGCCGCAGGTCAGGCGGCTGCTCACGGCGGGCGGCCGACGACGCGCACGGCAGGGCGGCCCGGATGGGCATGGATCGGGCGCCTATACCATTTTCCGCTCTGCCGTGCGAACAACTTCTGTTATTCGGCGCAAACTGCTGAAAGCAGACGGTCGTTAGGGTTACTGTCAGTTTCGTGTTCGCTGCAGAACGTCGCCAACTGATCCTCGAAATGGTGCGGGCCAACGGGGCAGTGTCGCTCCGTGAGCTCGCCCGCGTCGTCCAGACCTCCGAAGTGACCGTACGGCGGGACGTGCGCGCGCTGGAGGCCGAAGGACTCCTCGACCGCCGGCACGGCGGTGCGGTCCTGCCGGGCGGATTCACCCGGGAGTCCGGCTTCCCGCAGAAGTCCCACCTCGCGACCGCCGAGAAGACGGCCATCGCCGACCTCGCCGCGAGCTTCGTCGAAGAGGGCGAGGCCATCGTCGTCGGAGCGGGTACGACCACGCAGGAGCTGGCCCGCCGGCTCGCGCGGGTGCCCGGGCTGACCGTCGTCACCAACTCGCTCCTGGTCGCCCAGGCGCTGGCGCACGCCAACCGCGTCGAGGTGGTCATGACCGGCGGCACCCTGCGCGGCTCGAACTACGCCCTGGTCGGCAGCGGCGCGGAGCAGTCCCTCCAGGGCCTCAGGGTCTCCAAGGCCTTCCTGTCCGGGAGCGGACTCACCGCCGAGCGCGGCCTGTCCACGTCGAACATGCTGTCCGCGTCCGTGGACCGGGCGCTGGTCCAGGCGGCGGCCGAGGTGGTCGTGCTCGCCGACCACACCAAGCTGGGCACGGACACGATGTTCCAGACCGTGCCGACGGACGTCATCACCCGACTGGTGACGGACGAGCCCCCGGCGCACGACGACCGCGCGGCGACGGAACTGCAGGCGCTGGCCGACCAGGGTGTGCAGATCGCGGTCGCCGGTGCCTCGGCCGCTGACCCGGTCCCGGCGGGCGGCCGGCAACGTCGGGAGGTGCCCGTCCCCGGGCCCCGCCGCAGCCAGGCCCCGGGGCCCCCACAGCTCCGCAGTGCCATGGCCCTCGGCGAGCACTCCTCCGGAGAGCGCGCCCGGGTGGCGGACCTGCGCCGTCGCTGACACACGGTCGCAGGCGTTCGGCCCCGCCCCGCCGGGGCCGCAGATCGGGCCGCTGTCGCGAAAGGACGCCCGTCCGCCCCGACTTGCCGTCCGCAGGACGTCTGTCCGTCGCTCCGTTCGCGGGAGACTGCGGGGCTTTCCGTCCGCGGTACGACTGCCCGACATCCCGTCCGCGGTACGACTGCCCGACACCCCGTCCGCGGTACGACTGCCCGGCCCGCCGGACGACCAGGCCGGCGAGCAGCCGTCGGAAATGCAGGCGCCCGGCGGATCCGGTGTCCGGTCCGCCGGGCGTTGCCGCGTGCGTGCCGTCAGTCCTTGATCTCGCAGATCGCGGCACCGGAGGTGATGGAGGCACCGACCTCCGCGCTCAGACCCTTGATGGTGCCCGCCTTGTGCGCGTTCAGCGGCTGCTCCATCTTCATGGCCTCCAGGACGACGACCAGGTCGCCTTCCTTGACCTCCTGGCCCTCCTCGACCGCGACCTTCACGATCGTGCCCTGCATCGGCGAGGCGAGGGTGTCACCCGAGGCCACCGGCCCCGACTTGCGGGCCGCGCGCCGCTTCGGCTTCGCGCCGGCCGCCAGGCCCGTGCGGGCCAGGGACATGCCCAGGGACGCCGGGAGGGAGACCTCCAGGCGCTTGCCGCCGACCTCGACGACGACCGTCTCGCGGCCCGGCTCCTCCTCGGCCTCCGCCTCGGCGGGGGCGGTGAAGGGCTTGATGTCGTTGACGAACTCGGTCTCGATCCAGCGGGTGTGGACCGTGAACGGGCCGTCCTGCCCGTGCACCTCCGGAGCGAACGCGGGGTCGGCGACCACCTTGCGGTGGAACGGGATCGCCGTGGCCATGCCCTCGACCTGGAACTCCTCCAGCGCGCGGGCGGCCCGCTGAAGGGCCTCCTTGCGGGTGCGGCCGGTCACGATGAGCTTGGCCAGCAGCGAGTCCCACGCCGGGCCGATCACCGATCCCGACTCCACGCCCGCGTCCAGGCGCACGCCGGGGCCGGACGGCGGGGCGAACGTCGTCACGGTGCCGGGGGCGGGGAGGAAGTTGCGGCCGGGGTCCTCGCCGTTGATGCGGAACTCGAAGGAGTGGCCGCGCAGTTCGGGGTCGCCGTAGCCGAGCGGCTCGCCGTCGGCGATGCGGAACATCTCACGGACCAGGTCGATCCCGGCGACCTCCTCGGTGACCGGGTGCTCGACCTGCAGACGGGTGTTGACCTCCAGGAAGGAGATGGTGCCGTCCTGGCCGACCAGGAACTCGCAGGTGCCCGCGCCCTCGTAACCGGCCTCCTTCAGGATGGCCTTCGAGGCGCGGTACAGCTCGGCGACCTGCTCCTCGTTCAGGAACGGCGCCGGGGCCTCCTCGACCAGCTTCTGGTGCCGGCGCTGCAGCGAGCAGTCACGGGTGGAGACGACGACCACGTTGCCGTGCTTGTCGGCCAGGCACTGGGTCTCCACGTGCCGCGGCCGGTCCAGGTAACGCTCGACGAAGCACTCGCCGCGGCCGAAGGCGGCCACCGCCTCGCGCACCGCCGACTCGTACAGCTCGGGGACCTCTTCCAGGGTGCGGGCGACCTTCAGGCCGCGTCCGCCACCGCCGAAGGCGGCCTTGATGGCGATCGGCAGCCCGTGCTCCTCGGCGAAGGCGACGACCTCCTCCGCCCCGGAGACGGGGTCGGGGGTGCCGGCGACCAGGGGGGCGCCGGCGCGCTGGGCGATGTGGCGGGCGGCGACCTTGTCGCCCAGGTCGCGGATGGCCTGCGGCGGCGGGCCGATCCAGATCAGCCCGGCGTCGAGCACCGCCTGGGCGAAGTCCGCGTTCTCGGAGAGGAAGCCGTAGCCGGGATGGACGGCGTCCGCGCCGGAGTCCTTGGCCGCCTGCAGGACCTTGCCGATGTCCAGGTAGCTGGTGGCCGGGGTGTCACCGCCCAGGGCGAACGCCTCGTCCGCGGCACGGACGTGCACGGCGTCCCGGTCCGGATCGGCGTACACGGCCACGCTGGCGATCCCGGCGTCCCGGCAGGCCCGGGCGACGCGGACAGCGATTTCGCCACGGTTGGCGATCAACACCTTGCGCACGTTGGCTCCCTCTCCTTGAAACAAGCCGAGTTTAGGGACTGCCGACACGACGTTTCGACCCATCCCCAGTGGTGAGCTTGCCCACACGGAGCGTGAAACGAGGCTCACTCAACCTGCGAAGTCCCTTGTCGCACCGCCGCACATGGGAATCCACCGGAAAACCCTAGCCCTCCGACGTGGCCAAGGTCTCTATGAAGTAGTCCCGCCGCCCGTCGTGTTTCTTTGTGGAGTCCCTACTAATGGCCCAACGAATCTTTGCTCCTGCCGGACCTCTTGTCCGAAGGTTTACCCGTTAGTAGCGTTCGCGATGCTGAAGGAAACCCCAGGGCACTCGAAGGTGGGTGGAGGCCGGTGGTGCGCAGACCGGTGGCATGGGTCGTGGCGATCGTCCTCTTCGTGGAGGCGTTCGGTGTCGCGCTGCTGAACTGGTTCCTCGGAGTGGTCGTCGACCGGCAGAACATGTCCATGGCCGGCGTCGATCCGCACGCCATGTCCGTGTCGTCGAAGGCGGCCGGTGTCGTCTTCGGGCTCTACTTCGCGGTGTGCGGGCTTGCCGCCCTGCTGGTCGCCGTGCGCGACCGGGCGCCGTCCGGCATCTGGCGCATCCTGCTGATCAGCGCCGCGGTGGTGCACGGCCTGCTCGGGGCGTTCGTGGTGGGCCTGGTCGGCTGGGGCGCGTTCGGGTTCATGATGGTGGCGCTCGGGCTGATCGTGCTCACCCTGATGACGTACGACCGCCCGGGGGGCGCGGCGGCCGGTGCGCCGCCCGCCGGCGGCGGCCCGGAGGACGGCGACAGGGCCGCGCGGCAGGCCCCCGAGCCCGCCGAGTCCCCGGAGCGGGCCGGACCTCTGGAGGACGGCGGCCCCGCGCCCGTCACCCCCTGAACGTCGCCTGGGCCCTGTCGTCACGACTGAGCCCGGGGCCCCCGGCTCACCGCTCCCGCGGTGCCCACAACTCCGTGATGCCCACGCCCAGTTCGGCCAGCAGCCGGCGGATGAGGGGCAGCGAGATGCCGATGACGTTGCCGTGGTCGCCGTCGATGCCGTCGATGAAGGGCGCCGAGCGGCCGTCGAGCGTGAACGCTCCGGCGACGTGGAGAGGCTCGCCGGAGGCCACGTAAGCGGCGATCTCCTCGTCCGTCGGCTCACCGAAGCGGACCACGGTGGACGCGGTGGCGGACGCGTACCGCCCGCTGACCGTGTCGTAGACGCAGTGGCCGGTCTGGAGCGTGCCCGCCCGGCCGCGCATCGACTTCCAGCGGGCCGTCGCCTCCTCGGCGTCCGAGGGTTTGCCGAGGGCCTCGCCGTCCAGGTCGAGCACGGAGTCGCAGCCGATCACCAGGGCGCCCTTGACCTCGGGCTTCGCCGCCACGACGGAGGCTTTGGCCTCGGCGAGCGCGAGCGCGAGTTCGGCGGGGGTCGGGGCGGTGACGGCGTCCTCGTCGACCCCGCTGACGATCACCTCGGGGTCGAGCCCGGCCTGTCGGAGCAGTCCGAGCCGGGCGGGGGACTGGGAGGCGAGAACGAGACGGCGGCGCGGCTGATCGGTCATGCGCTCAGCGTATAGGCGGCCCTCATCTGGTGCCGATGATGATCATCGCCAGCACCATGGCCAGCGCCATGAGGACCCCCAGCCGCCTCAACATCTCCTGCGTCTCGCGGAGTTCCTCGGGCGGCTCGTTCTCGGGGTCGGACCACAGCATGCCTTCCATCGTCCGGCGGCCGGCCGCGGCGGCGCCTGAGTACCCGTACTCAACTTCTGGCGCCGGGCGCCGGGCGCCGGCCAGGCTGTCCGTCCGTCCGACTGCCGACTGCCGACAGCACACGGCTTCGGCGGTCACCTGCACCGGACGACGCGGGTGCGCGGTGACGGCCGAAGCCGTCGCGAAGGTGCCGGGCGTGCCCGGGCGGTCGCGGACGCGCCGGACGTCGGAAGCCGTCGCGGACGTGCCGGACGTGCGCCCACGCCCCGGACGTGGCCGGGGCCGCGGGTCAGCCGGGCCAGTAGGTCCGGGCCCAGGCCGTCGGGCCCGGCTGGGGGACGCGGTGGGCGGCGACACGGGCCGGGTCGGCCCAGGAGTCCCGCTGCGCCGCGCCGGACGGCGCGGCGGCCGCCGCCGCAGCGCGGGCGCGGACCACCGCCAGGGCGGCGGCCAGCTCCTCCGGGGTCGGATTGCCCCGTATGACCTTGATGTTCATGACGGCTCCCAAGGGTCCCGGGGGTTACAGAGGGATGTTGCCGTGCTTCTTCGGGGGAAGGGATTCCCGCTTGGTGCGCAGCTGACGCAGGCCGCGGACGATGTGGTGGCGGGTGTCCGACGGCATGACCACCGCGTCGATGTAACCGCGCTCGGCCGCGACGTACGGGTTGAGGAGCGTGTCCTCGTAGTCCTGGATCAGCCGCGCCCGGGTCGCCTCCGGGTCGTCGGCCTCGCCGATCGTGCGGCGGTGCAGGATGTTGACCGCGCCCTGCGCACCCATGACGGCGATCTGGGCGGTCGGCCAGGCGAGGTTGAGGTCGGCGCCCAGGTGCTTGGAGCCCATGACGTCGTAGGCCCCGCCGAACGCCTTCCGGGTGATCACCGTGATCAGCGGGACGGTGGCCTCGGCGTAGGCGAAGATCAGCTTGGCGCCGCGTCGGATGATGCCCTCGTGCTCCTGACCGACGCCGGGCAGGAAGCCGGGCACGTCGACGAAGGTGATGACCGGGACGTTGAAGGCGTCGCACGTCCGCACGAAACGGGCGGCCTTCTCGCTGGCGTCGATGTCCAGGCAGCCGGCGAACTGCATCGGCTGGTTGGCGACGATGCCCACCGGGCGGCCCTCGACCCGGCCGAAGCCGGTGAGGATGTTCGGCGCGAACAGCGGCTGCGTCTCGAAGAACTCGCCGTCGTCCAGGACATGCTCGACCACCGTGTGCATGTCGTACGGCTGGTTCGCGCTGTCCGGCACCAGCGTGTCCAGCTCGCGGTCCTCCTCGGTGAGGGTGAGGTCCGCCTCCTCCGGGAAGGCCGGGGGCTCGCTGAGGTTGTTCGACGGCAGGTACGACAGCAGCTGCTTGACGTACTCGATCGCGTCCTTCTCGTCCCCGGCCATGTGGTGGGCCACGCCGGAGGTGGAGTTGTGGGTGCGGGCGCCGCCCAGCTCCTCGAAGCCGACGTCCTCGCCGGTGACCGTCTTGATGACGTCCGGGCCGGTGATGAACATGTGCGAGGTCTGGTCGACCATGATCGTGAAGTCGGTGATGGCCGGCGAGTAGACGGCACCGCCCGCGCACGGACCCACGACGAGTGAGATCTGCGGGATGACGCCGGAGGCGTGCGTGTTGCGCCGGAAGATCTCCCCGTACGCGCCGAGCGAGGCGACGCCTTCCTGGATCCGGGCGCCACCGGAGTCGTTGATGCCGATGACCGGACAGCCGGTCTTCAGGGCGAAGTCCATCACCTTGACGATCTTCTGCCCGTAGACCTCGCCCAGCGCGCCGCCGAAGACCGTGAAGTCCTGGGAGAAGACCGCGACCGGACGGCCGTCCACAGTCCCGTAGCCGGTGACGACACCGTCCCCGTACGGGCGGTTCTTCTCGAGCCCGAAATTGGTGGAGCGGTGCCGGGTGAACTCGTCGAGCTCGACGAACGAGTCCTCGTCGAGCAGCAGTTCGATGCGCTCACGGGCCGTCAGCTTGCCCTTCGCGTGCTGTTTCTCCACCGCGCGCTCCGAGCCGGCGTGCGTCGCCTCCTGTACGCGGCGCTGCAGGTCCGCGAGCTTTCCCGCGGTCGTGTGAATGTCGATCTCTTCCGGCTCGGACATCGGGATGCGGCTCCCTGCCTGCTCAAGTGGGGACGTGAGGGTGAGGTGCTACCTGTACGTGCTGTAAGTGCTCAGAAGAAGGGTCAGTTACTCATCCGTAGCGTAGTGCTGTGCCTACCGATCGGCAGTGCGGCGTTTACCACACCTAGGGTGGCTTGCATGATGCCGCGAGATTCCTCTGACGCGAACGACAGGTCGAACGGTGCCGCAGGTGGTGGCAGCCGCTGGTCCGACCTGGACCGCCCGCCCCTGAACACCGCCGCGCTGCGCCGGGGGCTGGTGCGCGAGGGCGGGCTGTGGACCGGGGTCGACGTGGTGCAGCGCACCGGGTCCACCAACTCCGACCTGGTCGCCCGCGCCACGGCCGGTCAGGCCGCCGAGGGCGCCGTCCTGGTCGCCGAGGAGCAGAACGCGGGACGCGGGCGGCTTGACCGGGCCTGGACGGCTCCGCCCCGCTCCGGGCTGTTCTTCTCGGTCCTGCTCAACCCGGCCGAGGTGCCCGTGGCCCGCTGGGGCTGGCTGCCGCTGCTGGCCGGAGTCGCCGTCGCGACCGGACTCGCGCAGGCGGCCGGTGTCGACACGGCACTCAAGTGGCCCAACGACGTGCTGGTCACCGTGGGCGAGGAGGAGCGCAAGACCGGCGGGATCCTCGCGGAGCGTGCCGGGAACGAGGGGGTCGTGATCGGCATCGGCATCAACGTCACCCTGCGCCAGGACGAGCTGCCGGTGCCCACGGCGGGCTCCCTCGCCCTGGCGGGAGCCCGCACCACCGACCGCGACCCGCTGCTGCGTGCGGTACTGCGTTCCTTGGAGGACTGGTACGGCCGCTGGCGCGCGGCGGACGGCGACCCGGCCGCGAGCGGCCTGCAGGAGACGTACGCGGCGGGCAGCGCGACCCTGGGCCGCCTGGTCCGCGCGGAACTCCCGGGCGACCGCTCGATCACCGGGGAGGCGGTGGCGATCGACGGTGACGGGCGCCTCGTGCTGGCTACGGAGGAAGGGATGCAGGAGCCGGTGGGCGCCGGGGATGTCGTGCACTTGCGGCCGGCGTGAGCATCTCTCAGCCCGTCTGGGGGTCCCTCCACGCTCGAAGACCTCGGGGGAGTTCGAGGAGGAGGCCGAAGGCCGATACGGGGGTCCGGGGGCGGAGCCCCCAGGTGGGTCGGCCCGACGCCGGATGCCGTCCCCAACGCCGGGTACGTACGGCGCGGCGCCCGGAGAGCCCGCTGGGGAGTGAGCTACCGCACACCTGCCGTAGAGTTGACCGCGGTCGATACCTGACCGCGGCAGATCGGAAGGGCAGCACGCGTGACCGTCGACGACACGGGCTCGGGCACGGGCGTACACCCCGCCCCCGACGGTGAACCGGGGCGCGACGCACACGCCGAGTCCGAGGAGAACCCCCTCGCGCTCCGCCTCGAGCAGCTCATCCTGGGGGCCGAACGCCGTTACACCCCCTTCCAGGCGGCCCGCAGCGCGGGCGTCTCGATGGAACTGGCGTCCCGCTTCTGGCGGGCCATGGGCTTCGCCGACATAGGCCAGGCCAGGGCCCTGACCGAGGCCGATGTCCTCGCCCTGCGGCGCCTGGCCGGTCTCGTCGAGGCCGGACTGCTCAGCGAGGCCATGGCCGTACAGGTGGCCCGCTCCACCGGACAGACCACCGCCCGCCTGGCCGAGTGGCAGATCGACTCCTTCCTGGAGGGCCTGACCGAGCCGCCCGAGCCCGGCATGACCCGCACCGAGGTGACGTACCCGCTGGTCGAGCTGCTCCTGCCGGAACTGGAGGAGTTCCTCGTCTACGTCTGGCGGCGCCAGCTCGCCGCCGCCACCGGCCGGGTGGTGCAGGCCGCGGACGACGAGGAGATGGTCGACCGCCGCCTCGCCGTCGGCTTCGCGGACCTGGTCGGCTTCACCCGCCTGACGCGCCGCATGGAGGAGGAGGAGCTCGGCGAACTCGTCGAGGCCTTCGAGACCACCGCGGCCGACCTGGTCGCCGCGCACGGCGGGCGGCTCATCAAGACGCTCGGCGACGAGGTGCTCTACGCGGCGGACGACGCCGGTACGGCCGCGGAGATCGCCCTGCGCCTGATCGAGACCATGGCGAACGACGAGACCATGCCGGAGCTGCGGGTCGGCATCGCCTTCGGCACGGTCACCACCCGGATGGGCGATGTCTTCGGTACGACGGTGAACCTGGCGAGCCGGCTCACCTCGATAGCGCCCCGCGACGCCGTCCTGGTGGACCACGACTTCGCGGAGGAGCTGATCCGCACGGGAGAGGCCCCCGCCTCCGAGACGGCGGCCGCGGAGGCCGCGGCCGCCGCCGAGAAGGAGGGCAAGGAGCCGCCCACCTACCGCTTCGCGCTCCAGCCGATGTGGCAGCGGCCGGTGCGCGGCCTCGGTGTGATCGAGCCGTGGCTGCTGACCCGGCGGGACGGGCCGGCGTAGGCGCTCCTCCCGGTCCTCGCGGTCAGTGCGCTTCACAGGCCGTGCACGCACAGCCCCACGAGCGGCACGCACAGCCCCGGGGGGTCCGAGGTGGCCGGTGCCGGCGGCGCAGGTGCCTGAGTGGTCGCGGTCGGGGACGGGGCGGACGGCGGCGCGGCCGTCGTCGTGACCGGGGGCTCGGGCGTTCCTGACCGAGAAGCCGTGGGGGTCGAGGGTGCCTCCGGGATGCCGGTCGCGGGATCCGTGACCCGCGGGGTCGGCGTGGCCGGACGCCCGGACGGGCTCGGGTCGCCCGAGAGCGCCGGCACCGCGCTCGCCCTTCCTTTGAGGGCGGTCGTCGAGGGCCCCGCGGCCGCCTTGGACGGCACGCCCCCGGCTGTCGCCGCGGTCCGGCCGGCGCCGATCCGGGGTTCGGCCTCCGCGGTGCCGCCCCCGCCCGTCACCGACTCGGGTGCCAGGCGTACGAGACTCAGGGCCCCGGCGGCGAGCGCGAACCCGCCGACGGCGAGTGCCAGGCGCCGGTGACGGGGCTTGCGGTGCCGGCCCATCGGGCGGAACCAGAGGGGCCCGGAGCCGTTGTGCACCGTCGTCATGGTGTCGTCGGTGGCCGTGTCCGTCATCGCCCGTCCCTCCCCGGTCGCCCGCACTCCCCCAAGTGCCGTAGCGGTGCGCAGATTATGTGGGGATGGGGGGCGGGCGATGCGGAGATGCCTCGAATTCACCCGAACGGGGACAGGGGCCGGTCAATGGCCCACACCCGCCGAAGGTGCGCGGCGGCTTTCGCGGGGCCGCCTCGGCTGCGATGATCGGGGCGTCGTGTAGTTAACCCGCGTTAACCGGGAGGGTGTCATGGCGGAGCAGGGGGACGAGCGGCGGTTCGGCGAGTACGTCGTCGTGCGGCGGCACGGGTATGTCGCGGAGCTGGCACTGGACCGGCCCAAGGCGATGAACGCGGTGTCGACGGACATGGCCCGCTCGATCGCCGCCGCGTGCGCGCACCTCTCCGCCGACCGGGACGCCCGGGTGACGGTGGTGACGTCGACGCACGAGCGGGCGTTCTGCGTGGGCGCGGACCTGAAGGAGCGCAACTCCTTCACGGACGCCGACCTGATGCGCCAGCGCCCCCTCGCCCGCGCCGCCTACACCGGCGTCCTGGAGCTGCCGATGCCGACGATCGCCGCCGTGCACGGCTTCGCGCTGGGCGGCGGCTTCGAGCTGGCCCTGTCCTGCGACCTGATCGTGGCGGACTCCACCGCGGTGGTGGGGCTGCCCGAGGTGTCCGTGGGAGTCATCCCCGGCGGCGGCGGTACGCAGCTGCTGCCCCGCCGCGTGGGTGCCGCGCGCGCCGCGGAGCTGATCTTCACGGCCCGGCGCCTGGAGGCGGCCGAGGCGCGGGAGCTGGGCCTGGTCGACGACCTCGTACCGGAGGGCCGGGACCGTGAGGAGGCGCTCGCCCTCGCCGCCCGTATCGCCGCGAACTCCCCGGTCGGCCTGCGCGCCGCGAAGCGCGCCCTGCGGCTCGGCCACGGCCTGGACCTGCGCACCGGGCTGGAGGTCGAGGACGCGGCATGGCGCTCGGTGGCGTTCTCCGGCGACCGCGCGGAAGGCGTGGCCGCCTTCAACGAGAGGCGCACGCCTCAGTGGCCGGGGGAGTAGCGGACGAGCGCGGGCGTCGCGACGCCGCGAAGATCCGCGACACGGCCCGGGGCGTGCCGCGAAGGTCCCGTCGTTCGCCCGGAGGGCGGGCCTCGCGGCGTCAGGTGCCTGCTCCGGGCACCCCCTGCTCGAAGAGCTTGGGGGAGGTGCCGGGCGGGAGCCTTCGTACGGACGTACCTGGGGTGTCGCCCGCGGCGAGAGTGGGTGCAGGGCGTAGCGAGGCAGGCGGGACCTTCGGGACACGCCCTAGCCTGGAGTCGTGGCTGAGGACAGTCGGCTGAGGGCCGTGGTGGCGCTGGCGCAGGGCATGGCGGCGGCGCACACTCCGCGCGAGGCCTGGCGGGCCGCCGCGCTGGGCGCGTGCCGGGCGCTCGCCGGGAACTTCGCCGCGCTGTCGGTGTGGGAGCGGGAGGCCGGACGGCTGCGGGTCCTCGTCAACGTGGGGGAGCGCGCGCCCGAGGAGGAGGAGTTCCCCGAGCACGAGGCCTACCCGGTGCACCAGTTCCCGGAGATCACCGAGTTCCTGCACGAGCGCTGGGCGGGTGGCGGCGGCCCGAGCGCCTGGGTGGAGACCGCCGAGGGGTCGGCCGCGGGCCACGCCGGATACTGCCACCAGCGGGTCGCGGCGCTGCGTAGACGCGGCCGGGGCTGCTGTGTCGTCGCGCCCGTGGTGCTGCACGGCCGCGCCTGGGGCGAGCTGTATGTGGCGCGCCCGGCCGGTGAGCCCGTCTTCGACGGCGACGACGCCGACTTCGCCACCGTCCTCGCTTCCGTGGTGGCCGCCGGCATCGCGCAGACCGAGCGTCTGGAGGAGGCCCGCAGGCTCGCGTTCACCGATGCCCTCACCGGCCTCGCCAACCGCCGTGCCGTCGACGTGCGTCTGGAGGAGGCGATCGAACAGCACCGGGCCGAAGGGGTCGTGGTCTCGCTCGTCGTCTGCGACGTCAACGGGCTCAAGCGGGTCAACGACACGCAGGGACACGCCGTGGGCGACCGGCTGCTGGAACGTTTCGGGTCGGTGCTGTCGCTGTGCGGTGCCATGCTGCCGGGTGCGCTGGTCGCCCGGCTCGGCGGTGACGAGTTCTGCCTGCTGACGGTGGGCCCGTCGGCCGACGAGGCGGTGCGGGCCGCCGACGAGGTGTGCCGCCGGGCCGCCGAACTGGAGATCGGCGACGGTGTCGCCTGCGGGGTCGCCTCCACCCAGGACCCGATCGGCCAGGTCCGCTCGGCCCGCCGGCTGTTCCGGCTCGCCGACGCGGCCCAGTACCGGGCGAAGGCCCTGCACGCCGCGAAGCCCGTGGTCGCCGGTCGTGAGGGACCGGACGACCCCGTCGTGCGCCTGGCCGACGAGCCGCCGCCCGCCGGGGAGCGCCGCAGGTTCCGTGGCCGGCACTGAGCCGCCGGAGGTCGGTAAGGGGTGAACCCGCACCCCGCTGGTGACATCTTGGAATTCACTGCGTACGCTCCTGAATATGGATATGCACACTGTGGTGGTGGGGACCTCCGGGGCGACCGCGTCCGACGTTCTCGCCGTGGCGCGCGCGGACGCCCGGATCGAGCTCTCCGAGGAAGCCCTGACGGCCCTGGCGGCGGCCCGCGGGATCGTGGACGCGCTGGCCGCGAAGCCGGACCCCGTCTACGGAGTCAGCACCGGCTTCGGCGCGCTGGCGACCCGGCACATCAGCCAGGAGCTGCGCACCCAGCTACAGCGCAACATCGTCCGCTCGCACGCGGCGGGCATGGGCCCCCGGGTGGAGCGGGAGGTCGTGCGCGCGCTGATGTTCCTGCGGCTGAAGACGGTCTGCTCCGGACACACCGGCGTGCGCCCCGAGGTCGCGCAGACCATGGCCGACCTCCTCAACGCCGGCATCACCCCGGTCGTGCACGAGTACGGCTCGCTCGGCTGCTCCGGCGACCTGGCCCCGCTGTCCCACTGTGCGCTGACCCTCATGGGCGAGGGCGAGGCCGAGGGCCCCGACGGCGTCGTACGCCCCGCCGCCGAACTCCTCGCCGAGCACGGCATCGCCCCCGTCGAGCTGCGCGAGAAGGAGGGCCTCGCACTCCTCAACGGCACCGACGGCATGCTCGGCATGCTGCTCATGGCCCTCGCCGACCTGGACACCCTGTACAAGTCGGCCGACATCACGGCCGCGCTCTCCCTGGAGGCGCTGCTCGGCACGGACAAGGTCCTCGCGCCGGAGCTGCACGCCATCCGCCCGCACCCCGGGCAGGGCGCGTCGGCCGCCAACATGCTGGCCGTGCTGAAGGACTCGGGTCTGACGGGTCACCACCAGGACGACGCGCCGCGCGTCCAGGACGCCTACTCGGTGCGGTGCGCCCCGCAGGTCGCGGGCGCCGGACGGGACACGCTGGCCCATGCCCGCCTGGTCGCCGAGCGCGAGCTGGCCTCGGCCGTCGACAACCCGGTGGTCCTGCCCGACGGGCGTGTCGAGTCCAACGGCAACTTCCACGGCGCGCCGGTGGCGTACGTGCTGGACTTCCTCGCCATCGCGGCGGCCGACCTCGCGTCCATCGCCGAGCGCCGCACGGACCGGCTGCTCGACAAGAACCGCTCGCACGGCCTGCCGCCGTTCCTCGCGGACGACGCGGGCGTCGACTCGGGCCTGATGATCGCCCAGTACACGCAGGCGGCGCTGGTCAGCGAGATGAAGCGGCTCGCCGTACCGGCCTCCGCCGACTCGATCCCGTCCTCCGCGATGCAGGAGGACCACGTCTCCATGGGCTGGTCGGCCGCCCGCAAGCTGCGCACGGCGGTGGACAACCTGACCCGTGTCCTCGCGATCGAGCTGTACGCGGCGACCCGCGCGATCGAACTGCGCGAGGGCCTGACCCCGGCCCCCGCCAGCCAGGCGGCGATCACCGCCCTGCGCAAGGCGGGCGCCGAGGGCCCCGGCGCGGACCGGTTCCTGGCCCCGGACCTCGCGGCGGCGGACGCGTTCCTGCGCGACGGTCGCCTGCTCGTGGCGGTGGAGTCGGTCACGGGACCGCTGGCCTGAGCACCCGGTGCGGGGCCGCCCAAGGGGTGGCCCCGCGTGACGGGCGCCTGCCGGAGAAGGCCTGACCACCTCGTCCGACGCCACGCCCCGTCACTCACCCGGCAGCAGCCCCTCGTCTACTCCGCCTCCGCCGCCCGCCGGCCCACCGTGCTCTCCCGCACCACCAGCCGGTGCGGCGCCCGGATCTCCAGCCCCGGCACGGGCGTCGAGCTGCCGATCCGCTTCAGCAGCCGCTCCACCGCCGTCTCCGCGATCATCTTCTTGTCCGGGGAGATCGTGGTGACGGACGGGTTGGAGTAGCGGCCGTCCTCGATGTCGTCGTAGCCGACGATCGCCACGTCCTCCGGGACGCGCAGCCCGCGCGCGGCCAGCGTGTGCATCGCGCCCAGCGCCACCAGGTCGCTGTAGCAGAACACCGCGTCCGGGGGCTCCTCGAGGTCGAGCAGGTGTGCCATCGCCGTGGCGCCGTCGGAGCGGTTGAAGCGCGGGGTGGAGATGATCAGCTCCTCCCGTACGGGGATCCCGGCGCGCTCGTGGGCCAGCCTGAAGCCGCGGGTGCGCAGCTGGGCCGCCTCACCGGTGCGGTAGGGCTGGTCGCCGATCGCCGCGACACGCCGCCGGCCGAGGCCGAGCAGATGCTCGGTGGCCTCGCGGGAGGCGGTGACGTCGTCGATGCCGACGTGGTCGAAGCCGCCGTCGCTGACCCGCTCGCCGAGCACCACCAGCGGAAGGACCGGGTCGCGGACGGCCAGGTCGGACTGGGCGAGGCCGAGCGGGCTGAAGATGACCCCGTCGAACAGCAGTTGCTGGGAGCCGCGGCTGAGGAACAGCCTCTCGTGCTCCGCGTCGCCGTCGGTCTGGTCGATCAGGACGTTGTAACCCTGTACCCGGGCCGCGCGGATGATGCCCTGCAGCAGTTCGGCGAAGTACGGCGTGTCGAGATACGGCACGACCACCGCGATCTGGCCCGAGCGCCCGGCGGCGAGGTTGCGGGCCAGCACGTTCGGCCGGTAGCCGAGTTCGTCCACGGCCTGCTGGACGCGGGCGCGAGTGGCCTCGGAGACCGGTGCGTAGCCGTTCACCACGTTGGACACTGTGCGGCTGGAGACGCCCGCGCGGGCCGCGACATCCCGCAGGGTCACGCCTCTTCCCATATCTCACCTTCGTCCGGTGCAACCGGGTTCGAGCCGGTTGAAGTTTCCGCTGCGTTACCTCTTGCAGCGTGGCAAGTTGTGGGTTAACACTTCTGCAGCGCTGCAAAAGCGTAGCAGGAATGGTCCGAACCGAACCCCTGCACAGCATCTCGAACACCCGTCATTGACCTGACACCCGAACGCCGTTCGGCATCATCGGCACCCTGCAGTTCTTCACCGAGCCACGGGTCCTGCAGCCGACCGCCCGCTCGGTGATCACCCCGGACTACACGCCGAACCTGCACGCCTACAACCTGGCGTTCCAGTACTCCGAGTTCAACTACTCCGCCGCCATCTCCTTCGCCCTCGGAGCGGTGGTCTTCATCGGTTCCTACATCTTCCTCTTCCTCACGCGCCGAAGGAGCGGACTGAAGTGACGACCGCCGCTGCCACCGCCGTCGCCGTCCCGGCCCCCCCGCCGGCGCCCCACCACCGCCAAGGGGCGCGTCACCGTCAACGTGGTGATGGTGGCGATGATCCTCTACTTCCTGCTGCCGTTCTGGTGGCTGCTGGTGGCCTCCACCAAGAACAACGACGCGCTGTTCACCACCGCCGCCCTGTGGTTCCGCTCGCCCGGTTCCTTCTTCACCAACCTCCAGCAGCTGTTCACGTAAGGCGACGGCGAGTACCTGCGCTGGCTCGGCAACACCGCGATCTACGCGGGCGTCAGCGGAGCGGGCGCCACCGCCGTGGCGACGCTCGCGGGCTACGCCTTCGCCAAGTACCGCTTCCCCGGCCGGAACCTGCTCTTCTCGAGCCTGCTCGGCGCCATCATGGTGCCCGCGACCGCGCTGGCCATCCCCACCTATCTGCTGCTGAGCAAGGTGGAGCTGACCAACACGATGTGGGCGGTCATCCTGCCCTCACTGCTCAACCCGTTCGGCGTCTACCTGGTGCGGGTGTACGTGCAGGAGTCGCTGCCCGACGAGCTGCTGGAAGCCGCCCGCGTCGACGGCGCCGGGGAAATGCGCGTCCTGCTGTCGGTGGCCCTGCCGACGCTGAGGCCCGCCCTGGTCACCGTGCTGCTGTTCTCCATGGTCGGCACCTGGAACAACTTCTTCCTGCCGCTGGTGATGCTCAACAACGACAAGCTGTTCCCGCTCACCGTGGGCCTTACGTCCTGGTACCAGGGGGCGATGGTGCAGAGCGGCGCCAACGCGCTGTTCAGCCTGGTCGTCGTCGGCTCGCTGGTGGCGATCCTGCCACTGGTCATCGCCTTCCTGCTGCTGCAGCGGTACTGGCGCGGCGGTCTGACCGTCGGAAGCCTCAAGTGATCCCTGCCCGACCACCTTTCCCGGCCACCCCGCGCACCCCCCGGAGCGACCTTCCATGCTGCACGCTTCCCTGACCGTCGACCCCGCCTTCCGCGTCGCCGACGTCAACCCCCGTACCTTCGGCTCGTTCGTGGAGCACATGGGCCGCTGCGTCTACACCGGCATCTACGAACCCGGCCATCCGCAGGCCGACGAGGACGGTCTGCGCCGTGACGTCCTGGAGCTGGTGCGCGAGCTGGGCGTGACCACCGTCCGCTATCCCGGCGGCAACTTCGTCTCCGGCTTCCGCTGGGAGGACGGCGTCGGCCCGGTCGCCGACCGGCCCACCCGTCTGGACCTCGCCTGGCACAGCACCGAAACCAACGCCTTCGGACTGCACGAATTCGCCACCTGGGCCCGCAAGGCCGGCGTCGAGCCCACGATGGCCCTCAACCTCGGCACCCGGGGCGTCCAGGAGGCCCTCGACCTGCTGGAGTACGCCAACCACCCCGGCGGGACCACCCGGTCCGACCAGCGGATCAAGAACGGTGCCCAGGACCCCTTCGGCATCCGCATGTGGTGCCTGGGCAACGAGATGGACGGCCCCTGGCAGACCGGCCACAAGACCGCCGCCGAGTACGGCCGCCTGGCCGCCGAGACCGGTCGCGCCATGCGCATGATCGACCCGGATCTCGAACTGGTCGCGTGCGGCAGCTCCAGCTCGTCGATGCCGACGTTCGGCGCCTGGGAGGCGACCGTGCTGGAGGAGGCGTACGACCAGGTGGACTACATCTCCTGCCACGCCTACTACGAGGAACTCGACGGCGACCTCGGCAGCTTCCTCGCCTCCGCGGTCGACATGGACGGCTTCGTGGAGTCGGTGGTCGCCACCGCCGACCACATCCGGGCCAAGCTGCGCCGCAAGAAGCGGATCAACCTCTCCTTCGACGAGTGGAACGTCTGGTACCTGTCCCGCTTCGAGAGCCAGGAGAAGCCCACCGACTGGCCGGTGGCGCCGCGGGTCATCGAGGACGAGTACAACGTCGCCGACGCCGTCGTGGTCGGCGGCCTGCTGATCAGCCTGCTCCGGCACAGCGACCGCGTGACGGCCGCCTGCCTCGCCCAGCTCGTCAACGTCATCGCGCCCATCCGCAGCGAACCCGGCGGCCCCAGCTGGAGGCAGACGACGTTCCACCCGTTCGCCCAGGCGGCGCGGCACGCCCGGGGCACGGTGCTGCGGGTGGAGCCGGTCGCGCCCGTGTACGAGACGGCACGGTTCGGCGAGGTTCCCGTCCTGGACGCCGTCGCCACCCATGTGTCCGAGGGGAGGGCGCCGACGAACTCACCGTCTTCGCGGTCAACCGGCACCAGACCGAGGACGTGGAACTCGTCCTGGACCTGCGGGCCTTCCCCGGCTACGCGCCGGTGGAGCACTCCGTCCTCGCCGACCCGGACCTGCGCGCGACCAACACCCTGCACGACCCCGAGAGGGTCCGGCCCCGCGGCGTGGACACCGGCGCGGTCACCGACGGCCGTCTCACCGTGAGCCTGCCGCCCGTCTCCTGGAACGTCATCCGGCTGCGCCCCACCGCCGGCTGACGCCCCACCAACCCCCTGCCGTCACCGCTCACCGGCCTCGGTGGCGGCGGGGACGCAAACTCTGCCGCCGCCTGTCACACCACCAGCCCCCCGCCGTCACCGCCAGTCCTCGGTGGCGGCGGGGCCTTATGCACCACATGCACACCCTTCCCTGCCCCTCAGCACAAGGGAGCCGCACATGTCCACCGACAGGGAAGGCGCCGGACACCGCGCCGTTCCACGTCCTCACGCTGCTGCTCGCGCTGCTCGCAGCGGCCGCCGCCCTCGTCCTGCCCGCGCCGGGCAAGGCCCACGCCGTCTCGCGGGCCTCGCAGACCATGACGGTGGGAGTCAGTAGCCGTAGCCCTCGGTGCGTTCCCGTCGTACCGAATACGTCACGAAACCCGCTCCCAGGCCCAGGAACAGCGTCCCCCCGATGACGTACGGCGTGGTGTCCACGCTTCCGGTGTCGGCCAGTTGTGTGTGGGCCGTCACACCCGTCGTGTCCGTCGTCGTCCGGTCGGTGGTCGTCGAGGTCGCGATCCGCGGACTCCCGGGCGTGTTCTGGGTCGCGTTCGCGGACGGCACGAACCACAGGGCACCCAGCAGGGTCCCCGCGGCGGTGGCGGTCAGCAACGTCCGGCGGGCGGTGGACGACGATCGACGTGCGGCGGACACGAAATTCTGATCCCCCTGGGGCGCTTACGAATTGGCCGTGTGGAGCGATGCTAGTGAAAGGCGCGGGTCGTGGGAAAGTCGCGAGCTCTCCGGGCCGTACGCTGCGCGCCATGAGCACTTCTGAGACATCACGGTATGTCCGCCTTCGCGTGGAACTGGTCGTCGAGATCGACGATGTCGACGCCGTCACCAAGGCCGCCCTGCGCCGGATCGCGGACGACCCGGACATGCCCGAGAGTGAGCGCGCCTACACCGAGGGCGCGGTGGCGGAGGACACGGCCGAGGCCGTCGCGTATCTCGTCGAGCCGTCCGTCCTGTTGGGCGAGGTGCCGGGCGTCGAACTCGCCCAGGCCTCCTGGAGCAGCGAGAACGTCGACTACGACCCCGATTCGCCGGACTGGGCGCTCGGCGAGGATGATGAGCCGGGGGGCGACGAGGACGACGAGGGGGTCCGACTCGGCTGACATGTCTTGGGAAAATGGTGACCCCGGGTGGCAACCGGCGCCCGGGGCACCGTCGTCTCAAGAGGCGTTCCCGGTGTCCCGCATGGCACCGGGACTCCTCGGGCACCCGTCGGGCCGGCGTGGTGTGTCCCACACCGGCCACGGATGTGGAACCGGACGAACCGGTCGTAGCGTTGAGGGTTCTTACGGGGGACTCGACGGGGTTTTTGGGGATTCGGCAACCATGGAGAAGCGTGTGATGACGGACGGTAAGCGGCGCAAGGGCCTGATGGCCGCGTCCGCACTGCTCGGCGGGGTGCTGGTGCTCTCCGCGTGCAGCGGAGGCAACTCGGCGTCGAGTGGCGGCGGGGACGGCAAAGACTCGCAGGCCTCGGTCGACGAAGCGGCCGCCAAGAAGACCTCCGAGGCACAGATCAAGATCACGCCGGCGGACGGTTCCGACAACGCCTCCATCAACAACGCCGCCAAGGTCACGGTCGCCAAGGGCACGCTCACCGAGGTCACCATGACCACCGCGTCCGGCACCCCGGTCGCCGGGCAGATCTCCGCCGACAAGACCAGCTGGGCGCCGACCACCCAGCTCGAGCGGGCCACGACGTACAAGATCGCCGTGACGGCCAAGGACTCCGCGGGCCGCGACGCCCACGAGAACGCCTCCTTCACGACCGTCGCCCCGGCGCACTCCTTCATAGGCAACTTCACCCCGGACAACGGCGCGACCGTCGGCGTGGGCATGCCCGTCTCGATCAACTTCGACAAGGCGATCGCCAACAAGGCCGCCGTGCAGAAGGGGATCACCGTCACCTCCAGCAGTGGGCAGGAGGTCGTCGGCCACTGGTTCGGCGCCAACCGGCTCGACTTCCGTCCCGAGCAGTACTGGAAGGAGGGCTCCACCGTCACGATGAAGCTGAACCTCGACGGCGTCGAGGGCGCGAGCGGCATATACGGTGTGCAGCAGAAGACGGTCACCTTCAAGATCGGCCGCAACCAGGTCTCGTACGTCGACGCGAAGACCAAGCAGATGAAGGTGACGCAGGACGGCACGGTCATCAAGACCATACCGATATCCGCGGGCGCGCCGGATCACACGACCTACGAGGGCCAGATGGTGATCTCCGAGAAGTTCACCCAGACCCGGATGAACGGAGCGACGGTCGGCTTCACCGACTCCGACGGCAAGGGCGAGTACGACATCAAGGACGTGCCGCACGCCATGCGCCTGACCACGTCGGGCACCTTCATCCACGGCAACTACTGGGGTGCCCCGTCCGTCTTCGGCAACGTCAACACCAGCCACGGCTGTGTCGGCCTGCAGGACAAGAAGGGCGCGAACGACCCGAGCACGCCGGCCGCCTGGTTCTACAACCACTCGCTGATCGGTGACGTGGTGGTCGTTCAGAACACCGGCGACAAGACGGTCGCCCCGGACAACGGCCTCAACGGCTGGAACCTGAGCTGGGCCCAGTGGAAGGCGGGTTCGGCCGTCTGACGCCCGATCCGACGCCTCCCTGCTCGATGCCGCCGGCCGCCCTCACGGGCAGCCGGCGGCATCGTCGTGTTCACGGGATGCCAGGCGGGCGCGCTTCTCATCGTTCTCTTATGTCCGGTTTACGGGTTCATCAGGGTGCCTCCCTAGTTTGCGGCCATGTTCTTCACCTACCTGAGGCGCGAACTGCGCCGCCGGAGAAAGGCGGCCCTCGTCGTCGCCTCCGGGCTCGCGCTGGGCATCGCACTTGTGATCGTGGTCAACTCCGTGTCCTCGGGGATGGGGAAGGCACAGGACAAGGTGCTGCAGTCGCTGTACGGACTCGGCACCGACATGACCGTCACCAAGGCGGCCGACCCCACCTCCGGCAGCTCGCAGCGGCCGCGCTTCAACTTCGACGCGAGCGGCAGCGACTCCAAGGAGACCCAGAGCAGCGACCGCGTCACGGTGCAGGGCTTCCAGACGCTGGCGAGCAGCACGGTCACCAAGGTCGGGACGCAGAAGGGGGTTTCGGACGCCGTCGGCGGGCTGAGCCTTCGGGTCATCAAGATCAGCGGGCAGTTCACGCGGGGTCAGTTCCGGCAGAACCAGAACAGCGGCGAGCAGGGCGGACGCGGCGGCTTCGGCGGCGGGCAGCCGCAGGGCCAGGTGGAGGGCGGCGGCGCCGCCTTCGACGTCAACAACTACTCCGTCTACGGCACCGACGTCACCAAGCCCGCCCTCGGCCCGCTGACCTCCTCCGGGATCACCAGTGGTCGCACCTTCAAGACGTCGGACTCGAACGCCAAGGTCGCCGTCGTCGACTCGGCCTACGCCAAGGAGAACAATCTCAAGGTCGGCGGCACGGTCACCATCAAGAGCGTCAAGTTCCAGATCATCGGCATCGCCACGGCCGACAGCGGTGACTCGGCGGCCAATCTGTACATCCCGCTGCAGCAGGCCCAGACGCTCGCCGACGCGAAGGACAAGGTCACCACGATCTACGTCAAGGCGATCGACTCGCAGCAGATCGCCGGTGTGAAGAAGGCCATCCAGACGAACGTCTCGGGGACCACGGTCACCACCTCCGCCGACCTGGCGAGCACCGTCTCCGGTTCGCTGTCCACCGCCTCCAGCCTGGCCGGCAGTGTCGGCAAGTGGCTGTCCATCGTGGTGCTGGTGGCCGCGTTCCTGGTCGCCGGCCTGCTCACCTCCTCCGCCGTCTCCCGCCGGGTGCGCGAGTTCGGCACGCTGAAGGCGCTCGGCTGGAAGTCGGGCCGCGTGACCCGGCAGGTGGTAGGCGAGGCCGTCGTCAACGGCCTGGTCGGCGGCGCCCTCGGCATCGCGCTCGGCCTGGCGGGCGCGTACGCCGTCACCGCGATCAGCCCCACGCTTCAGGCCCAGCTCGGCGGTGGCAGCGGTGGCGGCGGCTTCGGCGGCGGCAACGGTGGCGGTGGCTTCGGCGGTCCGGGACGGCAGGCCGCGCGGACCCTTCAGGTAGCGCTCACCGCGCCGGTCAGCCTCACCACCATCGCCCTCGCGGTCGCCCTCGCCGTGGCCGGCGGTCTGATCGCCGGCGCCTTCGGCGGCTGGCGCGCCTCCCGGCTGCGTCCGGCGGACGCCCTGCGCCGCGTCGAATAGCCCCGGCCCGCACCCCTTCCGCATCCCAGGAGTTGCACCCATGTACGAACTCAGAGGCGTCACCAAGCGCTACACACGGGGCAAGGAGACGATCAACGCCCTGGACGGCGTCGACCTCACCATCGGCGACGGCGACCGGCTCGTCATCCAGGGCCCCACCGGCGGCGGCAAGTCCACGCTGCTGCAGATGCTCGGCGCACTCGACAAGCCGACATCCGGCCAGGTCGAACTGGACGGCGTCGACCTGGCCAGGCTCTCCGAGGCCCGGCTCACCAAGGTGCGCAGCGAGAACATCGGCTTCGTCTTCCAGTCCTTCAACCTCATCCCCACACTCACCGCGCAGGAGAACGTCGAGACCGCCCTGGTCCCCCTCGGGGTGAAGGCCGCAGTGCGGCGCGAACGGGCCGCCGAGGCACTGAACTCCGTAGGACTCGGGGAGCGGCTCGGGCATCTGCCGGGCGAGATGTCGGGCGGTCAGCAGCAGCGCGTCGCGATCGCCCGCGCGCTGGTGAAGCAGCCGAAGGTGCTGCTCGCCGACGAACCCACCGGAAACCTCGACGAGTCGATGCGCGACGAGATCATGGACGTGCTCGAACGCATGTGGAAGGAGCACGGGCTGACGTTCATCATGGTCACCCACGACTCGTCGATCGCGAAGAAGGCGCCGCGGCTCGCGACCATTCGCAAGGGCAGAATCACCGTCAAGGAGAACGCCGCTCCGTAGGCCGCTCCGTACCGTTCGGGAGCCGCTCCGCAGGCCGTTCGGCAGGACGTTCGGCGGGCCGTCTCGTGGACGCCCGGTCGTTCCAAGTCGTTACGGCCCCCGTATTGAGGCGTTGATCACCCCCCGGCATACTGCGTGCTCCGGGGGGATGACGTGTGCATGCACAAGGCCACCCCCGGCCGGGTGAATGGGGATTCGCCCGGTACCTCATCTCCAGGGGGAGTCTTGCGCAGACAAGTGAAAAGAGCATGCGCGGCGACCGTCGCAACGGCGGCCGCCGTGTCGTTGGCGGCGGGCATGACCAGCCCGGCGTCGGCGAAGCCCGCCCCCGCGGCGCACGGCCCCGCCGGCGGTCTGACGGGCCGGCACCAGATCACTCTCATCACCGGTGACCGTGTCGTCGTCGACGCCAAGGGCCGTGTCGTGGGCCTGGAGCGGGCGATGGGCCGCGAGAACGTTCCGGTTCAGGTCCGCAAGGCCGCCGGACACACCTACGTGGTGCCGGCCGACGCGGCCGCTCTGATCGCCGAGGGGAAGATCGACCGGCGCCTGTTCGACGTCACCGAGCTCAACTCCGCGCGGACCCGCGCGGACCAGAAGAACGGCCTGAAGGTCATCGTCGGCTACAAGGGCGCCGCCCGTACCGCGAAGGCCGACGTCCGCGGGGCGGGCACGCTTCGCCGGACCCTCACGTCCCTGAACGCCGACGCGGTCCTCACACCCCAGCGCGAAGCGGCCGAGCTGTGGAAGGCCGTCACCGACGGCGACGCCACCGCCTCCGGCATCGCGCACGTCTGGCTCGACGGCGTCCGCAAGGCCGGCCTCGACAAGTCCGTGCCGCAGATCGGCGCCCCGACGGCTTGGGCCGCGGGCTACACCGGCAAGGGCGTCAAGGTCGCCGTGCTGGACACGGGCGTCTACGCAGACCACCCGGACCTCAAGGGCCAGGTGATCGAGGCCAAGAACTTCTCCACCTCCGCCACCACCGCCGACAAGGTCGGCCACGGCACGCACGTGGCGTCCATCGTGGCCGGTACCGGCGCGAAGTCGCATGGCAAGTACAAGGGCGTCGCGCCCGGCGCCAAGATCCTCAGCGGCAAGGTCCTCGACGACGACGGCTACGGCGACGACTCCGGCATCCTCGCGGGCATGGAGTGGGCCGCCCAGCAGGGCGCCGACATCGTCAACCTCAGCCTGGGCGGCGCCGACACGCCCGACATCGACCCGCTCGAGGCCGAGGTGAACAAGCTCTCCGAGCAGAAGGGCATCCTGTTCGCCATCGCCGCGGGCAACGAGGGCGAGGCCGGCGAGAAGACCATCGGCTCCCCGGGCAGCGCGGCCGACGCTCTCACCGTCGGCGCCGTCGACGACCACGACAAGCTGGCCGACTTCTCCAGCCGTGGCCCCGGCCTCGACGGTGCCATCAAGCCCGATGTGACCGCGCCCGGCGTGGACATCACCGCCGCCGCGGCCCCGGGCAGCCTCATCGACCAGGAGGTCGGCGAGAACCCGGCCGGGTACCTGACCATCTCCGGTACGTCGATGGCGACCCCGCACGTGGCGGGCGCCGCCGCCCTCCTCAAGCAGGAGCACCCCGACTGGACGTTCGCCGAGCTGAAGTCGGCGCTGACGGGCTCCGCGAAGGGCGGCAACTACACCCCCTTCCAGCAGGGTTCGGGACGCATCGCCGTGGACAGGGCGATCAAGCAGACCGTGCTCGCCGAACCGTCGTTCCTGAGCTTCGGCATCGCGCAGTGGCCGCACACCGACGACACGCCGATCACCAAGCAGCTGACGTACCGCAACACCGGGAAGACCGCCGTCACCCTCACGCTGTCGCTGACGGCCACCAACCCCAAGGGTCAGGCGGCGCCTTCGGGCTTCTTCACGCTCGGCGCGAAGACGGTCACCGTCCCGGCGGGCGGCACGGCGTCGGTCCCGGTCGCCGTGAACAGCAAGCTGGGCGGCACCGTCGACGGCGCGTACTCGGCATATGTGACGGCGACGGGCGGCGGCCGGAGCGTGCGCACGGCCGCGGCCGTGGAGCGCGAGACGGAGTCGTACGACGTCACCCTGAAGTACGTGGGCCGTGACGGACAGACGCCCGTCCACCTCAGCGACCTGGTCGCGGCCTCGGGCGCCGACGCGGGCAAGGAGTACTTCTCCCAGAGCTCCGCGACGACCGTGAAGATCCGCGTGCCCAAGGGCACGTACCTGCTGGACTCCCTCTCCGTGAAGGACCCGACCGCGATCGAGGGCGGCGTCGACTGGCTGGTCCAGCCCAAGGTGAGCGTCACCAGGGACACCGCCATCACCCTGGACCTCAACAAGGCCAGGTCCGCCGACATCACGGTCCCGGACGCGTCGGCCGAGCCGCGGTCCGCGACGGTGTCGTACGTCTACGACCCTGCGGGCACCGGCCTGGCCCTGTCCGCTCCGTCGTTCGCGGACATCCGCCTGGCGCAGGTCGGCCCGGCGGTCCCCTCCGGTCTCTCCCAGTCCTGGTTCGGCCAGTGGACCAAGGGCGGCACGGCCGAGTACGACGTGTTCACCGGCTCCGCGGTCAAGCAGCTCCAGGGCGCGCACGTACGCCACTACCGGGCGAACGAACTGGCCACGCTGAAGCTGAACCTCGGCGCCGCGAGCAGCGGCAAGACCGGCGCGGTCGGCGCCTACGCCGAGACACCGACCGACAGCGGCTCCAACATCCCCGTCGAGCAGAACCTGCGCGGCACGCGCACGTTCTACGTCTCCACGGGTGACAAGGCGCGGTGGACGTTCGACCTCTCGCAGTACGGCGGCAAGAAGGACGCGGACGGCTTCCCGGTCTCGGAGGCGTACTACACGCTGGGCGACCCGCGGATACTCACCGGAGGCAAGACCTACACCAAGACCCTCAACACCGCGGTCTTCGGTCCGGTGATCAACTCCGACTACGGCCTCTTCCGGGCCGGCAACGAGATCTACGGATACCTGCCGCTGTTCGCGGACGGGCAGGGGCACGCCGGATCCTCCGAGTTCATGTCGGTGAAGACGACGCTGTACCGGGGCGGCACCGAGGTCGGCTCGAACGACGATCCGCTGTTCGGCGTGAAGCCCTTCGAGGTTCCCTCCGCCGAGGCCACGTACACGCTGACGACCTCGGTCATCCGCAGTGTGAAGGTCGCGGCGGCGTCCACCCGCATCGACGCGAGCTGGACGTTCAAGTCCAAGAAGGTGGACAGCGCGCAGCTGCCCGCCTCGACCGTCCGCTTCGGCGCGACCACCGGCCTGGACAGCCGCGTCGAGGCCGGCAAGAAGGTCACCATCCCGGTCACCGTCCAGGGCGCGGCCGCGGGCCGCAACCTCCAGTCGCTCTCGGTCTGGGTGTCGGACGACTACGGCAGGACCTGGACCAAGCTGACCGTCAAGAACGGCAGGATCACCTACAAGAACCCGGCCAAGGGCCAGGGCCTGTCGTTCCACGCCAAGATCGCCGACAAGAAGGGCAACAAGTCGACGATCTCGCTCTACAACGCGTTCTACGCCAAGTGAGCCGATAGACGGCGGCCAGAGGACAGATGGTGGACGGCCCACCGGAAGCGATGCCTCCGGTGGGCCGTCCGGCGTGCGGCGCGCTTTGTGCCGCGGCCGTCAGGGGTGCGGCGCGCTTTGCGCCGCGGCCGTCAGGCTTGCGGCGCGGCCGTGCCCGCGCGGGTCGCGTCCGTGCCCCAGCTCGCCAGCAGGCGCAGCGCCTCCGCCGACGCCGAGCCCGGTTCGGCGTGGTACGTCACCATCGCCAGCTCACCGTCGTCGGGTACCCGGAACGACTCGCACTGCAGCGCGAGGTCGCCCACCAGCGGATGCCGCATCCGCTTCATCCCGTGGCTCTTCTCCTTGACGTCGTGCGTCGCCCACAGCCGCCGGAATTCCTCGCTCTTCACCGACAGCTCCCCGACGAGGGCCGACAGCCGCGGATCGTCCGGGTGACACCCCGCCTCGTACCGCAGCTGGCACACGATGTCGATCGCCTTCTGCTCCCAGTCCACGAACAGGTCCTGGTACTCGGGCTTGAGGAACGCCATCCGCGCCCAGTTCCGATCCTGGGGCGGCAGCTGCGCCCAGTCCCCGAAGACGGCCGAGGCCATCCGGTTCCACGCCAGGATGTCCGCACGCCGCCCGACGATGTACGCGGGCACCCCGTCGAAGGAGTCCAGCAGCTGCCTGAGCGACGCCCGCACCTGCTGCGTCCTGGCCGACGGCTTCTTCTTGTGCGCCTTCGGCTTGGCCAGATGCGTCAGATGCGCGTGCTCGGCGTCGGTCAGCCGCAGCGCGCGGGCGATCGCGTCGAGCACCTCCGCGGACACGTTCCGTCCGTTGCCCTGCTCCAGACGCGTGTAGTACGCCACGGACACGCCTGCCAGCTGCGCCAGCTCCTCGCGCCTGAGCCCCGGCACCCTGCGGTGGCGGCCGAAGTCCGGCAGCCCCACGTCCTCCGGCTTGAGCCGGGCCCGGCGGGTGCGCAGGAACTCGCTGAGCTCGGCGCGCCGGTCCAGGGCCTGGCCGGCTCCCACGGCGGGCTCCGGCACGGAGTCGAGCTGTTCGTCCATGCGTCCAGTATTCCCGGTCGTACGACCGGGAGCCTGACCCCGCCAGTGGTAGGACCGCCGGTCGTAGGCAGAACCGTGGCCTGGGTGACTCGGCTGCCGTCGGGCAGGCTGGACGCCGTGCCCGGTGGTAGGCAGCCGGGCGCGCGACCCCCTAGGAGAAACTCGGCATGACCACCGTTGCTGCGTACGCCGCACCCGCCGCGAAGGCCCCGCTCGAGCGCACCACGATCGAGCGCCGCGAGGTCCGCGAGTTCGACGTCCTGATCGACATCAAGTTCGCCGGTATCTGCCACTCGGACATCCACCAGGCCCGCGAGGGGTGGGGCGAGGCGATCTTCCCGATGGTACCGGGCCACGAGATCGCGGGCGTGGTCTCGGAGGTCGGCCCCGGTGTGACCAAGTTCAAGGTCGGCGACCGCGTGGGCGTCGGCTGCCTGGTCGACTCCTGCCGCGAGTGCGAGAACTGTGAGAAGGGGCTGGAGCAGTACTGCCTCAAGGGTGGCGTCGGCACGTACAACGCCATCGGCAAGGACGGCGAGCCCACCTACGGCGGCTACTCCGAGAAGGTCGTCGTCGACGAGAACTTCGTCGTCCGCATCCCGGACGGCCT
Organism: Streptomyces sp. NPDC051104; assembly: GCF_040682835.1. NCBI lineage: Bacteria > Bacillati > Actinomycetota > Actinomycetes > Kitasatosporales > Streptomycetaceae > Streptomyces > Streptomyces sp. NPDC051104. The sequence continues at coordinate 551,159 of NZ_JBFBBS010000001.1, read as the reverse complement.
CTCCCTCGACGTGGCCGCACCGCTGCTGTGCGCCGGCATCACCACGTACTCCCCGCTGCGCCACTGGAACGCGGGCCCCGGCAAGAAGGTCGCGATCGTCGGCCTGGGCGGCCTCGGCCACATGGGCGTCAAGCTCGCGCACGCGATGGGCGCCGAGGTGACGGTGCTCTCGCAGTCCCTGCGCAAGAAGGACGACGGGCTGAAGCTGGGCGCCGACCACTACTACGCCACCAGCGACCCCAAGACCTTCGAGGAGCTGCGCGGCACGTTCGACCTGATCATCTCCACCGTGTCGGCGCCGATGGACTTCGGCGCGCTCCTGTCGCTGCTGAAGACGGACGGCGCGCTGGTGAACGTGGGCGCCCCCGAGGAGCCCATCTCGCTCAACCTGTTCTCGGTGATCTCCGGCCGCAAGACCCTCGCGGGCTCCGGCATCGGCGGCATCCGCGAGACCCAGGAGATGCTGGACTTCTGCGCGGAGCACGGCGTCGGCGCCGAGATCGAGCTGATCAGCGCCTCCGAGATCAACGAGGCGTACGAGCGGGTGCTGAGCAGCGACGTCCGGTACCGGTTCGTGATCGACACGGCCACCATCTGAGAATCCCCTGACAGCACCACGTGAGGCGGCCCCTGTGGCCGCCTCACGCGCGTTGTCGGTCGAAGGTCGCAGCGGCGTGGGCCCGAAGAGACCGATGTGCCGAGCCGTCGCGCTGTCTAGTGCCGCGGCAGGCAACGTTTGCCCGTCAAGGAGCGGTGTCCGGTGCGTGCTCTGGGGGTACCCCCTGCTCGAAGAGCTTGGGGGAGTGCCGGCCGGAAGTCCTCGTACTGGATGTACTTGGGCTTTCGGCCGGTGCGGCGAGTGGGGGTCCCCCCTGCTCGAAGAGCTTGGGGGTGGGGGTCCCCCCCCTGCTCGAGCGAAGCCGAGAGCTTGGGGGAGTGCCGGGCGTCGCGACGGGGCGAACGTTGCCTGTTGCGGCACTAGCGTGGGAAGTGGTTACGGCAACCGGGGGACAGGAGGCCCGACCCATGTCCGTGCAGCTCAACCACACGATCGTCGCCGCACACGACAAGGAGGCGTCCGCGCGTTTCCTCGCCGATCTGCTGGGGCTGGAGGTGGCGCCGCCGTTCGGCCCGTTCACCCCGGTGGAGATCCCCAACGGTGTGACGCTGGACTACATGGAGACCACCGGCTCGATCACTCCACAGCACTACGCGTTCCTGGTCTCCGAGGACGACTTCGACGTGATCTTCGCCCGTATCCGGGACAGGGGCCTGAGGTACTGGGCGGACCCGTACCACCACCGCCCCGGCGAGATCAACCACAACGACGGCGGCCGGGGCACGTACTTCGACGACCCGAACGGTCACAACATGGAGATCCTGACGAGGCCCTACGGGAGCGGCGAGGACTGAGGTTCATCCAGTTGGAGGTGCGAGCGGGCGGCCGGGCCGAACCCCTGTCCCGGCCGCGCCGGCCTTGCGCTGCGGGGCGTGGTGCGCACCGAGCGCGTCGCCGAACCGGTCCCACCGTACGGTCGGTCGAGATGGTCATCGGATTGCGATCGTGAGTGCGCCACCTTAGCTTCAGGGCGTCGGGATCGTCCGACGAAGTCCGCATAGATTCTCTATGTCGGCTTTCACCCCTGGTGCCATCGAACGGAGCATTCATGTCGGTGATGACCGGTACCCAGCCCCTGCAGCAGTTCGGCCAGCAGTTCGGCCAGCAGCAGTTCGGCCAGCAGCCGATCGCGCAGGTCGTCCAGCAGACCATCCAGCAGGCCTGTCAGCAGGCGAGCCAGCAGATCGCACAGCGCATGCAGCAGACGCTGCAGCAGATCCAGCAGGTCCAGCAGCAGCTCCAGCAGCAGGGCTTGGCCCACCAGGCGCACCCGTACCTGGCCATCGCGCTGCACACGACGCTGCGCCAGGGCGTGCGGCACGCGGTGGAGCAGTCCGTGCAGCAGGCGCTGCCGATCGCGATCCTGACGCTGGTCCAGCAGAGTCAGCAGGGCCAGCAGGGCATGCAGGGCCAGCAGGGCCAGCAGGGCATGCAGGGCCAGCAGGGCATGCAGCCGTGGGGCCCCGGCGGGGCGGGCGGCCAGCAGTTCGGCCAGCCCTACCAGCAGCAGTACCAGCAGCCCGGCTTCGGCTTCGGCCAGATGCCCTTCGGCATCGGCTGACGTCCGGCGGCGCGCGATGCGGTGTGCCCAGGAGCGGTTCCCGGGCACACCGCATCACTGTGGAAGCGCGGCCGCCGTCACCGGATCAGGAGCCGATCAGGAGCCAAGGAACGACGCAGGCGTGGTGAAGGTGGACGCAATGGTCAAGGAAAGACCCGGAAACAACCGGGAGAGCGGGTCCGAGGGAGCGGGTGCCGGCGGGATGGCACCCGAGGGCAAGGAGACCGGGCCACACGGGAAGAGCGGCCCGTCACCGATCACGGTGCAGCCGCGCCGGGCCCGGTACATGGTGACACCCCTGCCGCAGAGTCTTCTCCCCCCGGGAGTCGCCGAACTCGGCATGGACGCGCTGTGCGACCGGCTGGAGCGTATGCCCGAGGTGACGGTGACCCGCAGACTCCGGTCGCCGGAGAAGCTGAAGTCGGCCGGAATGCGGCCCTCCTGCCCGGAGATCGCGGTCGTCGAGGCGGCCGAGGCCCAGGTACCGGCCATGCGGTCGCTGCATGTGCACATCGAACCGGATCTGCCGCTGTCCGGAACCGGACCCGCCGCCGCGCCGACCGCGGGCGTGCTGCCGCTGCGCGATCCGGGGCTGGTCACGCCGTTGGAGGAGCCCGCGGAGATCTCGCTGCGCGTGTGCGGCCCGGACGGCGAACCGCTGGCGGGCGCTGGAGTGTTCCTGATCGGGGCGACCTGGCCGAGCCAGGGCATCACCGCGGCCGACGGGACGGTCGCCCTCACCCTGGCGACGGAGACCACGGAGACCGTCCAGTCCCTCTACGTCCGCCCCGCGGCCGGTTACGCCGATCGATGGATCCACCGGCCCGACCTGTCGGCGACGCAGGAGAACCTGGTCACCCTCACCCCGCTGGCCCAGGTGTACCCGGAGCTGGAGCAGCGGCAGCAGTACGGCTGGGGCCAGCAGGCCATGCGCCTGGACCGGCTGCCGCCCACGTTCCGCGCCTTCGGCGTCCGGGTCGCGGTCATCGGTTCGGGCGTGAGCACCGAGCACCCCGATCTGCGGCAACGCGTGCGCTCCGGTGTCGATCTGGTGCGCGGCACCGACAGCGGCTGGGCCCACGACACCCTGGGCACCGGCACCCACGCGGCGGGCATCATCGCCGGCGCGGACACCGGCAAGGGGATCATCGGGATCGCCGTCGACGCCGAGATCGAGGTCTGCCAGGTGCTGCCCGGCGGGCACTTCAGCGACCTGATCGCCGCTCTGGACCACTGCATCGAGCGCGAGGTCGACATCGCCCATCTCGCGGTGGCCGCGCCGTACCCTTCGGCGCTGGTCTCCCGCAAACTCGCCGACGCCTACGCGGCGGGGATCGCCTGCGTCGCACCCGCGGGCGACACCGGCGGACCGGTCGGCTTCCCGGGCTCGCTGCCCACCGTGTTCACCGTCGGCGCGCTGGGAGTCTTCGGCTCGTACCCGCAGGGCACCTCCCAGGCCACCCACATCGGGCCGCAGTTGACTGCCGAAGGGCTGTTCGCCGCACCGTTCAGCTGCTACGGCCCCGGCGTGGACGCGGCCGCCCCCGGAGTGGCGGTCCTGTCGTGCGCCCCGCGCGGCGGCTACACGGCCCTGGACGGCACCGGCACCGCCTCGGCCCATGTCGCCGGCCTCGCCGCCCTCGTCCTCGCCCACCACGAGGACTTCCACGGCCAGTTGCTGCCGCGCGGCCCCGGCCGGGTGCAGCACCTGTTCGGGATCATCGCAGGGAGCTGCCGCCAACTGGCCGCCCCCGGAACGCAGGAGGCCACCCGCGTCGGACGCGGCCTGCCCGACGCCCTGGTGGCCCTCGGGCTGGCTCCCGGAGTGCAGCTCGCTCCGGCCCTGTCGCCGTACGCCCCGTCCATGGCGGGATGACAACGCACCACACGGATCGGCACCCGCTCGCTCGGGGCGGGTGCCGATCCGTGTGCCGTTCGCGCGGAGTCGTGGGTCAGCCGCCGCCGGCCGGCTCCTTGCCGGGGGCGGCGTGCCGGGGGCGGTGCTTGCACGACACCTGGCCGACGAGCTCCCGGAAGCACACCAGGGCGGTGATCGGCGGAATCCCGACGATCACCATCGAGAGCACGGAGTACGAGGAGTGGCTGATGCACAGGGCCACTGCCGTCGCGGAGGCGATCAGGATGACGCACCAGGACCGCCGGGCGGTGCGGTGCTGGAAGGCCGCCCGCAGGATGGACAGCGCGGCCACGAACCACGGTCCGTACACCGTCAGCGGCCACCACTGGGCGAGCGGCGCCGGCAGGACCGTGGCGGCGATCTCGCGCAGCTGGTTGTAGGAGTAGGCGGTGGACCAGCCCAGCATCGCCACCGCGCACGCGGCGATCGTGGCGACCAGGAGCGTGACGGGGCTGAGCCGCTGACCACCGTCCAGGATGTGGTGGGCCGGCCGGGGGCGCCGCCGGTCGATCCGGTGGCGGTGCTGGCCGTCCATCGAGGGCGGAGCGGGGTCCACGGCCGACACGGTGGAGAGCATCTGGGCCAGCTCTTCGTCGGGATCCCAGCCGTTCGGCGCGATGTCCGGGCCGGGGGCGCTCCACACGGGATGCGTCTCTAGGGGATCGACATGATAAGAGTGCTGGCCGAGCACATCATGATCGGATCTCAGGGCGAACTGGATGCCGTAGAGGCTTGGCTCGCCTTGAAGCCTGTCCATTCTCGAAGTTCCTCCGAGCTCTGTATCAGGAAGCTCCGTCCAGAGCGCGCAGGTATTCGCTCTCCATGTCACTGATCCTCTTGAAGAAGTCTTCAAGAAGGTCCGAACAGCCCTTGAGGCGCACGTCACCGCCGGCCGACTCGTGCCAGCCGGCGCCACTTCCGACGGGGATCTGATCTTCCGGTTCGTTCCAAGTCACGATCACCTAACGAGCGCCACAGGGCGCCCAGGTATCCGGCATTTGGGGGAATAAATCGACGGAGAATCGTTTCGGCAGTCAGATGACAGTACCTGGCCGCTGTATTTCTCACTATCCGTGCAGCGGTATTTCATTGAATATGATTTGCGTGAGGCGTCGGGGTGAGCTGTCCCGGGAAACGCCCACCTGCCGTGTGATGGTCACGGCCCCTGTCTCAGGTCACCGGTTCGGCGACGATGGCCTCTCGGAGGCTCTCGACGATGGCGAGCACCTCGGACCGTTCCCGCTGCGGTACCTCGAACTTGTCGAGTGTCTTGTTGAGGTCGTCCATGAAGGCCGCCCACTCGTCCCCGGTGATCAGCATGTCGCGATGGGAGTCCTCCATCGCGCGCCCCGTGTACCGCTGCGGCCCCCCGGTCGCTTCGCCGACCATTTCCGTCACCAGGTACTTGAACCCTGGAGGCAGTACGCGGTGGTGCGCGTCGTTGACGCGAGGATTCGCGTTCAGGCGGTCGTCAACCATGATCCGATCGATGAGATCGTCGACGACGGTGGCAATGCTGTATATCCCGCCGAGGCGCTCGTAGAGCGAGATTGGCTGCATCTCCACTTCCGCCTCCTCCGTATGCGCGGTGCCTCGCGGCCGATCACGCGAGCGTGACGGCATCGCCGCGCCGGATCGTGCCGCCCGCGATCACCTCGGCGTAGACCCCCACATTCACCTGGTTGTGCTGCGCTGCCGCACGCAGGATGCCGCCGTCCTGCGGCAGGTCCCCCTGCGGCAGCGTGATCATGACGCAGCGGGAGCAGGGGCCGGTGACCTGCAACCGGACGTCGTCGCCGATCGCCAGCGCATGACCGACCCAGTCGTTCTCCACGAAGCCCTGCTCGTCCGGGCCGGTTGCCACGACAATGTTCGGCCGAAACCGCCGAACCTCGAAGCGCCCGTCGGGATACAGCGCGCGCAGCCGATCGATCGTCGCCGTCGTCACCAGGTGTACGACCGCCATGTCGAAAAAGGTCCCCGCCGGCATTTCCCACTCGGTCACGGTGTCCCGGTGGACGAGACCTGCCATATCGGGCCAGTACTCCTCGGCTGTCGCGCCCGGCCAGTCTGCCTCGCCTCGCGCCTGCGCAAGCACGACCTCCCGGCCGAGAGCTTCGGAGAGGATCTGCGCCAGGTGGGGATGGTCGCTCGTCACGGCCGTTCCATCGGGCAGGGTCAGACGGACGGCAGGGAGCTTCGATCCCACCTGCGGAGGCACGACATAGGCAGCGCGAAAATCGAAGAAATTACCCTTGCGCGGGTTCTTCGCGCCCGCGACCTTTCCCGTCACTTTGTCGACGACGGCGAATCGTCGATCCCCGACGAGCCCGTGCTCCGTGATGCCGGAGGCGTTCAGCTCCTCCCCCGGCATCGACTTCACCGGGTAGCGCCACAGTCCGACGACCGAGGCACTCCCCGCGTGCGCCGAAGGCGAGAGCGAGAGCGAGTGGGACGGATCCGTTTGCATGACGGCCTCCCCCGGGTGAACGCGCGAGCCCGGCACGCCGGACCAGCGCTCTCCCTTCCAGCGGAAAACCTCGCCATCCTCCTGTCAAACGGACAGCCTGACCGCCCAGTCGGCCTGCCGGGTGGCTCCCGAGTACGGCAGGGGGCTGTGCCGGTGATGATCGAGGCCGGCCGTTCGATGAGCGTGCCCAGTCATGAGCGCAGGTGGGCCATCAGTTCGTCCTCGACGGGATATGCCCGCTCCTTGGGCAGCAGTCGGGCCGCGGCGTCCAGGTCGCCGCGGCCGACGAGTGCGTGGATCTCGCTGGCGAGCGCAGTCACGTCGCTGATGGAGACCGTCCACTCGTCCGCGTAGCGGCGTACGGCCTCACCGGAGAGCCCGAGCTGCAACGATCTGTACGGCAGAGGCTGGAGGTGCAGATCGCGCTCGGGGTCCCACTGGACACGCGCCGGTGCCCGCTTCACCTGGCCTTGCCAGGTGCTGCGGTCGGGATGCAGCCCCGGTAGGTAACTCGACAGGCATGCGTTGCGCAGCGCCCACTCGAAGCCGTCGCGAGTGATCTCGACAGCAAGGACGATCTCCTGCCCTGTCTTTGTGCCCCAGCCGCAGCGGTACATCATCCACAGGAACGACGGCTTGATCCACGTCATTCGGTCCCGCTTCCACCCAGCGGGGAAGCGGCCTCGGCGAACCGCAGGAATGCCGATCTCCGGTGCGTATGCCTGGTAGACGGTGATCGTGGACTCCGTGTGGAGCGCGCGGATCCTTCGTTGCGGTTCCTCCATGGCGTACAGGGTGAGGCCGAGCGACTCCCCTTGGCCATCGATTTTCGACTGTGCCGGGGCGGCGGCCTCAGGTCTCGGCGGGCGCCGGTCCGCGTAGGTCGACCTGCGGGTTTCCCGGGACATTCCGGGACCCGGGCCGGGTCGGGGCACGTCCCACCCGTCCTGCTCAGTGCGGAAGCGTCGCCGGGCTCCCCCCGTTCGCCTCGTACCCCGCCACCGCCAGCGCCCGGTACACCGCGTAGTCCGCCGCCGGGTCGGCGGTCAAGGTCCAGGGCAGCGTGCCCACGTGGCCGTCGACGTGGACGAGCTGGGCCATCGCCTCCGCCCAGCGCTCGCTGCGGACCAGGAAGAACACCAGCAGATGGCGGACGTGCGCCAGCATCGGGTCGTCGGGGCGGGCCGAGTGCACCGCGTGCAGCGCGCCGTGGATGGCCCTCGTCACTACCTCGCTCTGGTAGAAGCTGCTGACCAGGTTCACCTCGGGAAGGTGCTCGAAGACCGCGAACAGGGGCATGGCCGCGAGAAGCGAGCCCTGCGGGGCGCGGGCCGCGGCCGCCTCCGCGAAGGAGTACGCCAGCTCCCGCGAGCCGTGCCACTTCTCGCACCAGTAGTGCAGCGCCGCCAGGTGCGCCCCCATGTGGGTGGGCGCCCGGTCGAGGATCTTCAGCCACAGCTGCTCGAACTCCGGCTGCGGGTAGGCAAGGCCGCGGGCCACGGACAGCTCGACGATGTAGGGGACCGGGTCGCCGGGGGCCGGCAGCGCCGCCTCCCCGCACGCCGACCTGGCCTCCTCCATGATGATCCGGAACTCTTCCGTCCCCGGCGTCGACGTGCGCCACGCCTGCTGCACCAGGAACTCCGCGTGCACGGCCGCGCCCCCCGCGTCCTTGGGCGCCTCGGCCCGCCACACCCGCAGCCACTGTCCGCCCGGCGTCTCGCTCACCCCGCCGGGCCGCTGCTGCAGCTCCAGGGACGCGGCGCCCGCGAAGGCCTGCACGCGCTGCCAGCGCGTCTCGCTCTCCGCCTCCGTGCCGGCCAGGAGCTGGGCGGCCGCGCGGTAGTCCTGCGTGCGCTGCACCACGTCCAGGACGTCCAGCAGGTCCTCGTCGGGGCCGGGCATGCGGACGTCCAGCTCCTCCTGGCGCACGAACCCGTAGTTCGCCGGGTCCGCGGCGTCCGGGTCGCCCGGCGAGACCTGCTGGATGCCCGCTCGCCGGCGCATGAGGACGGGGAGCAGGACCATGCTGAACAGGGCCAGCGCCATCAGGACCCAAAGAATCACCATGGCCCAAGCGAACCAGACCGGCCCGACACTTGGCCATCCTGGTCGCCGCGCTGTGGAAAACCCGGCCGCCCGGGCCCGTTCCTGGGTGCGGCGGTCCCCGTTTCCGGCTGCAGAGGGCCCCGTTCCCAGCGGTGACGCCCCCGTTCCGGGGCGCCCGGCCTCGCGATCCCGCGTCCCGGCCGCGGGCGCACTACCCTCGGAACCCATGAGCGACAGGCACATCAGTCAGCATTTCGAGACCCTCGCGATTCACGCGGGGAACACCGCCGACCCCCTCACGGGCGCGGTCGTCCCGCCGATCTACCAGGTCTCCACCTACAAGCAGGACGGCGTCGGCGGGCTGCGCGGCGGCTACGAGTACAGCCGCAGCGCCAACCCCACCCGCACCGCCCTGGAGGAGAACCTCGCCGCCCTGGAGGGCGGCCGGCGAGGCCTCGCGTTCGCGTCCGGACTGGCGGCCGAGGACTGCCTGCTGCGCACGCTGCTCGCCCCCGGCGACCACGTGGTGATCCCGAACGACGCCTACGGCGGTACGTTCCGCCTGTTCGCCAAGGTCGTCTCGCGGTGGGGCGTCGAGTGGTCGGTCGCCGACACCAGCGACCCGGCCGCCGTGCGGGCCGCCCTCACCCCGAGGACGAAGGTCGTGTGGGTGGAGACCCCCTCCAACCCGCTGCTCGGCATCACCGACATCGCCGCCGTCGCTCAGATCGCCCGTGACGCGGGCGCCCGGCTCGTCGTCGACAACACGTTCGCGACCCCCTACCTCCAGCAGCCGCTCGCGCTCGGTGCGGACGTCGTCGTGCACTCCCTGACCAAGTACATGGGCGGCCACTCCGACGTCGTCGGCGGGGCACTGATCGTGAACGACCAGGAGCTCGGCGAGCAGCTGGCGTACCACCAGAACGCGATGGGCGCGGTCGCCGGCCCGTTCGACTCCTGGCTGGTGCTGCGCGGCACGAAGACGCTCGCCGTGCGCATGGACCGGCACAGTGAGAACGCCACCAAGGTCGCCGACATGCTCAGCGGGCACCCGCGCGTGCAGCGCGTCCTGTACCCGGGCCTGCCGGAGCACCCCGGTCACGAGGTCGCGGCGAAGCAGATGAAGGCGTTCGGCGGCATGGTGTCCTTCCGGGTGGAGGGCGGCGAGGAGGCGGCCGTCGAGGTCTGCAACCGGGCCAAGGTGTTCACGCTCGGCGAGTCGCTCGGCGGCGTCGAGTCCCTGATCGAGCACCCGGGGCGCATGACGCACGCGTCCGCGGCCGGCTCGGCCCTGGAGGTACCCGCCGACCTGGTCCGTCTCTCCGTGGGCATCGAGAACGTCGACGACCTCCTGGAGGACCTGAAGCAGGCCCTCGGCTGAGGCACCGCCTCACCCTCTGCCTCATCAGTCGCTGATCGGTGGAGTCGTCGTCGACGGCGGCTCCACCCAGGGGCGGGCGACCGACGCCCATACGGTGAAGGCGAGCGCCGCGGCCAGCAGGGCCAGCCACAGCACACGGAGGGCCAACGTGCGGCGGCGCAGCAGGCGGCTGCCGCGCCGCACCACGTCCCCGTACAGGTCCGGCGGCACCGCAGGCGGTGTCCGCTCCAGCATCCGCCGCACGGTCGCCTCCCGTTCGGACACGTTCACCGGGCACCTCCTCGGGCACACGGCCCGGGGCGGGCGGTCCGGCGGTGCGCGGCGGGCCGGGGGCCGCGCACGTCCGCGTACGGCACGGTCACGACGGCGCCACCTCCGGTGCCGGCATCGTCGGCGCAGACCTTGCCGGGGGATGCAGGAGTGTCGCCATCGCCCGGGCGCAGATGGCCCGAACCCGCTCGACGGGCAGGCCGAGCAGCGCCGCCGTCTGTTCCTCGGCGACCCCCTCGTACATCCTCAGGACGAGGATCAGCCGTTCCTGGGGCGACAGGTTCACCAGCGGGCTGCCCGGGGCCGGCCGGTGCCGGCCGAGCGCCCCGTACTGGTGCCACGCCTCGCGCGCGAAGCGGGTGGCCAGGTGCTGGCGTGCCCGGGCGTAGGGGTCCTCGCCGCGCAGCCGGTCCCAGGAGGCGTACGTCTGGGCGAGGGCCAGCGTCAGCAGACGCCGTGCGCGCGGGTTGTCGTCGGGGGCCTCCGCGGTGAGCAGGGTCGCGGCATGCAGCAGCCGCCCGGCAGCGCCTGCGAAGAACGCCTGGAACTCCCGGGCCCGGCGGGCGCCGTGGGACGCATGCCGTTCTCGCACCGCGCCTCCCGCCTGAGGGTGACCGTGAGGGGACGGGACCCGTCGCGTACGTACGGCGTCGAGGGCGTGCGGCACGCCGGACGGCGTACGGACGACGGGGACCCGCTCTCATAGGAGACCGGCGGCGCCCCCCGGGTCAAGAGCCTTGGAGCACCCGCACGCGCGTGTGTCGGCGTCGCGGCGTACGCGTGCGGGGCTCAGGACGCCGGCTGGGACTCCGGTCCTGCCACACCCTGCGTGCCCTGCCGGGCGGAGAGCGCGACATTGAAGCGGGTGAGGAGGGCGGTGAACGTCTCGCGCTCCTCCGGCGCCCAGTCGTGCGTCAGTTCGGCCATGAGTTGGCGCCTGGAGGAACGTACCTCCTCGAGCCGGGACAGCCCGCGCGGGGACAGCTGGAGCACCACCGCGCGTCCGTCCTCCGGGTGCGAGGTGCGCTTGACGAGACCGGTGTCGACCAGCGGGGCGACCTGCCGGGTGACCGTCGAGGAGTCGATGCCCATGCTCGCGGCGAGCGCCTTGACGCCCATGGGGCCTTCCTTGTCCAAGCGGTTGAGCAGCAGGTACGCGGCACGGTCCATGGAGTTGCGCACCTGCCCGACCCCGCCGAGCCGCGTCTGTTCGGCACGGCGCGCGAACACCGCGACCTCGTGCTGCAGCGTGTCCAGAAGACCGGTGTCACCGACAGTGCTCATGTCGGTCATGTCCATCGACATCTCAGGTGTTGTGGGCATCGCCGGGGGCTCACTTCGTGCGTGGGGAGCTGGGTTGGGGGACAGGGTACGCGGCCGGGGCGCAGGACGTACCAGGGCTGTGCAAACCCGTTTCGCGCCTTGGTCACGGCCGCTGTCGACGGGCGTGAACTGCGAGACTGGTGGTCATGAACTACAGCACGGCCGACTCCTTGCCGACGGTGACGCCGGACGACGTCCGGGGCGCCCAGAAGATGCTCTCGGGTGTCGCACGTGTCACCGCCATGGAGGGCAGCAGGCACCTGTCCCAGCTGGTCGGCGCCCCGGTGCACCTGAAGTGCGAGAACCTCCAGCGGACCGGGTCGTTCAAGCTGCGCGGCGCGTACGTGCGCATCGCGGGGCTGCTGCCCGAGGAGCGTGCCGCGGGGGTCGTCGCCGCGAGCGCGGGCAACCACGCGCAGGGCGTGGCCCTCGCCTCCGCGCTGCTCGGTGTGCGCTCCACGGTGTTCATGCCGAAGGGCGCCCCGCTGCCGAAGATCAGCGCGACCCGCGAGTACGGCGCGGACGTACGGCTGCACGGCCAAGTGGTGGACGAGACGCTGGCCGCCGCGCAGGAGTACGCGGCGGAGACGGGCGCGGTGTTCATCCACCCGTTCGACCACCCGGACATCATCGCGGGCCAGGGCACGGTGGGCCTGGAGATCCTGGAGCAGTGCCCCGACGTGCGCACGATCGTCGTCGGCACCGGCGGCGGCGGGCTGGTCGCGGGCATCGCGACCGTGGTGAAGGCGCTGCGGCCGGACGTACGGGTGGTGGGCGTGCAGGCGCAGGGCGCGGCCGCGTACCCGCCCTCGCTGGCGGCCGGGCGGCCGGTGTCGGTCGAGAGCGCGGCGACCATGGCCGACGGCATCAGGGTGGGGCGGCCCGGTGACGTGCCGTTCCGTATCGTCCGCGATCTGGTCGACGAGGTCCGTACGGTGTCCGAGGACGCGCTGTCCGCCGCGGTGCTGCTCTGCATGGAGCGGGCGAAGCTGGTCGTCGAGCCGGCCGGCGCGAGCCCGGTCGCCGCGCTGCTGAGCGATCCGGGCGCCTTCGAGGGCCCGGTGGTCGCCGTGCTGTCCGGCGGCAACGTCGACCCGGTGCTGCTGCAGCGCATCCTGCGGCACGGCATGGCCGCGCAGGGCCGCTACCTGGCCGTACGGCTGCGGCTGACCGACCGCCCGGGCGCCCTGGCCACGCTCCTCGGGGTGCTGTCGCTGGTGGACGCCAACGTCCTCGACGTGAGCCACGTGCGGACCGATCCCCGGCTCGGGCTCACGGAGGCGGAGGTCGAGCTGCACCTGGAGACGAAGGGCCCGGAGCACTGCGCGGAGGTCGGGCACGCGCTGCGGGAGGCGGGCTACACCGTCATCGGCTGAGGTCGGGGGCGTGTCGGGAGCAGTGGGAGAAAATCCGTTGAGCAACGCGATACATCGCGTTATGGTGTGTGTCTCGTCACCCTGTGCCTCGTCACCTTGTGACGGGTCTCGCCCTCATCGCGTTTTGCGCGTACTTTGCCATACCCCTGTCCCCGGCGGCTCGCCGTTTTTCCGACGACGTGGAGAACTCATATGCCAGGCGCCATCCAAGCCGAAGGCCTGGTGAAGACCTTCGGCGACGTAAGGGCTCTGGACGGCGTCGACCTCGACGTCCCCCAGGGCACCGTGCTCGGTCTCCTCGGGCCCAACGGCGCGGGCAAGACCACCACGGTCCGCTGCCTGACCACCCTGCTGCGCCCCGACAGCGGCAGGGCGCTCGTCGCGGGCATCGACGTGCTGAAGGACCCGGACGCGGTGCGCCGCTCGGTGGGCCTGTCCGGGCAGTTCGCCGCGGTCGACGAGTACCTGACCGGCCGCGAGAACCTCCAGATGGTGGGCCGGCTCTACCAGATGCGCGGCAAGGCGGCGAAGCAGCGGGCGGCCGAGCTGCTGGAGCAGTTCCACCTCACGGACGCCGCCGACCGCCCCACCAAGACGTACTCCGGCGGTATGCGCCGCCGCCTCGACCTCGCCGCCGCCCTGGTGGTCCGGCCGCCCGTGATGTTCATGGACGAGCCGACGACCGGCCTCGACCCGCGCAACCGCCAGCAGCTGTGGGAGGTCATCAAACAGCTCGTCTCCGACGGCACGACGCTGCTGCTGACCACCCAGTACCTCGAAGAGGCCGACCATCTGGCGCACGACATCGCCGTCGTCGACCACGGCCGGGTCATCGCCCGCGGCACCTCCGACCAGCTCAAGGCACGCACGGGCGGCGAGCGCGTCGAGGTCGTGGTGCACGAGCGCGAGCACATCGCCACTGCCGCCGAGGTGCTGCGCCGCTTCGGCAAGGCCGACACCACGGTCGAGGAGCACACCCGCAAGCTCACGGTCCCGGTCGTCGGCGGCGCCAAGCTGCTCGCCGAGATCATCCGCGAGCTGGACGGCCGCGGCATCGAGATGGACGACATCGGGCTGCGCCGCCCCACCCTCGACGACGTCTTCCTGTCCCTGACCGGCCACGCCGCCGAGGAGAAGCCCGAGGAGACCGGCGCGGCCGAGGACCCCAAGGCCCGCAAGCGCACCAAGGAGACCGCCAAGTGAGTGCCGGAACCGACGCCGTGCCCGTCGCGGCGCCCGCCAACCCCGTCGTCCAGTCCGTCCGCGACTCACTGGTCGTCGCCCAGCGGAATCTGATTCGCATGGGCCGGATTCCCGAGATGCTCATTTTCGGGCTGATCCAGCCCATCATGTTCGTGGTGCTGTTCACCTACGTGTTCGGCGGTTCGATCCAGGTCGGCTCGTCCAGCACCACCCAGGCCTACCGCGAGTTCCTGATGGCCGGCATCTTCGCCCAGACGGTCACGTTCGCGACGGCGGGCGCGGGCGCGGGCATCGCCGACGACATGCACAAGGGCCTCATCGACCGCTTCCGCTCCCTGCCGATGGCACGTGGTGCGGTGCTGACCGGCCGCACCATCGCCGACCTGGTGCAGACGGCGCTCACCCTCGTCGTCCTGGCGGTCGTCGCCCTGATCGTCGGTTGGCGCACGCACGAGAACCTCGGCAAGGTGCTCGCCGGATTCGGCCTGCTCCTGCTGCTCGGGTACGCGTTCTCGTGGATCGGCGCGCTGATCGGCCTGTCCGTGCGCACTCCTGAAGCGGCGACCTCGGGCGGCCTGATCTGGCTGTTTCCGCTGACATTCATCTCGAACGCGTTCGTGGACGCGAACCAGATGCCGTCCTTCCTGCGGCACATCGCGGAGTGGAACCCGTTCAGCGCCACAGTGCAGGCGTGCCGCGAACTGTTCGGCAACCTTCCCCCGGGCTTCCGGACGCCAGACGCCTGGCCCATGCAGCACCCCGTGTGGGCCTCGCTGATCTGGTCGGTGGTGATCCTCCTGGTCTTCCGTACGCTCGCGGTCCGCAAGTACCGCTCGGCGACGGCATGACACCACGGTGGCCTCCGGCGGTCCGGCCGGAGGCCACCGGCCCTGGGCCCCCGGCCTGACAAGGCCCCGGGACGCGACGAGGCCCCGGGGGCGCCCGAAGCGCCCAGGGGCCGCGAAGTGTCGGGAGAAGGCAGCCCTGGTAGGGCTCGGCCTCAGCCCTGGTAGGGCTCGGCCTTGAGGATCCGCACCATGGCCTTCTTGCCGTTCGGCAGCTCGTACTCGGCGTCCTCGCCGACCTTCTTGCCGTTCACACCCGTCCCCAGGGGGGACTGCGGTGAGTAGGTCTCGATGTCGCTGCTCGCGTACTCGCGCGAGGCCAGCAGGAAGGTCAGGGTGTCGTCCTCGTCACCGTCGAAGGCGATCGTGACGACCATGCCCGGTGCCACCACGCCCTCGGCCGCCGGAGCCTCGCCCACCTTGGCGTTCTCCAGGAGCTGGGTCAGCTGGCGCACACGGAGCTCCTGCTTGCCCTGCTCCTCCTTGGCCGCGTGGTACCCGCCGTTCTCACGCAGGTCGCCCTCCTCGCGCGCGGCCGCGATCTTGGCGGCGATCTCCGTGCGCGCAGGACCAGAAAGGTACTCCAGCTCGGCCTTGAGCTGGTTGTACGCCTCCTGGGTCAGCCAGGTGACGTTCTCGCTGGTCTGGGTCACAGGTGCTCCTCGTCGGTACTTGGAATACAAAGCATCGCCCTACCCAGAAGCATGTTCCTCCACGGGTGGGCGAAACCACGAGCCTAACAATTCACCGGCGAAAGGGGGAGGACATAAGCCATCAGAATTACTCAACGCAGGTCAGAGGCTACGCGACACGAGTGACATCAGTCGGCGTGACAGCCCAGCAGCTCCGCCGTCGTCCCCGGCGCGGTGGTGCGCAGCGTGACGACCTTGTCGATCTGTGTGGCGTGCCCGCCGAACCGGAAGTCCGCGCGGCCCACCTCGGTGCCGTCCGCCGCCTGGGACCGCAGGGTGCAGTAGCCGGTGGCGTCGGCGTCCTTGCGTACCTCCAGGTGGGCCTTGACCGTGTCCTGCGAGGTCTCGAACGTGATGACCTGGCCGCTGATCTCGTTCTGGACGACATAGTGGTACGCGAACCAGCCGACGAGCACGAGCAGCGCCGCTCCCAGCACACTGCCGACGATCTTGAGCGTGCGGTCGGCGCGCTCGTCCGAGGAGCGCCCGTAGCGGTCCTCGGGCAGTCGCGTGCTCACCGTGGTCATGATCGTCCTCTCGGCCGGGGGCCGGGACGGATGTCCCGAAAAGGACGTCCGGGGACCGGACCCGGAATTTTTCGCGCCCCGGTTCGGTCACTATAGAAGCCGCCCATCGCGCCGCATCACACCGGGCGCCGACTTGCCGACTGACCGAGGATCGAGTCTTGATTGACCAACTGCGACTGATGGCCGTGCACGCCCACCCCGACGACGAGTCGAGCAAGGGCGCGGCCACCATGGCGAAGTACGTGTCCGAGGGGGTGGACGTGCTCGTGGTGACCTGCACGGGCGGGGAGCGCGGCTCCATCCTCAACCCGAAGCTCCAGGGCGACAAGTACATCGAGGAGCACATCCACGAGGTACGCAAGAAAGAGATGGACGAGGCCCGCGAGATCCTCGGCGTCAAGCAGGAGTGGCTGGGCTTCGTCGACTCCGGCCTGCCCGAGGGCGACCCGCTGCCCCCGCTGCCGGAGGGCTGCTTCGCCCTGGAGGACGTCGACAAGGCGGCCGGCGAGCTGGTGAGGAAGATCCGCTCCTTCCGTCCCCAGGTGATCACCACCTACGACGAGAACGGCGGCTACCCGCACCCCGACCACATCATGACTCACAAGATCTCGATGGTGGCGTTCGAGGGCGCGGCGGACACCGAGAAGTACCCGGAGGCGGAGTTCGGCCCCGCGTGGCAGCCGCAGAAGCTGTACTACAACCAGGGCTTCAACCGGCCCCGCACCGAAGCCCTGCACAAGGCGCTGCTCGAGCGCGGGCTGGAGTCGCCCTACGGGGAGTGGCTGAAGCGGTGGGACGAGTTCAACCGCGCCGAGCGCACCCTGACCACCCACATCCCGTGCGCCGACTTCTTCGAGATCCGTGACAAGGCGCTGATCGCGCACCGCACGCAGATCGATCCCGACGGCGGCTGGTTCCGGGTCCCGATGGAGCTGCAGAAGGAGGTCTGGCCGACGGAGGAGTACGAGCTGGCGAAGTCGCTCGTGGACACCTCGCTCCCGGAGGACGACCTCTTTGCAGGCGTCCGCCGGCCCTGAGGGACAATGCCTGACATGAGCGCAAGCGTGAGCCTGGCTGTGACGCACCTGGTGCCGCTGGCCGACGTCGACGAGAACAAGGTCACCCCCGGTGTCCTCGGCTTCATCGTCTTCGCGGTGATGGCAGTGGCCGTGTGGGGACTGATGAAGTCCATGAACAAGCACATGGGCAAGGTGTCCTTCGAGGAGGACGCCGACGCCTCGAACGAGGAAGCAGGGAAGAAGGGCTCGGGCACGGCGGCGGCCAAGGGCACGCCCAAGGCTCAGCAGGGCTGACGGCTCAGCAGGGCTGACGGCTCAGCAGGGCTGAGGGCTCCCCGCTCGTCCCCGGCTCCTCTCCCCTCGGGATGAGCTCGCGCTTCGCGGTGCCGTGAACGGCCTCGGCCGATGCGGCACCGCCGGGCGACACGGCCGTGGTGGCCGAAAAGCGCCCACACATGCGAGGACGCCCCCGTGGGCGCGCCCGTCGGACCGCTGTTCTCCGCGGTGCCCGTCGCCGTGGGAGAGTGGAACGGTGAACCGACTGGCCCATGAGACGTCCCCGTATCTGCTCCAGCACGCCGACAACCCCGTCGACTGGTGGCCCTGGTCGGACGAGGCCTTCGCCGAGGCCCGAGAACGAGGCGTACCGGTGCTGCTCAGCGTCGGTTACTCCAGTTGCCACTGGTGTCATGTCATGGCTCACGAATCCTTCCAGGACGACGCGACAGCCGCGTACCTGAACGAGCACTTCGTCAGCATCAAGGTCGACCGCGAAGAACGCCCCGACGTCGACGCCGTCTACATGGAGGCCGTCCAGGCCGCGACCGGCCACGGCGGCTGGCCCATGACCGTCTTCCTCACCCCGGGTGCCGAGCCCTTCTACTTCGGCACCTACTTCCCGCCCGCCCCCCGCCACGGCATGCCCTCCTTCCGGCAGATCCTGGAAGGCGTCCAGCAGGCCTGGGCCGATCGGCGGGACGAGGTGACCGAGGTCGCCGGGAAGATCGCGCGGGACCTCGCCCAGCGCGAGATCAGCTACGGCGACACCCGGGCGCCCGGCGAGGAGGAGCTCGCCCAGGCGCTCCTCGGACTCACCCGTGAGTACGACGCGCAGCGGGGCGGCTTCGGCGGGGCGCCCAAGTTCCCGCCGTCCATGGTGATCGAGTTCCTGCTGCGCCACCACGCCCGCACCGGCTCCGAGGGCGCCCTGCAGATGGCGCGGGACACCTGTGAGCGCATGGCCCGAGGCGGCATCTACGACCAGCTCGGCGGCGGCTTCGCCCGCTACTCCGTCGATCGCGACTGGGTGGTGCCGCACTTCGAGAAGATGCTCTACGACAACGCCCTGCTGTGCCGCGTCTACGCGCACCTGTGGCGTGCCACCGGCTCCGACCTCGCCCGCCGGGTCGCCCTGGAGACCGCCGACTTCATGGTGCGGGATCTGCGCACCGCCGAGGGCGGGTTCGCCTCAGCGCTGGACGCCGACAGCGACGACGGAACGGGCCGGCACGTCGAGGGCGCGTACTACGTGTGGACCCCGGAGCAGCTGAGGGAGGCCCTCGGCGCCGACGACGCCGAACTCGCCGCCCGGTACTTCGAGGTGACCGAGGAGGGCACCTTCGAGCACGGCTCCTCCGTGCTGCAGCTTCCCCAGCAGGAAGGCGTGTTCGACGCCCAGCGGATCGAGTCGATCCGGCGCCGCCTCTTGGAGAAGCGGGCGGGGCGCCCCACCCCGGGCCGCGACGACAAGGTGGTCGCCGCCTGGAACGGCCTCGCGATCGCCGCGCTCGCCGAGACCGGCGCGTACTTCGACCGCCCCGACCTCGTGGACGCCGCGCTCGGCGCCGCCGACCTGCTGGTACGGCTGCACCTGGACGAGCACGCCCGTCTGGTCCGTACGTCGAAGGACGGCCGGGTGGGCGCGAACGCGGGCGTGCTGGAGGACTACGCGGACGTGGCCGAGGGCTTCCTGGCGCTCGCCTCCGTCACCGGTGAGGGCGTGTGGCTGGAGTTCGCCGGGTTCCTGCTCGACCACGTGCTCACGCGGTTCACCGACGACAGCGGCACGCTCTACGACACCGCCGCGGACGCCGAGAAGCTCATCCGCCGCCCCCAGGACCCCACCGACAACGCCACCCCGTCGGGCTGGACCGCCGCCACGGGCGCGCTGTTGTCGTACGCCGCCCAGACCGGTTCGGAACCCCACCGTGCCGCGGCCGAGCGGGCGTTGGGTGTCGTCAAGGCGCTCGGGCCGCGGGTGCCGCGCTTCGTCGGGTGGGGGCTCGCGGTCGCCGAGGCGCTCCTCGACGGGCCGCGCGAGGTCGCGATCGTCGGCCCGGCGCTCGACGACCCCGGCACCAGGGCCCTGCACCGCACGGCACTTCTGGGCACGGCACCCGGCGCGGTCGTGGCCATCGGCACCCCGGAGAGTGATGAGCTGCCACTCCTGGTTGACCGGATTCTGGTCGATGATGAACCGACCGCATACGTCTGCCGTAACTTCACGTGTGATGCCCCGACCACCGACCCGCAGAGGCTCCGCACGGCCCTGACTCCGACCCCGACGCCAACCGGCTGACGGACATCATCGACCTCAAGCAGGCCGGCCCGGCCCACGTCGCCGGGCCGCCGCTGCCGCAGGGCGCGGTCGACCTCGGAGGCGGCAAGGTCGCCGAGACCGGCAACCAGGGCAAGATGTACGTCTCGGCGGTCCTGATGCCCGACGGCAAGGTGCTGGAGACGGGCGGCGCCCTGCACAACCGTGCCAACCCGGTCTACGAATCGTCGATCTTCGACCCGAACACCTCCACGTTCGACCCGGTGGCCGCCGACCCCGAGTCTCGGGGCTACCACTCCTCCGCGTTCCTGCTGCCGGACGGCCGCATCATGGCGACCGGCGACAACCCGGGCAACGGCACGTGGAACCACAACGTGTCGATCTACTCCCCGCCGTACCTGTTCAAGGGCACCCGCCCGACGATCACCTCGGTGATCACGAACGAGTGGACGTACGGCACCACCCAGCGCATCACGGTCGACCGGCCCATCGCGAAGGCGGAGCTGATCCGGCCCGCGGCGGTCACCCACTCCTCCGACCCGAACCAGCGGTTCGTGGACCTGCCGCTGTCGGTGAACGGCAACAACGTCGACCTGAACGTGACGAGCAACCCCGACCTGGCCCCGCCCGGCTGGTACATGCTCTTCGCGGTCGACGCGAACGGCGTCCCGTCCGTGGCTCAGTGGATCCACCTCCAGGGCCCGGCCGCCCTGAGCGCGGACACGGCCACCACCGCCCACGTCCACTCCTTCGCCGACTCCCTGGAGGGCAGGACGACGAGTGCGGGTCGCAAGCACACCTCGCAGAAGGTCAGCCCGACGATCTCCGGCTGCGACCGGCACTACGGCTCGGTCAACGTGTGCGTGCCGACGGTCTTCCCGCCTCAGGTGAAGAAGACGACGGCCGCCCGCTGCGCCTGGCTGAAGACGAACGACTACGGCCGCCTGAAGGTCGACGGCAAGGACGACCCGCTGGGCCTCGACCCGAACCGGGACGGGATGGCGTGCTCCCGGGGTGACATGAAGAGGCGTTAGCCCGGGCTCGATCCCTGCGCGAGGGCGCGCTCCACGATCGCCTCCAGCTGGTCGTGGTGTGCGCCCTTCCAGTACGCGCGGCCGCAGTCGAGGCAGCGGGCGAAGACGTCGTACGTCCGTCGCGTGCCGTGTTCGAGCTGGTCGGCGACCTCGTCCTTGGTGGCGTCGCGCAGCAGGCCGTTGCAGGCCGTGCAGCGCGTCCAGGGCCGCAGCTCGGGCGCGAACCGGTCGAGCACGTCGCGGAGTTGCTCCTCGGGCCCGGTGCTGTAGACGAACGCGCCCGCCCACAGCTCGCGGCGGCGCAGCAGCCCCCGGTCACGGCTGAGCATCACCCGGCGCTCGGCGGCGGACCGGGCCGCGAGGGCCGCGTCCCCGATGTCCGTGGACTCGTACGCCGCGTCCACGCCGAGCAGCCGCAGCCGGCGGGCCAGGGTGCCGAGGTGGACGTCGAGGAGGAAGCGGAGCGGGGCGCCCGGCACCCGCTGGGGCCGCTCCACGGGGCGCACCTCGATGGTCTCCCCGGCAGCCGGCACATGGGACGCGGCCACGACGTGGCCGTCCACGACGAGCGCCCCGACCTCGGTCAGCGGCACACCGAGCGACTCGACGACATGACCGAGCGTGGACGCCCCGTCGGTGACGACCTGCGTGGGGCGCCCGCGCCGCGCATGCGGAACGAAGAGCCCCAGCTCGGGGGCGAACTCGATGTGGATCTCGGGTCCGTTCACCTGATACCTCCGAGGATGCCCCGGCCTTCAGGCCGGGGAGAAATACGGACCCCTGCGGAGCAGGGTAGCGAAAGAGCAATCGCCGTCAGGGCGATGGGTCGTCTCCGTCCACCAGGCCGAGCGCGACCTCAAGCAGGTGGACGATCTCAGAGTTGAGGGACCGCCGGTCGGCGCGAGCCTCATCAACGAGCCGTGCATGCAGTTCTGTTGGCAGGCGGAGAGAGATCCGCTTCTCGTCTTCCATGCTAAAATGATGCCATGGTGACACCACAGAAGCAGCGGGAGGATGCCGGGCACGCCCGGTACACCTACCGGCTGCGCGTGTCGTCGACCGCCCGCACCACCCTGCTCGCCGAGTGGGACCGCTGCCGCTGGGTGTGGAACGAATGCGTTGCCAAGTCCCGGCAAATACACGCCCACAATCGCGCGCACCCGGACGACAAGCTGACGTGCGGCCCGGCCCAGCCCGACAAGATGCTGACCGAGGCCCGCGCCAAGCTGTCGTGGCTCCGTGACGGCGCGTCGGTGCCGCAGCAGCAGACCATCCGGGACTTCGGCATGGCCCGCTCCAAGGCGCTGAAGGACATCAAGAAGCGGCTGCCGATCCGGCAGGGCGCGGGCATGCCCAGGGTGAAGAAGAAGCGCGAGGCGCTGCCCACGCTGAACTACACCACCCGTGGATTCCGACTGAAAGACGACCGTCTGCACCTCGCTGGCGGGATCGTTTTGACGGTGGTGTGGTCGCGGGACCTGCCCTCCGTACCGTCCTCGGTACGGAGGTACCGGGACAGCCTCGGGCACTGGTACGCGTCGTTCGTCGTCGCCACCGAAGTCCAGTCGCTCCCCAAGACCGGCCGCGCGCTCGGCGTGGACTGGGGCGTCAAGGAGACCGCGACCACCACATCCGACGCGCACGACCTGCCGCACGCCCAGCACGGGAAGAACGTCACGCAGAAGCTGGCCCGCTATCAGCGGATGATGGCGCGCCGTAAGCCCGCACGCGGGCAGGCTGCGTCCAAGGGCTACCGCGAGGTGCAGTGGCAGACCGCGAAGCTGCACAAGAAGGTCGCGCGGCAGCGGCAGGACACCGCTCGCAAGTGGGCCAAGCGCGTCGTCCGCGACCACGACGCGATCGCCGTCGAGGACTTCCGGCCGAAGTTCCTCGCCAAGACCACCATGGCGCGCAAGGCGGCGGACGCCGCGATCGGCGCCACCAAGACGGCCCTGATCGAGATGGGCCGCAAGCACGGGCGGGACATCCGTCTCGTGCACCCCGCGCACACCACCATGGACTGCGCGTCGTGCGGAGCAAGAACCAAGCACGCACTTCCTCTTTCGGAACGTACCTACACCTGCACCGCGTGCGGAGTCGTGTCCCCGAGGGACAAGAACTCCGCGCGCGTGATGCTGATCCGGGCTGGTCTCATCCCGGCTGGTGTTGAGGGCATAAGACCTCCGGGAGCGCTGCTCCCGGAGGCAGCCTGAGCCAGGAATCCCCCTCCTTCCGGAGGGGGAGGACGTCAACTGGTCAGGATGGCACGCGCGCGGGCGGCTCAGGAGCCTTCGGGTCTCCGCTCGAGTCCGTGTTCCATGACGTCCAGCGCCCGGTCCATCAGGTCACGGAGCTCGCCCTCGAAGCCGTTCTCCGCCCAGTACATGGACACCTCCATCAGGCCGCCGATGAGCGCCATGGCGCAGACGCGCGCTTCAAGGCTCTCCGGGTCGCGGCCGGTGCGCTCCGCGAGGGCCTGGCGGAGCAGGCGCCCGGTCTCCGACATGCTCTCGAAGTACCGGGAGCGGACAGCGGGGACCTGGGCCCCGAGGTGCGCCCGCAGCCGGAGCACCTCGGGATCCTCCTGCTCGCTCAGCTCGAGGGCCTTGCCCATCACGTACCGGATGGAGTCCATCCATGGCTCGTCCTCGGGCCGCGCGCGCAACGCCTCCAGCATCAGGGGGTCGTACTCGTCCGTGAGGACGATGTCCTCCTTGGTCGGGAAGTAACGGAAGACGGTGGACGGCGACACCTCGGCCCGGTCGGCGATCTGCTCGATCGTCGTGGCGTCGTACCCCTGCTCTCTGATCAGCGCGTACGTCGCGGCACGGATCGCTTCGCGGGTCTTGATCTTCTTCCTCTCCCGCAGTCCGAGTCGGGGGCGGTCGGCGGGGGAGTAGGGGGAACGTGCGGCCGTCATGACGGTCATTCTCTCCGGTATCCGCCCCGGTGACGGCCAAGGCCGGGGCTGCCTGCGGCTCGCCCCGCGCGGCGGTCGGAATCTCCGGCCGACCGGCTTTGAGGAGGATCTCGGGATTCCGGTGACGGCGGGGAGATCGAACGGACGTCAGAGGCCCCGGACGGGTCGCCCGGACGGCGCCCGGCACCGCAGCAGGCCCACGCCGACCTTGAGACCGTGGTCGCAGTGTGTCGGTGTGACTATTCCCGCGCCCGCGTGCGCCCAGGGCGCGTCACTCAACGACCCGAGCCTCGACTGATAACTCTGTCACCGTGAGAAATCCGGCACTATTCGCTACACACATTTCCAGGGGTCCGGGCCTGACGCGGCGGCGCTTTTTGCGTGCAGGTGCCTCGGCTGCAGCCATTTCTCATGCTGGTGCTCCCACGGCTGCCTCACAGGCCATTCCTCGTCCGATCACCGACCGCGAGTTGATCGTCCTCTGTGATCAGCAATCACAGTCAGCAATCCTCACGGAGACCGGAATCCTGAGAGCCTACCGTGAACGTCGACTGGACCTGACCGCGCTGTGGTCCTGGTCTCCCGCATCGGATGCAGACCTGGCCGACCTGCTCCCGTCCAGGAGCTGGATCAACGTGAGCGAGGCCAAACAAGTGGAGACGCCGGACGGCACGCTGCTCCTCACGTGCGCCTCGGGCGGTATGGCCGTCGCCTTCAACCGTAGTCGTGGATTCACTTATTGGGCGTCGAATATCCCTGGCTCAAGCAATCTCCACAGTCTGGAAATGCTGCCGGACGGCAATATCGCCGTGGCTGCCAGCACAGGCGGGTTCATCCGTCTTTACACATCGTCCCAGGGCCCACGCTCCAGCCACTACGTGCAGCACCCCCTGCCCGGGGCCCACGCCGTCTCGTGGGACGCAAGGCAGCGCCTGCTGTGGGCGCTCGGCGCCTCGGAGCTGTGCGCACTCGCTGTCGACGGGACCAGGGCCGCACCCAGCATCACCCTGCAACGCCGGCTTGCCCTGCCCGACAAAGACGGCCACGATCTCGCTCCGGTCATCGGCGCGCCCGATGACCGCTGGGTGACCACGGGCCGCCATGTCTACCGGGTATCCCTGACGAGCGGAAAATTCACTCACGCCACTGCACCCGGCGGCATCGACCAGGCTCACGTCAAGAGCATCAGTCAGCATCCGACAACGGGCCAGGTCATCATGGTCAGCCCTGACGATCAGACCCCCTGCAGTTGGTGCAGTTCGCGTGTCGACTTCGTGGATCCGACCCGGCAGGACGCATTGATCGGCACAAGTGTGTATAAAGCACGATGGTGGCTCGGGGGCCAGTCGGATGGCTGAGCCGGGCTCGGTGTGGGTGGTTCGCCGACTTGACCGATGCAGGATGTGTCGGTGTCGTTCCTCGTGCTGAACGGGGACGGCCACGGCTTTTGGGAAGCCGTGGCCGCGGGGGAAGTGCTTTGATCAGCTACGTGTGCTGGTACGCCACCAGCGAGATGCACACGTAGTGCACGACGAACGCGGCGAGCGTGAAGGAGTGGAAGACCTCGTGGAAGCCGAACCACCGCGGTGACGGGTTCGGCCGCTTGATGCCGTAGATCACGCCGCCCGCGCTGTAGAGCAGCCCGCCGACGACGACGAGCACCAGTACCGTGATCCCGCCCGCCTGCATGAAGTCGGGGAGGAAGAAGACGGCCGCCCATCCCATCGCGATGTAGCACGGTGTGTAGAGCCAGCGCGGGGCGCCGACCCAGAAGACCCGGAAGGCTATGCCTGCCGCCGCGGCGGCCCAGATCCCCCACAGCAGCCACTGCCCCTTCGAGCCCGGCAGGAGCAGCAAGGTCAGTGGCGTGTAGGTGCCCGCGATGATCAGGAAGATGTTCGCGTGGTCGAGCCGGCGCAGCACGCCGTCCATGCGCGGGCTCCAGTTGCCGCGGTGGTACAGCGCGCTCACGCCGAAGAGCAGACAGGCCGTCAGCGCGTAGATACTGCAGGCGATACGGCCTCTCGCGGAGTCCGCGAGGGCCGTGAGGACGAGGCCCGCGACGAGTACGGCCGGGAACATCCCCAGGTGCAGCCAGCCGCGGAGCTTCGGCTTGACCGGGTGGGGCAGGGAGAGCGCTACGGGACCGTGGCCTGCTGCCGGCGAGTCCGTGGGCGCGTCGGGGACGGACGCAGTCATGCGCGGCATGGTACCTACGGAACCGTAAGTTGTGGATCAGAGTGCGACCGATATCACCCGTCCCGTCCGGACTGTGGGGGTACGGCCGCCGCGCAAAAAAACCTTCTGTCGAACTCTACGTGCACGCAAAGAAACGCGGCGACGTGTGGCGATCCCCACTCCGCTCAGGTGTGACGTCCTCTGGACAGATGCGCAATCTCGTCGGATGATCAAATGAGTGCGGTCGGCACCGGATGAGCGGCTACGAAGCATCCGGGTCGCAGCCCCCACGGGGCAATCAACACAAAATCCCTCATCTAGGAGCGATCGTGGCGCGCGACATCGCGGCTCCCTCAACCGTCCCCACCCAGCACAAGGACCTGATCTCGTGGGTCAACGAGGTCGCCGAACTGACGCAGCCGGACAGCGTGGTCTGGTGTGACGGATCCGAGGCCGAATACGAGCGCTTGTGCGATGAGCTCGTCCGCAAGGGCACCTTCAAGAAGCTCGACCCGATCAAGCGCCCGAACTCGTACTACGCCGCCTCCGACCCGACGGACGTGGCCCGGGTCGAGGACCGGACGTTCATCTGCTCCGAGAAGGAGGAGGACGCGGGTCCGACGAACCACTGGAAGGCGCCCGCGGAGATGCGGGAGATCTTCCAGGGCGAGAACGGCCTGTTCCGCGGCTCCATGCGCGGCCGGACGATGTACGTCGTGCCCTTCTGCATGGGCCCCCTCGGCTCGCCGCTCTCCGCGATAGGCGTGGAGATCACGGACTCCGCGTACGTCGCGGTCTCCATGCGCACCATGACGCGCATGGGCCAGGCGGTCCTCGACGAGCTCGGCTCCGACGGCTTCTTCGTCAGGGCCGTCCACTCGCTGGGCGCCCCGCTGGAGGCCGGCCAGGAGGACGTCCCCTGGCCCTGCAACTCGACCAAGTACATCTCGCACTTCCCGGAAGCCCTGGAGATCTGGTCGTACGGCTCCGGCTACGGCGGCAACGCGCTGCTGGGCAAGAAGTGCTACGCGCTCCGTATCGCCTCCGTCATGGCGCGTGACGAGGGCTGGCTGGCCGAGCACATGCTGATCCTCAAGCTCACGCCCCCGCAGGGCGAGTCCAAGTACGTCGCCGCCGCCTTCCCGAGCGCCTGCGGCAAGACGAACCTCGCCATGCTGGAGCCGACGATCTCCGGCTGGACCGTCGAGACGATCGGCGACGACATCGCGTGGATGCGGTTCGGCGAGGACGGCCGCCTGTACGCGATCAACCCTGAGGCCGGCTTCTTCGGCGTCGCGCCCGGCACGGGCGAGCACACCAACGCCAACGCGATGAAGACGCTGTGGGGCAACGCGGTCTTCACCAACGTCGCCCTCACCGACGACAACGACATCTGGTGGGAGGGCATGACCGAGGAGTCGCCCGCCCACCTGACCGACTGGAAGGGCAACGACTGGACTCCGGAGTCGGAGACCGCGGCCGCCCACCCCAACGCCCGCTTCACGGTCCCGGCCTCGCAGTGCCCGATCATCGCGCCGGAGTGGGAGGACCCGAAGGGCGTGCCGATCTCGGCGATCCTGTTCGGCGGCCGCCGCGCCACGGCGGTCCCGCTGGTGACGGAGTCCTTCGACTGGAACCACGGCGTCTTCCTCGGCGCGAACGTGGCGAGCGAGAAGACGGCGGCGGCCGAGGGCAAGGTCGGCGAGCTGCGCCGCGACCCCTTCGCCATGCTCCCCTTCTGCGGCTACAACATGGGCGACTACATGGCCCACTGGATCGAGGTCGCCAAGGACAAGGACCAGTCCAAGCTGCCGAAGATCTACTACGTCAACTGGTTCCGCAAGAACGACGAGGGCAAGTTCGTCTGGCCGGGCTTCGGCGAGAACAGCCGCGTCCTGAAGTGGATCGTGGAGCGCCTGGAGGGCAAGGGCGAGGGCGTCGAGACCCCGATCGGCATCCTGCCGGCCAAGGGTGCCCTGGACACGAACGGCCTCGAACTGTCGGACTCCGACCTGGAGTTCCTGCTGACGGTCGACAAGGAGGTGTGGCGCGAGGAGGCGGCCCTGATCCCCGAGCACCTCAACACCTTCGGCGACCACACCCCGAAGGAGCTGTGGGACGAGTACCGTGCCCTGGTGCAGCGCCTGGGCTGACGCCCCATTTGAACTCCGCGGCCGGTCGGACTTGCCCTGACCTGCGACGTCGTCAGGACCGGCCGCGGTGACAGCATCAAGCGAGGCCGGGGCCCGTACAACGGTGTACGGGCCCCGGCCTCGCTGCGTCATGACCCACTCGGCGTGAAGAATATGCCGCTGGCTCACTCCCGGCGGCTTTTTTCGGTGCGGAGGCCGCTCGGGTGATCTCCTTCTGTGACACGGACCGGATCGTAACCATTGAGTTGCCGTGAGTTAGGAATGAATGTCCCGGCCGGTCCCCAGGGCCCGTCCGGACTGACTGACACCTACACCGTGACGGACGCCACCCCGATCACCTCTGCCGACCTCCTCGGGACGGCGTCCATCGCGACGTGCGCCGACAACAACGACGAAGTCACCGGCGGTGGATACCTCGTCTCCGGCCCGCTGAACGCTGTCAACGTGGTCGAGAGCCGTCCGGTCGACTCCGCTCCCGACGCGTGGCGGGTCAGCGCCGACGCCCTCCTGCCCGCCGGGACGACCGTCACGGCCTATGTCGTCTGCGCGAGGGTTCCGGGCGTGTAACTCCCGAACGATCGGCGGCGTGATCTCGGCCGGCCGTACCACCGGGGAAAGGCGACGGCGCCTCGAGGCTTCGGTCTCGTGGGTGCCGTCCGCCGTTTCCGACGACGCGCCGTGCTGAGCCCAAGTGAACGCGGGCCGGCCGAAGTCGTGGCGCCCGGTCCGCGCGTCTTGGTCGTCCACGCGGACCGGGGCCGTCGAGGGGAGCCGTCGTGCGGCTCGGAGGCTCAGCCCGCGGTGATGGGCTCGCGCGGGTCGGCCAGTGCGGCGCTGTGTGCGTCCATGCGTTCCGCCGACAGGATCGCCGCCGCCGTGTCCGCGCGGGACGCCGCCACCACCAGGGCGCGGCCGGCCAGTGCGTGGGCGCGGCGGTGGAGCGCCATGACGTGGGACTCGCCCCCGCGCTGGGTGGCCGTGGCACGGACCGGCGGCACACCGCGCAGGCGTGCCACCTGCCCGGCGAGGCGTTCGGCGGCCGCGTCGAGGTCCGGGCAGGGTGCGAGCGCACGCAGGTCGTCCGTCACCGTGAGCAGCGCCGCCAGATGGCCCGCGAGCTGGATGTCCAGCTCCTCCTCGCGTGAGCGGTGCGGGAAGTCGGCGTCGGTGGGGTCGGCCATCGTGTGGACCGACTTGGTGCGGATCGGTTCGTACATGAGATGGCCTCCTGTGCTCTGCCAGGAAGCCATCTTAGCTTAGAAGTCGTCTAAAGTTGGCTGGATCGCAGAATCGGTCGGTGCTCGCGCATCGCAACCTTCACGGCTGGCTGTAGCCGTCCAGGAAGTTCCCGATGCGGGTGATCGCCGATGTCAGGTCGGCCACCGTCGGCAGGGTCACCACTCGGAAGTGGTCCGGCTCGGTCCAGTTGAAGCCCGTTCCCTGGACGACCATGATCTTCTCGCGGCGCAGCAGGTCCAGGACCATCTGCCGGTCGTCCTTGATCTTGAAGACCTTCGGGTCGAGGCGGGGGAAGAGGTACAGCGCGCCCTTGGGCTTCACGCAGGTCACGCCCGGGATCTGGGTCAGCAGGTCGTATGCCGCGTCCCGCTGCTCCTTCAGTCGCCCGCCCGGCAGTACCAGGTCGTTGATCGTCTGGCGGCCGCTGAGTGCCGCCACCACGCCGTGCTGGCCCGGCATGTTCGCGCACAGGCGCATGTTCGCCAGGATCGTCAGGCCCTCGATGTACGACTCCGCGTGCGCCCGGGGGCCCGAGATGGACATCCAGCCCACCCGGTAGCCGGCCACCCGGTACGCCTTCGACATGCCGTTGAAGGTGAGGGTCAGCAGGTCCGGGGCCACCGCGGCGGTGGGGATGTGCCGCGCGCCGTCGTAGAGGATCTTGTCGTAGATCTCGTCGGAGCAGACGAGCAGGTTGTGGCGGCGGGCGATGTCCGTCAGACCTCGGATGACCGTCTCGTCGTACACCGCGCCCGTCGGGTTGTTCGGGTTGATGATGACGATCGCCTTGGTGCGGTCGGTGACCTTCCGCTCCACATCCGCGAGGTCCGGCATCCAGTCGGACTGCTCGTCGCAGCGGTAGTGGACGGCCGTGCCGCCCGACAGGGACACCGCCGCGGTCCACAGGGGGTAGTCGGGTGCCGGTACGAGTACCTCGTCGCCGTCGTCCAGCAGGCCCTGCATGGCCATCACGATCAGCTCGGAGACGCCGTTGCCGATGAAGACGTGCTCGACGTCCGTCTCGATGCCGAGGGTCTGGTTGTGCATCACGACCGCCCGGCGCGCGGCCAGGAGGCCCTTGGCGTCGCCGTAGCCGTGTGCCGTCGAGACGTTGCGGAGGATGTCCTCGAGGATCTCGGGCGGGCAGTCGAAGCCGAAGGCGGCCGGATTGCCGGTGTTGAGCTTGAGGATGCGGTGACCCGCCGCCTCCAGCCGCATCGCCTCCTCGAGAACCGGGCCCCGGATCTCGTAGCAGACGTTGGCGAGCTTCGTGGACTGGATCACCTGCATGTCCGCGAGCTTACGGCCGCGTAACGGCGCACGCGGCGTGTTTTCCACCACGTGAGACGGGAGAGATCGGCCGGTTGTCACCGCGACTGCACCACCACTCCCTCTCGCCTCTACAATGCGCGCACATGTCATGGCAGCATCACCCCGGTGACGGGGCGTACGGCCCGGATGACGGGGCATACGGGTCGAACGGCGCGGCGGCCGGGTACCCCGCCGGTGCGTCACATCCGGGTGGCGGCGAGGACGGGAATCAGCCGAACGTGTATCACCCGTACGCCGTAGCGGAGCCGGACTACGACGGCTACGCCGATCCGGCGGTCGCCCACGGCTGGCAGAACGCCTACGACGAGACCCGCGAGCTGCCTGTGACACCTGTGAGTCCCGGTGGCGGCAGTGATCCCGGAGTCGTCGGGGAGACCCGCGCTTCGCGGCGCCGGGCCCGGACCCCGTCGCGCTCCCCTCTGCCTCGCCGTGCGGCCCTCGCCGTGGGCGCGCTCGGTGCCGTGGGCGTCGTCGTCGCACTCGCCGGCGGCTTCGGCTCCGGTTCCTCCAGCGCACCTGCGGACGCCGGGCAGTCGGCCCGGCCGGAGGCGGCACCGTCCGCGTCGCCCACGGAGGCGACCGCCTCCTCCACCGCCACCGAGCCGTCCCGTACCGCCGCATCCGTGGCCGCCGTCACCAAGGCGTCCGCCACGCCCGGCGCCTCACGAGGCGCCGCCCCGGTGCCGGCGGCATCCGAGACGCCCACATCCGCCGCGCCCACCGCCGGGGGGTCCTCCGCCTCTCCGACCGTCACCGCGAGCGCCACCACGCCGGGCAACTTCGGCGGCAAGCCCGGCCGTGGGCGGGGGGCCACCAAGGCGCCGAAGTAGGACAGCCGCCCGGAGCCCGCGGCCGAAAACCGCTCCTTGTCCCCGCACGCCCCTCCATTGACAATGCGCATGACAAGTCAGGGACGGCCGGAAGACCTCCGGCCGTCCACGTCATCGCCACCTCATCGAGAGGGGACCCCCCACATGAGCAAGCCTCTCGCCGCCGCGCTCCTCGCTCTGGCTCTGGCCGGAGCCGGCGCGGCGCCGGCGGTCGCGGCACCCGCGCCCGCCGGGACGGCGACGGTCACGGCCGCCCCAGCGGCAACCGCCGCGTCCGCCGGGACGGCGACGAAGGACAGGACGGCCACGATCCAGGCCGTCGACTTCGCCGGCACCGTCTCGCTCAGCAACTGCTCCGGCTCCGTCATCCGCTTCCCGAACTCCGCGGACAGCGATCCCGCGCTCGTCCTGACCAACGGCCACTGCCTGGAGACCGGATTCCCCGGGCCCGGCGAGGTCATCGTCGACCAGGCCTCCAGCCGCTCTTTCGGCCTGCTCAACTCGTCCGGCACCAGGATCGCGACGCTGCGCGCGAGCAAGGTCGCCTACTCGACGATGACCGACACGGACATCACGATCTACCAGCTCACCCGCACCTACGCGCAGATCAAGAGCTCCTACGGCATCAGTGCGCTCACTGTCGCCGACACCCATCCCGTCGCCGGCACCGCCATCAAGGTCGTCTCCGGCTACTGGAAGCGCATCTACAGCTGCAACATCGACGGGTTCGTGTACCGGCTGAAGGAGGGCGACTGGACCTGGAAGGACTCGGTCCGTTACACCTCCGCCTGCGACACCATCGGCGGCACCTCCGGGTCGCCCGTCATCGACAACGCCACCGGCAAGGTCGTCGCCGTCAACAACACCGGCAACGAGGACGGTGAGCGCTGCACGGAGAACAACCCCTGCGAGGTCGACGCGAGCGGCAACGTCACCGTTCGCCAGGGCATCAACTACGCAGAGGAGACCTACCAGATCCCGGCCTGCTTCGGCGCCGGCAACAAGCTGAACCTCAGCGCGAGCGGCTGCGTCCTGCCCAAGCCGTAGGAGACCAGTCCGGCGGGCGGTCCGAGGTCACACGCGAGTCCTGCGGATCGCCCGCCCCGCAGTACGTCCGTCCGCCGCCCGTCCTCGTTGACGACCGCGGGAGGCGCGGCGGCTCCGGCCGGCCCGGAGTCCTTGGGCGCTCCGGCCACGGCCCGAGCATGAGTCCCGGAAGCCACTGCCGGGCATGCGGAGGGTCTCGTAGTCGCGGTCGGTCAGTCCTGCGCGAACAACTCCTCCGTGCCGGCGGCCGTGAGCGCCCGGTCGAACCAGGTGACGAGGGTTTCGAGGTCGGTGCAGGTGACGATGCGCTCGCGGGCGGCTTCGGGGATGTCGATGCCTCGGAGGTCGAGGATGCGGAGAATGTCCTCGGCCTTGCCCTCGGCCTTGCCCTTCAGGCGGGTCTCCTCGATGAGGGTGCCGCTGCCGGGGAAGCGGCTGGTGCGGGTGGCCATCAGTTGCCTCCAGAGTGCGCGGGTCTGGGCGTCGCCCAGGCCGATCTCGGTGAATTCAGCCCAGTCCGCTGCGGTGTCGCCTCCGGTGCTGGCGAGAGCTGTCGCCAGCGCGTCCAGTATCGCAGGGAGGGCGGGATCCTTGGCGTGGGTGAGTGCGGAGAAGACTGAGACGGGGAGGTCTCGTGCCGCCTCGTCCGGGTCGGTGATCGCGGGGAAGTTGTCGGGGCCCAGGACCAGTGGGAAGACCGCGATGCTGGTGTGGGTCGGAGGGCCGATGCGGATGGGTTCTGCTGCCCAGGACGCGGTGGTCTTGTCCTGGCACACGACGAGCAGGATCGGGGGCAGCTCGTACTTGGCGTACAGGTGGGCCAGGTAGTACGTCCAGCTGTTGAGCTTGTCCGGGTCGCGTCTGCCCTGCGACTCCACGGCGAGCAGGTAGCTTCCGTCGCCGGCCGTGTCGATCCGCAGCAGGGTGTCCACACGGCGTTCCAGCGGCTTGATCTCCGTGAGATCGGTGTCCAGGAGTTGGATCGCCGTGGTTTCGGGGAAGGCGATGCCGGCCTTCGGGAGGGCCCGGGTGAACAGACCCGGGTCCTCCCTGAAGATCTGGTGCAACGCCTCGTGTGCTGAGCTGACCATGTGACGCAAGGTAGTGAGTTACTGCGCTCCGGTGGTCGAACGTGATGCGTTCAGTCGTTCGGGTGACTTTGCTGCCGGCTTATGCCGGCGATGGCTGGTGTGGAGTGTGGGAGTGGTTGCGCAGGGCGGATATCAGGGCTGCGGGCCGACGTGCACACGGCCAGTCCATGGAGTACGCGCGGCGCAGGTGGGCCGCGGTCATACCGGATTTCTGCGGACGGCCCGCCCCGGGTTTCTGCGGACCGACCGCCCCGCCAGTACGTCCGTCCGTCGGCCGTCCTCGATCACGAAGCGGCCGTCGATCAGGACGTACGGGATGCCCGTCGGCAGCGTGCGCGGTCGCCCGAAGGTGGAGCCCGCCGCGACCGTGGCCGGGTCGAAGAGCACCAGGTCGGCGCGGTGGCCCTCGCGCACCAGGCCCCGGTCCGGCAGGCGGAGGCGGGCCGCCGGGCGGCCGGTCAGATGCGCCACGCACTCCTCCAGGGACAGCACCCCCGACTCCCGTACATACCGGCCCAGATACTCCGGGAAGGTCCCGTACGCCCTTGGGTGCGGCTTGTCACCCTGGAGGATGCCGTCCGAGCCGCCGGTGTGGACGCGGTGCCGCATGATCGCCCGCACGTTCTCCTCGTGGCCCACGTGCTGGAGGATCGTCGAGCCGAGGCGGTCCTCGGTCAGCAGGCGGCGGGCGAGGGCCCACGGGCTCTCGCCGCGCCGGTCCGCCGACTCCTGGACGGTCCTGCCGACGTACGACGCGAGCGCCGGGTCGCTCACGCCCGAGATCTCGATGGTGTCCCACTCGACGGGCACACCGTGGCAGCCGTCGGCGCCGACGACCTCCATGTGGTGCCGGATCCGCTCGGCCGTCGTGTCGTCGGTGAGCCGCTTGAGGATCTCCGCCGGGCCGCCCTCGCTCGCCCAGCTCGGCAGCAGGGCCGCCAGCGTCGTGGAGCCGGGGGTGTAGGGGTAGGTGTCCAGCGTGATGTCGGCGCCGGCCGCCAGTGCCTCGTCGAGCAGGGACAGCAGCTCGGGGGCGCGGCCCTTGTTCACGCCGAAGTTCATCGTGGCGTGGGCGAGGTGGAGGGGGCAGCCGGCCTCCCGGGCAAGGCCCACCATCTCCTCGTACGCCTCCAGGGCGCCCGCCCCGTAACTGCGGTGGTGCGGGCAGTAGTAGCCGCCGTAGGAGGCCACCACCCGGCACAGTTCGGTCAGTTCGGCGTCCTTCGCGTACATGCCGGGCGTGTAGGTGAGCCCGGACGACATGCCGACCGCGCCCTGTTCCATGCCCTCCGCGACCAGCCGCCGCATCCGGTCCAGCTCCTCGGGCGCCGCCTCCCGATCCTCCCAGCCGACGGCCAGCATCCGCACCGTGCCCTGCGGGATCAGATAGGCCGCGTTGACCGCGATGCCCTCGTCCAGGCGGTCCAGGTACTCGCCCACCGAACGCCAGGTGAAGTCGATGTCGTCGCCGTACCCGTTCCAGCCGGTGATGGCACGGCGCACCTCTTCGAGCGTGCGGTCGTCGACCGGGGCGTACGACAACCCGTCCTGCCCGATGACCTCGAGCGTCACGCCCTGTGCGGCCTTGGCGCTGTGGTCCGGGTCGCGCAGCAGGGCGAGGTCGCTGTGCGCGTGCATGTCGATGAAGCCGGGGGAGAGGGCGAGACCCTCCGCGTCCAGCTCCCGCACCGCCCGGGGGCGCTGGCAGCCCGCCTGGGCGGCCTCCTTGACGATCGAGACGATCCTGCCGTCCTTGATCGCCACATCGGCGCGGTAGGAGGGGCCGCCGGTGCCGTCGACGACGTCGGCGTCCCGGATGACGAGATCGGCGAGGTCGGCGAAGTCCACGGGGTCCATACCGTCCACGGGGCCTCCTGGAAGAACGTGTGATGTGGTCGACCTAGAAGAACGTGTGATGTGGTCGACCTAGAAGAACGTACGGATGTAGTCGACGACCGTGCCGTCCGCCTCCGCCACCGGGATCAGCTGCCACTTGTCGAACGACGTGCACGGGTGCGACAGGCCGAGGCCGATCCAGTCGCCGACCTCGACGTCCGCTTCCGGCGTGGTGCGCAGCCAGGCGTGCTGGTCGGACAGGGCGGTCACCGAGACGCCGGTGGCCGGCCGCTCCTCGCCGTCCCGGCGCACCACCTGGGCGAAGGGCAGGTCCAGGTCGTAGGCCGCGTCCCGCTTGCCCGCGTTGACGAAGGCCTGCTCGGGGCAGGGCCGGGACACCACCTGCGCCCACAGCCGGAACGCCGGCTCCAGCGCGCCCTCCTCCGGGATCCGGGTGAACGGGGTGATCCTGCGGTAGTGGCCGTCGTCGTGCGAGACGTACGCGCCCGAGCGCAGCAACTTCAGGACCGTCGCGGAGAGTTCGGGGATCTCCGTGAAGACGTCCGCGACCGCGTCGAACCAGGCGCTGCCGCCCGCGCTCACCACGATCTCGTCGCATCCGGAGAAGCGCCCGGCCATGTCGAGGTCGACGGCCAGCGCGACCAGTCGGCGCAGCCACGCGCGCACCCGGTCGGGGTCCGGCTGCGGCACCTCGCCCTCGTATCCGGCGACTCCCACCAGCCGCAGTGTCGTGGTGGCGGCCACCGCGTCCGCGACCGCCGCGCACTCCGCCTCCGTCCGCACACCCGTGCGGGCCCCCTCGCCGGCGGCCAGCTCCACGACCACGTCCACCGGGCGGGTGGTTCCGGTCAGCGCCGCGTCCATGAGTTCGACGCCGCGTACGGAGTCGACGTAACAGATGAACCGGAAGTCCGCGTCCGCCGCCAGTTGGTCGGCGACCCAGCGCAGGGCCGCGGGGTCGACCAGTTCGTTGGCGAGGAACACCCGTTGGATCCCGAACTCCCGTGCCACGCGCACCTGGTGGGGGACCGCGAGCGTGATTCCCCACGCGCCGTGCTCGATCTGGCGGTGGAAGAGCTGCGGCGCCATCGACGTCTTGCCGTGCGGGGCGAAGGCGAGGCCGTGACGGGCCGCGTACGTCTCCATGAGCGTCAGGTTGTGCTCGAGGCGCTCGGCGGAGAGGGCCAGCACGGGTGTCGTGAATCCGCCGGTGAACAGATTGCGGCGCTGGGCGGCCAGCTCGCCGACGGTCAGGCCCTCGGCGTCCGGCGGGAGGCCCTTGAAGCGGTGGTCGACGCGTTCATCGGCCAGGCGGACGAGCGCCTCGGTGCCCATGGAGCCTCCTGATCTGGGGCGTTGCAGAGCGTGCAACGGTCATTGCGCGTTTCGCTTACGGCTGTCTAACATCTCGGCCGACGCGGGGTCAACGGACGCCGACCGAACCCGCACCCCCGCAAAGGAGCTACGACCATCGTGACCACCGACGGATCCCGCAAGGCCCCCGACGTCGTGGACGTCGTCGCGCTCGGCGAGTCCATGGTCACGTTCCTGCCCACGGTGCCGGGGCGGCTCGCCGACGTTCCGTCCTTCGAGCGAGCCCTCGGGGGCGCCGAGTCCAACGTGGCCTGCGTGCTGGCGGCCGCCGGGCACTCCGCCCGCTGGGTGAGCCGGGTCGGCGCGGACGGCTTCGGCGACCACCTCGTGGAGACGATCGGGGCGTACGGCGTCGACGTGTCGTCCGTACGGCGGGATGCGGGGCGGCCCACCGGCGTCTACTTCCGCACGGCCGGGGACCGAGCCACCGACGCCCACGAGGTGGCGTACTACCGGGCCGGCTCGGCGGCCTCCGCGATGACGGTGGACACCGTCGACCTGGACGCCGTGCGCGCCTGCCGCGTGCTGCACCTGTCCGGGATCACGGCCGCGCTGTCCGGGCCGTGTCTGGACCTGCTGCGCGAGCTGACCGCGCCCCGCCCCGGCCGCCCGCTGGTCTCCTTCGACGTCAACCACCGTCCCGGGCTCTGGCGCGACGCGGCGGGAGCCCGGGTGCTGCTGGAACTGGCGCGGGGCGCGGACATCGTGTTCGTCGGGGACGACGAGGCGCGCGAGGCGTGGGGACTGCACGGCGCCCGGGCCGTCCGGGAGGCGCTGCCCGAACCGGAGATCGTCGTCGTCAAGCAGGGCCGGGGCGGGGCGACGGCGCTCGGCAAGGACACCGACGGCCCGGGCGAGGACGCCACGGGCACCGCCACCTTCGTGCCCGCGCTGAACGTCGACGTCGTGGCCGCCGTCGGAGCCGGGGACGCCTTCGCCGCCGGTTTCCTCTCCGCGACCCTGCGCGGACTGCCCGTCCGGGACCGGCTGCGCCACGGCCACCTGATGGCCGCCGCCGCGCTCACCGCCCCCGGCGACCTCGCCACGCCCCCCGCCCGCGACCACGCCGACCGCCTGGCCGCCCTCGACGACACCGCGTGGGGGACACTTCGACTCGGCCCCGGCTGGACCGAAGCCGCACCGCGGGCCGAGGAGGAGGTACGTACGCCATGAGCCAGACCGTCGACCGGGCACTGAGCATCCTGCCGCTGCTCGCCGAGGGACCCGCCGATCTCGGGCAGGTCGCCGACCGGCTCGGCGTGCACAAGTCCACCGCGCTGCGCCTGCTGCGCACCCTCGACGAGCACGGCCTGGTCTACCGCCAGTCCGACCAGCGCTACCGCCTCGGCGCCCGTCTCTTCGCCCTCGCCCAGGAGGCGATGGAGAACCTCGACATCCGTGAGATCGCCCACCCCCACCTCGTGCGCCTCAACGAGGAGTGCGGCCACACCGTGCACCTCGCCGTCTACGAGGAGAACGAGGTGCTCTACATCGACAAGGTGGACAGCCGCTACCCGGTCCGCATGTACTCCCGGATCGGCAAGCCCGTCGCCATCACCGTCGCGGCCGTGGCCAAGCTGCTCCTCGCCGACCTGCCCGACGCCGAGCGCCGCGCCCTCGCGGAGAAGCTCGACTACCCCCACTACACGGCCCGTTCCACCCCCAACGCCGCAGCGTTCCTGCGCGAGTTGGAGCAGGTGCGCGAACAGGGCTGGGCCACCGACCTCGGAGGCCACGAGGAGTCCATCAACTGCGTCGCCGCCCCCATCCGCGGCGCCGACGGACGGGTGGTCGCCGCGATGTCGGTGTCCGCACCGAACGTCGTCGTCACCGCCGAGGAACTCCTCACCCTGCTCCCGCAGGTGCGCCGTACCGCGGACGCGATCAGCGGCGAGTACTCCGGCAGAACACCAGTAAGGGACCCCGAATGACGGACAAGATCGCCCTCACCCCGAAGACCCACACCACGCCGCCCGCGAAGTTCTCGCACGGCGTGAAGAAGGGGAACATCCTCCAGGTCGCCGGCCAGGTCGGCTTCCTGCCCGCCGAGGAGGGCAAGGCGCCGACGCCCGCGGGACCCACCCTGCGCGAGCAGACCCTCCAGACCCTCGCCAACGTCAAGGCGATCCTTGAGGAGGGCGGCGCGACCTGGGACGACGCCATGATGATCCGCGTCTATCTGACGGACGTGGACCACTTCGCGGAGATGAACGAGATCTACAACGCCTACTTCGAGGAGCAGGGCCTCACCCAGCCGCCCGCCGCCCGGACCACCGTCTACGTGGGCCTCCCGGCCGGCCTGCTGATCGAGATCGACGCGCTGGCCGTCCTCGGCTGACGCCCCGTCGGCTCCCGCTCACTCCCGCACTCCGTACGCCGTCGCGGCGCGACGCCCACCACCCCCTGGGGCGCCGCGCCGCGACCACCCCTGCCCCGAACCCCCATGGACTTACGAGAAGCGAGAGGACCCCCTGTCATGCCCATGTCCTTCTCTTCGCTCGCGGCGTCCCCCACGCCACCGCCCCCACCCCACACCGGCGGCCTGCTCACCCTCGTCCACGGCACCGCCGGCCTGCTCACCGTCGCCGCGCTCGGCATCGCGCTGCTGCTGGTGCTGATCATCAAGGTGAGACTCCAGCCCTTCGTGGCTCTGCTCGCGGTCTCCATAGCCGTCGGCCTCGGCGCGGGCTTGTCGGTCACCGAACTCTTCGGCACGGTCCAGCGCTCCGACGCCGTCTCCCTCATCGAGTCCGGCATGGGCGGCACCCTCGGCCATGTCGCCATCATCATCGGACTCGGCACGATGCTCGGGGCGGTCCTCGAGGTCTCCGGCGGCGCCGAGGTGCTGGCGTCCAGGCTGCTGGGCCTGTTCGGCGAGCGGCGCGCGCCGCTCGCCGTGGGTCTGACCGGCCTGATCTTCGGCATCCCGGTCTTCTTCGACGTCGGCATCTTCGTCCTCGCGCCGATCGTGTACGCGGCGGCGAAGCGGGGCGGCAAGTCGATCCTGCTCTACTGCCTGCCGCTGCTCGCGGGCCTGTCCATGACCCATGCGTTCCTGCCGCCGCACCCGGGCCCGGTCGCCGCCGCCGGTCTGCTCAAGGTCGACCTCGGCATGGTCATCCTGATGGGCATCGTCTGCGGCATCCCGGCCGTGCTGGCCGCGTGGGCGTGGTCCGCGTGGATCGGGAGGCGGATCTTCGTCCCCGTACCGCAGGACATGGTCGAGGCGGCCGAGGAGGCGAAGGCGGCGCTCGAGCAGGAGCAGCGGGCGGCAGGCGTGACGCCGCCGGAGAAGCCGGTGCCGCTCTCGATCGTCTTCACGATCATCGGTACGCCCCTGGTCCTGATCCTCCTGGCCACCTTCTCCTCGATCGCCTTCGACCCTTCCCCGAGCTCTCCGACAAGCTCCGAGCAGGGGGGACCCCCATCGGGCCGCTCGGTCATCGAGTTCTTCGGCCACCCCTTCGTGGCGCTGACGATCGCGCTGCTGCTGGCGTACTACCTGCTGGGCATCCGTCGCGGCTGGTCCCGCAAGTCGCTCGAGACGGTGTCCACCGCCTCGCTCAAGCCGGTCGGCAACATCCTGCTGGTGGTCGGCGCGGGCGGGATCTTCGGCGCGGTCCTCAAGGGCAGCGGCGTCGCGCAGGCGCTCTCCGACACGTTCCACGACGTGGGCCTGCCGGTGATCGTGCTGGCGTACCTGATCTCCCTGGTCCTGCGGGTGGCCCAGGGCTCGGCGACGGTCGCGATCGTCACGACGGCGGGCATCGTCGCGCCGCTGCTGACGGGGGGTCACCACTCGCAGGCGTTCACGGCCCTGGTCATCATGGCCATCTCGGCCGGCTCGATCTTCGCCTCGCACGTCAACGACGGCGGCTTCTGGATGGTCGCCAAGTACTTCGCAATCAGCGAACGGGACACACTGCGGACGTGGACCGTGCTGGAGAGCGTACTGTCGGTGGCCGGGTTCGCGGTGGCGGCGGTGGTGAGCCTCTTCGTCTAGATGATTGATTCCAAGGGGTAGCGCACGGACGCGAGGGTGCCCAGTCTCGATGTGTGACGACCGAGATAGACACCCTCGCAACTGCACTGTACGTGCGAGTCGATGACCTCTTGACGGCCTCGCCGCATCTCGCCCCGTGGCGGCCGCGGGTGGGCCTGGAGCCCAAGCTCAGCGACGCGGAGCTGGTCACCCTCGCGGTGATGCAGGCCCTGCTGGGCTTCGTCTCCGAAGCCCGCTGGTTGCGCTACGCCCACGCCCACCTGCGGTATCTCTTCCCGTATCTGCCTCAGCAGCCGGGCTGGAACAAGCGCCTGCGGCGAGCCGCCGAGCTGGTCAGGCGGATCCTGCGCGAGCTGGCCACCGACACTGCGCTGTGGACCGACGACGTATGGATCGTGGACTCCACGCCCGTGGAGTGTGGACGCTCCCGCGAGACCGCGAAGCGCTCCGACCTGGCCGGATGGGCCGAGTACGGCTACTGTGCCAGCCACTCACGGTTTTTCTGGGGACTGCGCCTGCATCTGGTGTGCACCCTGCACGGCCTGCCCATCGCCTTCGCCCTGACTGGCGCCAAGGCCGTCGAACGCGAGGTGCTGCTGGACATCTTCAACGTCGACCGGGTCTGCTCACCGGGCGGGCGAGGCCAACGCTGCTGGCGGACAAGAACTACTACGGCCGCGACTTCGAGCGCCACCTCGCCGACCTGGGAGTCCGTCTGCTGCGGCCGGCCCGCAAGGGTGAACCGGAGCGGGGCGGAGCCGAGCTGTTCAAGCCGCTGCGACAGCTGATCGAGTCGGTCAACCAGACCTTGAAAGCTCAACTCGACCTCGAACGACACGGCGGCCGCACGCCCAGCGGAGTCACCGCCCGCGTCCTGCAACGACTCCTCGCCCTGACCGCTGCGATCTGGCACAACCACAAGACCGGTGGACCGATCATCCGCTCACTGGCCGCCTACGACCACTGACGGAATCCAATCATCTAGGCGTCGATGCCCATGCGGGCCGCGTACTCCACCAGCCCCTCCGCGGTCTCGCCCGCCCAGCCCACGTAACCGTCGGGACGGATGAGGAACACCCCTGGACCGTACGCCTCGT
The DNA here is from genome assembly GCF_040682835.1 of Streptomyces sp. NPDC051104. Classification (NCBI taxonomy): domain Bacteria; kingdom Bacillati; phylum Actinomycetota; class Actinomycetes; order Kitasatosporales; family Streptomycetaceae; genus Streptomyces; species Streptomyces sp. NPDC051104. Next base: position 509,194 of record NZ_JBFBBS010000001.1, on the reverse strand, counting down.
ACGCCGGAATCCGGACCGTGCGGGCTGTGGCGAGGTGCGGCAGGTCACCGTCCGTGCCGACCGCGAGCAGCGTCCAGTGCGGCCCCCGGAACTCGTCAAAGAGGCGTGTGCCGCCACGGATGCCGTCCGGGGCGCGGTCACCCGCGTGCAGGGCGTCCTCCGACAGGCCCTCCCGGGTCTCCACCGCGAGCGAGGAGCCCCGGTAGCCCAGGCCGAGCTGCTGCGTGGCCGCGCCGCGCCGGATCTCGCCGCGGTGGACCTTGGTGGACAAACCGAGCATGTCGGCGGCGTTGGCCAGCCGCTCCTCCTCGTAGGAGTCGAGGAGAGACTCCGGAGCCTTGCCGCTCAGCACCGCGCCCAGCTTCCAGCCCAGGTTGTACGCGTCCTGGATGCTGGTGTTGAGGCCCTGCGCGCCCGCGGGCGAGTGGACGTGCGCGGCGTCCCCTGCGAGGAAGACGCGGCCCTCGCGGAACCGGTCGGCCAGCGCGGCCCGCGGCCGGAAGTTGGATGCCCAGCGCAGCTCGGTCACGTCCTCGGGGGAGAGGTGCGAGCGGGTGGCGACGACCTTGCGGATGCCGTCGAGAGAGATGTCGATGTCCGTGCCATCCGGGAACTGGGCGATCACCTGGAAGTCCTCGGTCCCCGCCAGCGGGAAGATCACCATGAGGCCCTCGCCGCCGGCGGGCGGGAACATGTGCACGTTGTCGCGATCGAGCCTGGTGAGGCGGACGTCGGCGACCAGCATGGGATTGGGGTCGACGGTCTCGCCGGTCATGCCGATGCCGAGCGCGCGTCGCACGGCGCTGCGGCCTCCGTCGGCGGCGACGGCGTAGCGGGCGCGGACCTGCGGACCCGACGCGAAGGAGGCCGTCACCCCGGCCGTGTCCTGCGCGATCCCCACCAGCTCCCGCCCGAACGCAACGTCTCCGCCGAGCTCTTTCAGCCGGGCGAAAAGGATCTCCTGCGTACGCCACTGCGGCAACATCCACGTCTCGTGGTAGGGCGCCGCCTCCGTCGCCTCGGTCTCGTCGACCATCTTGTGCTCGCCCTTGCGCTCCCCGTCCTGCCAGACAATCGCGGCCGGGTAGGGGCCGGCCGCCGCGCGAACCGCGTCGAGCATGCCGAGGTCGTCGAGGACCTCCTGGGTGCGAGGCTGCAGACCCTTGCCGCGCGAGCCGGGGAAGAGCCCGTCGGAGCGCTCCACGACGAGGGCGCGTACCCCGCGCCGGGTGAGATCCACCGCGAGCGCGAGCCCGGTGGGACCGGCACCTACGACGAGTACATCGGTATCGAATGGATTGACGGCACCCACGCCTATCTCCTTAACGCTGTTAGGTTCCATGATTCCAAGCATGCGATTAACGGCGTTAAACTGTCAAGCGTGGTTACCGAGAGATCCCCCAAGCTGGACAAGGAACGAGTCGTCGACACCGCCCTGCGACTCCTCAATGAGGTCGGCCTCGACGGGCTCACGCTCCGGACGATCGCCAGGGAGCTGGACGTCAAGGCGCCGGCTCTCTACTGGCACTTCAAGAACAAGCAGGCACTGCTGGATGAGATGGCGACCGAGATGTACCGCCAGATGACCGCGGACGCGCGGATCCCCCCGGACGCCACCTGGCAGGAGCGGATCCTGGCGGGCCAGCGCGCCCTGCGCGCGGGGCTACTCGGGTACCGCGACGGCGCCAAGGTGTTCAGCGGCACCCGCTTCACCGGCATCGAGCACGCGGCCGAGATGGAGGCGAACCTCCGCGCCCTGCTCGAAGCGGGCCTCAGCCTCCCCCAGGCCGTCCGCGCCACCACCACAGCCCTCCTCTTCACCCTCGGCTTCGTCGCCGAGGAACAGGGCGTCTGGCCGCTGCCGGGGGAGCGCCGCGAGGGCTACGACGTGGAAGAGCGCGCCGCCCGCATGGCCGACTTCCCCCTCGCGGCCGCCGCGGGCGCCGAAGTATTCCAAAGCTTCGAGGAACGTTTCGAGGAGGGGCTACGCCTGGTGATAGCCGGGATCGAGGCGCGATACGGGGCGACGTGAGGGGTGCGGGCCCCGTCCTCGATCGCCGGAGTGGCACGTGCACGTACGGGGTCATGTGATCGCCGAAACCGAGGCGCCGGGCGGGATCGCTCGGCCGGTGGGGTCCAGGCGCGGGCAGAGACGCCGCGACTGGAGGGGTTGAGGTGCTGGGCAAGCTCTCTCCATATATCTCGGTCGTCACACAGCGAGACCGGGCACTCTCCCGTCCGTCCACTACTCCTTGGAATCAATCATCTAGCCGTCCGGTGACGACGTGAGGGCCAAGACGTAAGACACCCAAGACGTAGGACATCGGGCTGGATTCGTATAACGATGGAGGGGCTGGCTGTGTCCGGCACAGGATCTTCGACCATACTGCCCGCTGTGGAGCAGCGCATTGGTTCGAGCAGCCAGCCCCTGGACGGCGCCGGGGTCGACCCGGCCTTCATCCCCGGGCTCACCTCACCCGTGTCCGTGGACCAGAAGGATTCCGTCGAGCCGGACGACTCCGTGGAGCCGGACGACTCCGTAGAGCCGGAGGACGTGCTTCCGGACAAAGAGGCCGCCGCCGGGGAACCGGAGCAGGAGGCCGCGTCCGGGGAACCGGAGCCGGAGGCCGCCGGCGAGGAGTCCCCCGCGGAGGAGCAAGAGGCCCCTGACGGCCCGGTGTTCGAGGCCGCGGACCGCCGCGCCCGGATCGTCGCCGACCGCAGCGGTGTACGGCTCCGCCTGGACGACCAGGAGTGCGAGTTCCGCTGGGACGAGATCGGCGCCGTGGAGACGGAGACCGCGCGCTTCGGGAAGCGGTTCACGGTGACCGTGCACACCCCGGAACGCCGCTGGTACCCCATCGAGATCGAGGCCGACTCCCGCGCACGCTTCAAGGAGTGGGAGACCCGGCTGGACGAGGTGCTGGACGCGTACTTCGAGGACGGCGAGGAGGAACCCGCCGCCCCCGAGAAGGACGACGACTGACCGTGGGATACGGCCCCCCGGGATACGGGCCCCCTGGGCACCATCCCCCTGTAGCCGGTCCCCCTGTAGCCGGTCCCCCTGTAGCCGGTCCCCCTGTATACGGCCACCCGTCGCCATCGGCCGGACCACCGGGCTTCGGACCGCCGCCACCGGCCTACACGCCGTACCCGTCGTACGCTCCCTCGGCACCCCAGGTCCCACCTGGACCCGACTTCCTGGCCGCCGACCGTCACAACTCGGTGGTGGTGGACGCGTCGGGTGTCGCCTTCGAGATGCGCGGTCTGACGGCGGACTTCCCGTGGCCGGTGGTCCGCAGCGTCCACTACCGCCCCGGCCCCGACGAGAAGGTGCTGATGGTGGCGGTCGTGCACGTCGACGGCCGCGTGTTCGAGTGCGTCGTGGACGCCAAGCGCCGCGAGAAGCTGGAGGAGTGGTTCGCCGAACTGGCGGCGGTACTCGGGCACTACTACCGCCCGATGGGCCGACTCACAGCAGGCGGTCCGCTCACTGCGTGGGCACGCCGACCGCTGTCCACGCCTGGAGCACCGCGTTGCGCTCCTTCGTCCCGTACGCCTCGGCAGCGGCCGTCGTCAGCCCGGCGAACGACCTGAAGTCGGCGTCGGGAGCGAGCCTGCCGCTGGTGAGCACGTCGTACCAGATGCGGCCGGCATGCTCCCAGGCGTAGCCGCCGAGCTGCGTCGCGGCGAGGTAGAAGGCGTGGTTGGGGATGCCCGAGTTGAGGTGCACGCCGCCGTTGTCCGCGAACGTCTCGACGTAGTCGTCCATGTGGGCGGGCTGTGGATCCTTGCCGAGCTCATCGTCGTCGTACGCGGTACCCGGCGCCTTCATCGAGCGCAGGGCCACACCCTGCACCCCGGGGCGCAGCAGCTCCTCGCCGATCAGCCAGTTGGCCTCGTCGGGGGTCTGGCCCTTGGCGTACTGCTCGACGAGGGAACCGAACACGTCGGACATGTGCTCGTTCAGGGCGCCCGACTGGCCGAAGTACTGCAGATTGGCAGTGAACTGGGTGACGCCGTGGGTGAGTTCGTGGCCGATGACGTCGGGGGACTGGGTGAAGTCGCCGAAGATGCGCCCGTCCCCGTCGCCGAAGACCATCTGCTCGCCGTCCCAGAAGGCGTTGTCGTAGTTGTTCCGGAAGTGGACGCTGGCGCCCAGTGGCGAGCCGTCTCCGTCGATGGAGCAGCGGGACAGCGTCTGCAGATAGAAGTCGAAGGTGGCGCCGAGGCCGTCGTAGGCGTGGTTCACGGAGGTGTCCGGCGCGTCCGCGTCGCCTTCGCAGCGTACGCGTCTGCCGGGCAGCTCCTGCAGGTGCTGTGCGTCACAGACGGTCCGCTCGGGATGGTCGGCGGCGCGCGTCGGCGGCGCGACGGTTGGTCCGATCTCCGCCGTCAGTCTCCGGTGGACACGTTCCGCTGCGTCGAGCGCGAGGGTGCGGCGTGCGGGCTCGTGCACGGCCGGATCCTCGGCACGGGCGAGCTTGTTGAGCAGATGCGGGGGCACGATGGCACAGACGTCATGCGTCATGGGATGCGCTCCGATCGATGCGGACGAGCTGGTGCGAGGCGGGTCTGGCGCCACGCACCCGAGGTGACGGCGACTCAGCAACCTTTCTGCTCGCGCCCCGGGCACAGGTCGAGCGGGGAGCACAGCAGGACGACCTGATACGGCTCTCCCCCGGACGCCGCGCTCTGCTCATGCGGCACGAACCGCCACTGCGAGGGCTTGATGTGCCGTGTCCTGTCCGCCTTCTCCACGTGGGTGTGCAGTGTGCGGGCCTGGAGATCGTTGGTCTCCACCAGGACCTCGTCCGGAGCGAGCGGGAAATGGTCGTGCAGAAGACACAGGCCGAAACGGTCCAGGTTGCCGTGCTTCTCCAGCACCGCCACCAGGTCCCGGACGAACTCGGCGTCCTGGGGTCCCAGCCCTTCGGCTTCCTCGAAGCGGGGGAGCGGCCTTCTCGGGGACACCTTTGCGTCGGTCATAGCCCCTCCGTCAAGTGACTGACAGTCATCACAGTCCAGTATCAACTGTTGGTGGTGTACCTGCAATTTCGCTGGCTGAGGGCCGAAGGGGTGGGCGGTTCGGCTGCTGCAGTGTGTCTGTGCATGACACGTAGAGGGCCGTGGCTAAATCGCTGGGTACGCGCAGCCAGAGGAGGAGTCGGCGCATTGACGGAGATCCGGTGGTGGCGACTGCTGTCGCTGGTGGTCGTGGCCGTGGTGTGGGGGTCTTCGCCTGCTGAGGCGCGGCAGGTTACCGGTGACGTCTGCCGCGCGGATCAACTCGACTCCACTGTCGTTGACGCCGAGATTCGGTTCGATCAGCACCGCAAGAACTACGTCAAGGTGTCTTCCAGGATGACGGTCAAGGTGCCCAATAAATGGCGCCATGCGAGACATCTGACATTCGATCGGCAGTCCTCTGAGTATCGGGTGGCGATGCGCTGCCTGTTGCGCGGAGGGGGAAATGCCGGTCGGGTCGACGAGTGGCGCCCCAATGAGCCGCGGGTGACCGCACAGGAACACTGGGTTACGGTGCGGTACGACGCGTTCAAGTGGATCCAGAATTACAAGCCTTTCCGGGTCGGGCCTTGGGAGCTCAGCACTGCGGGGAGAAAGAAGTGGGAGGTTCACCTCCGGCCGTTGACTCTGCAGAAAGTTTCCTGGAAGCACGTCCGGGCCAAGGTGGACGACCTCAATTTCAGTGATCGGTCCGAACTTGCATCGGCTGCCAATAAGAAAGGTCTTGCGTGGAGCGATCAGATGCCGGAGCATATTTGGTTCGAAGTCGATCTACCGTGGCAGCGCGACTTGTACCTGCACCTCGATCAGTCGTTCTGGAAGTACGCCGGTATTGCTTTGTGGTGGGTGTGTTGCTCGTATGTAATTGCACTGGCCGCGCTTCGCGCTCGGTACCCATCCCCGGCGCTGAGTGGAGGGAAACAGGAAGCGCAGGGGTCGAGTGCGCGTGCTGACAGACCTGCGCAGTCGGTTCTGCAGTGGGCTCTCCTCAGCGGGGCGGTGGCGCTGATGCTGCTTCTGCTGAACCCGCAGCGGCAGCCAGTCGTACTGAGGTGGCGCTCGCTCATCTGTATCACCGCGGGCTGGGCTTTGATCCTTGTCGCACGCCCTTGGTGTCGCGGCATGTTGCCCGCTGCCCCGAATGCAGGGAACGGCAAGTCCGACAGCGCCGAACGCCGTCAGGCTCGTGCTGTCATCACGACCGCTTCGGTGGTGGCGGCCCTCGGCCTGGTGGTGGTGCTGGCCCCTGAGCTCTTCGGCCTGCCGGCGGACCTGGTATCGAAAACGGCACCGGCCGCCTTCGGCGACGCCGGACTCGTACTGATGGGCCTGGCGACGCTGTGGTTGTGGCTGGCCGCGATGGCCGCATGGGCATGGCGCTTCGCACGAGAAGGAGGACTGGCCCCTGCGTCATGGACCGCCAAGTGGGACGGCGCTCCGGTCCGCTGGCTAGCGGCCGTCGGAACTCTGCTGGGGGCGGTCGCCGTGGCTCTGCTTGCCTGTACGTGGTGGGCGAACGACCATCAGTGGAAACGTCTCGCGTGGCTGACTGATCACACGGACGACCCCGGTGGCATTCTGGCCAATTTCTCTTTCGCCGATCTCACATGGATGTTCGCATACAGCTGGACCGTGGCAGGCCTCGCCCTCATTGCCCTCCTGCATTTTCGCGTACAGGCCCAGCGGGCTCGTGGCGGTAGCAAAGAGGAACTGTTCGCCTTGGGGCCGGACAAGCCCGAGGTTCTTATGACAGTCGTGCTGTTCGCCTTCTTCGTGGGGCTCAGGGCCGTCACCTTTCTGGGTTTCAAGGGCCAATACGGCGTCTGGCTGTTTCTGAGCATCTGCTCGCTTTACGGGGTTCTCGCCGTAGGGCGGAGGCGTTCTGTACTGGCGCAGATGGGGGAGCGCTTCTGCATGCAGAGGCTGGGCGCGAGGAGGCGCCGGAAAGAATTGATGACAAAGGCCCATCAGTATCGCAACCTGAACCGCCAGCTGCACTTGGTGGACCAAGGGCATGCTGGTGGCGTCACGTCTGAGCAACTGGAGAGTCAGCTGCATGAGCTGCACCAGTGGTTGGTTGCTGGCTGCGGCAGGAAGAATCCGGTCGAACACATCTCTGTGCTTGATGTCGCTCTGGCCTGGGGGCCGGCGGCCCACTGGTGGTCCAATGCGCTGGTTGCCGCACGCACGGCTTTCTGCTTCGGGGTTCCGGCAAGCGGTGTCCTTCTGTTCCTGGACCTGAGAGACTCAAGGAATTGGTTGGAGATCTTTTATACACCCACTGGAATTCCGCAGGTCGTCGTGGAATTCGTTCTCTTTCAGGCGGCATGGGCAGTGGCCGGCTTCGTCCTGGGCGCGTTGTGGCGTCTGTTGCCGGGGCGTAGCAGCCCCGCGCGTGCATGGAGCCTGTCCGTTGCCTACGCCATCCCCATCTCCCTGGCTGCGCTGCTCGTCCGTCTCACTGACGCCGACTACGGCTACGTGTTCCTGTACGTCGTGCTGATGCTCACGATCCTGACGCTCACCAGCATCTGGATGGACACGGTGACGTTCCGGGAGGAGCGGCAGTTCTGGCCCAGTCGTTTCGCCCTGCTGCTGTCCATCTACCAGCTGCGAGGCGTCTCCGGACAGATCGCTTGGCTTCTCGCGCAGGTCGTAGCCGCCGTAGGCATCTGGCACCAACTGGCTCGTCGCTGAGCCCAGAAGCGACCACATCTTGCATAGTCATGCAGAAGTGTGCATATACTTATCCTCGTGTCCAAGGTGCTGACTTCCCTGCCTGTCGGTGAACGAGTCGGGATCGCCTTCTCCGGCGGTCTCGACACCTCTGTCGCGGTCGCGTGGATGCGCGAGAAGGGCGCCGTGCCCTGCGCCTACACCGCCGACCTCGGCCAGTACGACGAGCCCGACATCGCCTCCGTGCCCGGGCGTGCCACGGCCTACGGCGCCGAGGTCGCCCGGATCGTGGACTGCCGGGCCGCGCTCGTGGAGGAGGGGCTCGCGGCCCTGGCGTGCGGTGCCTTCCACATCCGCTCCGGCGGCCGCGTCTACTTCAACACCACCCCGCTCGGCCGGGCCGTCACGGGCACGCTGCTGGTGCGTGCGATGCTCGAGGACGACGTGCAGATCTGGGGCGACGGCTCCACCTTCAAGGGCAACGACATCGAGCGCTTCTACCGCTACGGTCTGCTCGCCAACCCCTCCCTGCGCATCTACAAGCCGTGGCTGGACGCCGACTTCGTCAGCGAGCTCGGCGGCCGCCAGGAGATGTCCGAGTGGCTGCTGGAGCGCGACCTGCCCTACCGGCACAGCGCCGAGAAGGCGTACTCGACCGATGCCAACATCTGGGGCGCGACGCACGAGGCGAAGTCCCTGGAGCACCTCGACACCGGCATCGAGATCGTGCAGCCGATCATGGGCGTGAGGTTCTGGGACCCGGAGGTCGAGGTGACCCCCGAGGACGTCACCATCGGCTTCGAGCGGGGCCGGCCGGTCACCATCAACGGCAAGGAGTTCGCCTCTCCGGTGGACCTGGTCCTCGAGGCCAACGCGATCGGCGGCCGGCACGGCCTCGGCATGTGCGACCAGATCGAGAACCGCGTCATCGAGGCCAAGAGCCGCGGCATCTACGAGGCCCCGGGCATGGCGCTGCTGCACGGGGCGTACGAGCGGCTGGTGAACGCCATCCACAACGAGGACACGCTCGCCAGCTACCACACCGAGGGCCGCCGCCTCGGCCGGCTGCTGTACGAGGGCCGCTGGCTGGACCCGCAGGCGCTGATGCTGCGCGAGGCGCTGCAGCGCTGGGTGGGGACGGCGGTCACCGGAGAGGTGACGCTGCGGCTGCGGCGCGGCGAGGACTACTCCATCCTCGACACGACCGGACCGGCGTTCAGCTACCACCCGGACAAGCTCTCCATGGAGCGGACCGAGGACTCCGCCTTCGGCCCGGTCGACCGTATCGGCCAGCTCACGATGCGCAACCTCGACATCGCCGACTCCCGCGCCAAGCTGGAGCAGTACGCCCGGCTCGGCATGGTCGGCGGCAGCCCGGACCCGGCGCTGATCGGTGCCGCCCAGGCGGCCTCGACCGGCCTGATCGGCGCGATGCCCGAGGGCGGCGCGGAGACGATCGCGTCCCGTGGAGAGGGCACCGCCGACGAGGCCGAACTGCTCGACCACGCCGCGATCGAGTCGGGTACCGACTGAGAGCCCCGAACAAAATGGGCGCCCGGCTCACGACGCCTGACACGCACTCCCCCCAAGCTCTTCGAGCAGGGGGCCCCAGCCGCGTTGCCGGAAGGCCCTAGTAGCTCCGCTACGAGGACCTTCCGGCGCCTTGCGATCGCACGCACCAGACGCCGCGAGCTGATCGGACTCCCATTTTGTTCGGGGCTCTGAGACCCGGACGGGTCCTGTCCTTGAGCGCACGGCCCGCCGCCTCCGCCGGAGGGGCGGGCCGGCCGACGCGGTCAGCCCCTGCCTAAGGCAGCGTGTGCACGTGCGGGCCCACCGAGTTCGACCACGCGTTCCCGGACGCCGCGTCCCAGTTCGTCGACCACGTCATCGCGCCCCGGAGGTCCGGGTACGTCGTCGACGGCTTGAACGTGCCGCAGTTCGTTCCCTTCGCCAGGCAGTCCAGGGCGTTGTTCACCACGGAAGGCGACACATAGCCGCTGCCCGCGGCGCTCGTCGAGGCGGGGACGCCGAGGCCCACCTGGGACGGGGACAGGCCGCCCTGGAGCTGGATGCAGGCCAGGGCCGTCAGGAAGTCCACCGAACCCTGTGAGTACACCTTGCCGTCGCAGCCCAGCATGGAACCGCTGTTGTAGTACTGGGTGTTGACGACCGTCAGGATGTCCTTCACGTTCAGCGCCGTCTGGAAGTACGCGTTCGACGTCGACTGCATGTCGATCGTCTGCGGGGCCATCGTGATCACGAGGGATGATCCCGCCTTCGACGACAACTGCCTGAGCGCCTGCGACATGTACGTCGCGTTAAGGCCGTTCTCCAGGTCGATGTCCACCCCGTCGAAGCCGTACGTCTGCATCAGCGTGTACACCGAGTTCGCGAAGTTCGTCGCCGACGCCGCGTCGCCGACCGACACCGTGCCGTTCTGGCCGCCCACCGAGACGACCACCTTCTTGCCCGCGGCCTTCTTCGCGGCGACATCCGCCTTGAACTGGTCCACCGTGTAGCCGCCCAGGCCGGCCGAGTCGAGGGTGAAGCCCACCGCGCCCGGCGTGCTCGTCGCGTCCGCGAACGCGACCGCGATGATGTCGTACTGCGACGGCACGTCCGAGATCCGCTGCACCGTGGCGCCGTTGTTGAAATTCTGCCAGTAGCCCGTCACCGCGTGCTTCGGGAGCCCCGTGCCGCCCCCGCCGCCGGACGACGCCGTCGTGGCCGTCACCGCCGCCGACTTGGCCGACTCGCCCGCCGCGTTCGTCGCCGTGACCTGGAAGGAGTACGACGTCGAGGGGGACAGGCCCGTCACCGTCGCGGACGTACCGGTCGCCGACGTCACCTTCGTGCCGCCGCGGTACACGGTGTAGCCCGTCGCGCCCGTCACCGCGTTCCAGGACAGGGACACGGAAGAGGACGTCGTGGCGGAGACCGCCAGGCCCGTGGGGGGCGACGGGACCGTGGGGGAGGGGTCGCCGCCCCCGCCGCCGTCCGGGCCGTACACCGACACGTCGTCGGCGTAGTACGCCGCCTGTCCGTACCAGCCGTGCAGGTACACCGTCACCGACGTCGTCGAGGCGCCCGTCGTGAACGTCGTGGACAGCTGCTTCCAGCTCGTCGAGTCCGGCGTCCACGTCGACACGTCCGTCGTGCCCGTCCCTGTCGCGCCCAGGTAGGTGTACCCGCCCTGCACCCATGCGCTCAGCGTGTACGTCGAGTTCGGCTTCACGGCGACCGTCTGGGCGCACTGCGCGTAGTCCTGGCCCGCGGGTGTCGCCTTCAGCGCGGCCGTGCCGCCGTGCACCGGGGAGGACACCGTCGTGCCGCTGCCCGCCGAACAGGTCCAGTTGGCGAGGCCCGACTCGAAACCGGCGTTCTTCGCGTTGTTCACGTCCGCCGCGGCCGCGTGGCCGGCGCCCAGCAGGGAGAGGGCGAGGGCGGCTACGGCGGCCCCGGCGAGGGTCCGTCTGCGGCGGGGCAGGGCTGGTACGCGGTCCACTTCGGCCTCCGATGTGGGGAGAGGAAAGGGAGGAAAGCGCGGGAGGGCATTGCGGAACGGTGGCCACCGCCTGATGCTCCAAGAATTTGGTCCAGACCAATCCCGGTGTCAAGGGTTCGTGCGCCTTCAACGCTCCTGCGAGCGTCGGGAGTTGGGGCATATGCCCCTACTCTGCGTGGATCACGTCCCCACCTTCGGTGAGATGATCTTTCCAATTCTGTGTTGAGCGGGGCATGCCGTGGATATGGTGCTGTTGCAGGACGACGCAACAGGACGTCACAGGGGCCATCTGAGGCGGTGGTTGACCACCCCGCCGCAGTGAACGGGGTGGTGAGCAGCCGTGCCGACCGCGATAGCCGTCACCAGTCCCGACCTGGTGCTCCCACCGCTCGACCGGCAGACGCCGACCGCCGCCGTCCAGCCCCAGCCCACGCTGGAGGCGTCCCTGACCGGCATGCACGCGCTGATCGAGCAGCACGGGTACGTCATCGCCCTGCACCCCGCTTCCGGCGACGACCCGGCCGTGCAGCGGCTGCGCACCGTCCGCTCCGTCCTGGAGAGCGACCGCGTCGCGCTGCTCGGCATCGACCTGCCCCCGCTCGGACTCGCGCTGCTGGCCCAGCAGTTGCGCCAGCTGTCGGTCTGCGACTTCAGCCCCGGCGTCCTGGCGTCCTCCGCGCGCCTGCTGGCCCACTACATCCACGCCGGCGCCCTCCTCGGCTCGGTCGCCAAGCTGGACCGCGTCCCCGTCCCGCTCACGTCCCACGCCAAGTCCTGGGTTCCGGGCGCGCAGTTCGCCGTACTCGCGGGCCCCCGACCCCGGCTCGTCCGCGTCGGGCACGAGGAGTTACCCGGCCCCGAGTTCGGCACCCGGATGCTCGTCGCCTCCGGGCAGCCGCCCTCCGACTGGGTCACCGCCTCCCTCGCCCCCGCGTGGCGGGTCCAGGGCGTCGGGACCGTGCCCCTGCCCCAGGGCTCCGCCCGCTGGTGGGGCACGAACCGGCTCGTCGAGTTCGCGGCCGGCCTGCACGACGTGTCCGTGCTCTACCAGCTCGTGTCGTCCGTACGGCGCGAGACCTGCCACTGGTGCGGACTCGAACTCATCGGCGACCGCTGCGGGTTCTGCGCCGCACCCCTCCCGCCACCCCCCGAACAGCCACCGGCGGCCACGACCGTCCGTGCCGCCCTGCCGCGCGGCGGCACGTAGCCCCGTACGCGTTGGTCCGCAGCACCTCTCGCACAACGTTCGACCGCTCGACCGCCCGACCCGCCGTTTCCCGCCCCGATCGAGGTTGTCCGCGTCATGAACTCACGCCAGCGCCGCGGCGTCATCCTGCTGGTCCTCTCGGCCCTCGCCGCCGTCAGCGCCTTCGCCGGGGTGCTGTCGGTGATCCGCGACGTGAACTCCAAGGTCGGCCCCGAGGTCACGGCGTACCGCCTCAAGAACGACATCGACCCCTACAAGGAACTCACCCCCGGCCAGTTCCAGAAGATCTCCATGCCGAAGCGGTGGCTGCCCGCCACCGCCGTCACCGATCTGGCCCGGATCCGCGGCAAGATCGCCGTGACCCGGCTGGAGCAGGGCTCCCTGCTCCAGAGCGACATGATCGTGGACCGGCCCGAACTCCAGCCGGGGCAGCAGGAGATCGCCATCATGATCGACGCCTCCACCGGCGTCGCGGGCCGGATCGACCCCGGTTCGCGGGTCAACATCTACGCCACCTTCAAGGCCGAGAACGACAAGGGCAAGGACGAGTCCAAGGTCATCCTGACCAACGCCCGCGTCCTCAACGTCGGCAAGCTCACCGCCCTCGACCCCGGCCAGTCCAGCGACGAGCGGCGGCGCACCGCCACCGAGGCCGTCCCCATCACCTTCGCGCTCGACACGGCGGACGCCCAACGGGTCGCGTACGCCGAGTCGTTCGCCACGCACGTCCGGCTCGCCCTGGTCGCGGGCGGCTCCCAGACCACCCTCGCGCCGGGCGACCGTACATACACCCTCGACCAGGACAAGTAGGAGGCCGCGCATGAGGTCCGTACCGGCCCCCAGCGGGCCTGTCCCCACGCTGTCCGACGGTGCGGGGTGTCGCCGATGACCGTCCGCGTCCTCCCCGCCGTCGGCGACCTCGACGCCGCCCGCTCGCTCACCACCCTGCTCGGCCAGCTCCCCGACGCCGAGCCCGCCCCGCCCGTCCACGACTCCACGGCCCTGCTGGACACCCTGGCGCGCCTGGCCGGGGACTCCCTCGACGAGCTGCCCGAGGTCGTCCTCGTGCACGAGCGGATCGGGCCGATGCCCGCGCTCGACCTGATCCGTGACCTGGTGATGCGGTTCCCTGCGGTCGGGGTCGTCCTCGTCACCGCCGACACCAGCACCGGCGTGCTCACCGCCGCGATGGACTCCGGCGCCCGCGGCATCGTCACCCTGCCCCTCGGCTACGACGCCCTCGCCGAACGCGTCCAGGCCGCCGCCGCCTGGTCCGCCGGCATGCGGCGCCACCTGAGCAGCGGCGCCCCCGAGCCGTACGCCGGACCCGGAGGGACCGTGGTCGCGGTGACCGGCGCGAAGGGCGGCGTCGGCGCCACGGTCGCGGCCGTGCACCTCGCGCTCGCCGCCCGGGCGTCGGGCCGTACGGTCGCGCTGGTCGACCTCGATCTCCAGTCCGGGGACATCGCCTCCTACCTCGACGTGCAGTTCCGGCGCTCGGTCGCCGACCTCGCCGGGATCGCGGACATCAACCCGCGCGTCCTCCAGGACGCCCTCTACACCCACGACAGCGGCGTCGGACTGCTCCTCGCGCCCGCCGAGGGCGAACGCGGGGAGGAGGTCACCGACCGGGTGACCCGCCAGGTCCTCGGCGCGCTGCGCTCCCGCCACGACGTGGTGATCGTCGACTGCGGCTCGCAGATGACCGCCGCCACCGCTGCGGCCGTCGAGATCGCCGACCACGCCGTGCTGCTGGTGACCCCGGACGTGGTCGCGGTCCGCGCGGCCAAGCGGATGGTCCGCCTGTGGGACCGGCTCCAGATCCGCAAGGCCGAGGAGACGCTGACCGTCGTCAACCGTCACTCGCGCGGTACGGAGATCCAGCCCGCCCTCGTCGAACGCGTCACCGGCACCAAGGTGGCCCGCGCCGCGGTCCCGGCCGCCTTCAAGGAACTCCAGTCGGTCGTGGACGCCGGACGCCTCCAGGACCTCGACGCCCGCTCCACCGTGAAGCAGGCGCTGTGGGCGCTGGCGGGGGAGCTTGAGCTGGTGAAGGCGCAGGAGGGCGGCGGGCGGCGGCGCCGGGCGCCGTCGGACCGGGGCGCGCTGAGCCTGTGGCGCAAGGGCGGCGACCGGGGGTCGGTGACCCTGGAGTTCGCCGGGATGTTCCCGCTGGTGCTGGTCGTGCTGGCGCTGCTGTGGGAGTGCGTGCTGTACGGCTACACGTACTCGCTGGCGGGCAACGCGGCGGACGAGGCGGCCCGGGCGGCCACGGCGGCGTACGCCGTGGGGGGCGATGTGGCGGGTGCGTGCCAGTCGGCGGGTGCCCAGCATCTGCCGGACGCCTGGCAGGGGGCGGACATCACCTGCACCCCGGCGGGGCCGGTGATGAAGGCGACGGTCCATGCCGACGTCCCGTTGTTCTTCCCGGGCGTCAACCCGGGCTGGCAGGTCGACGGCTCGGCAGGCGCGGCACTGGAGGGGAACAGCCGATGAGGCCCCGCCTCCGCCGCCGAGGGCTGCCCCGGACGGGACGGCGCACCCGCCGCTGGGACGACCGCGGCGTCTCCATGCTGGAGTTCGCCGGCTTCCTGCCCATCCTTCTCGTCATCGGCATGGCGGCCATCCAGCTCGGGCTCATCGGCTACGGCATCAACCAGGCCGGGTCGGGAGCCCGAGCTGCCGCGCGGGCAGGCTCACAGCACCAGGACGGGGTGGCGGCAGGCCGCGCCGCGGTCAGTGAATGGCTGGACGCGTCGCCGGTCGTGCAGGAAGGCGCCGACACCACCACCGCCACCGTCACCGTCCGCGTCCCGGCAGTCATCCCCCTCTTCAGCGACTGGACCGTCATCCGCCGCGCCACCATGCCCAACGACCCGGAACCCTTCATCCCGGGAAGGAGCTGACGACCGGCATGAGCCTCCGCTCCCGTATCGCCGCCCCCGACGACGGGGGAGCCGCCCGTGAGGACGGACACCTCGTCGCGGTCTACCGTGCGAAGCTCCTGGAGGAGATCGACCTTGCCGAGATGTCGGGCCTCGCGACCGCCGAGCGCCGGGTCCGGCTCGAACGCGTCCTCGGGCACATCATCAGCCGCGAGGGCCCGGTCCTGTCCTCGGCCGAGCGCTCCCGGTTGATCCGCCGGGTCGTCGACGAGGCCCTCGGCCTCGGTGTCCTCGAACCGCTCCTCGCCGACGCCTCCATCACCGAGATCATGGTCAACGGCCCCGACTCGATCTTCGTGGAGCGGGCGGGCCGCGTCGAACAGCTTCCGCTCCGCTTCGCCTCCGCCGAGCAGCTGATGCAGACGATCGAACGCATCGTCTCCACCGTCAACCGCCGCGTCGACGAGTCGAACCCCATGGTCGACGCCCGCCTGCCCACCGGCGAGCGCGTCAACGTCATCATCCCGCCGCTCGCCCTGACCGGCCCCACCCTCACCATCCGCCGCTTCCCGCGCGCCTACACGCTCCCCGAACTCATCGGCCTCGGCTCGCTCGACGAGCAGATGCTGATGCTGCTCGCCGCGTTCGTCCGCGCCCGCTTCAACCTGATCGTCAGCGGCGGCACCGGCTCCGGGAAGACGACCCTGCTCAACGCGCTGTCCGGGCTCATCCCCTCCCAGGAGCGCATCATCACCATCGAGGACTCCGCAGAACTCCAGCTCCAGCAGGAGCACGTGATCCGTCTGGAGTCCCGCCCCCCGAACGTCGAGGGCAAGGGCCAGATCACCATCCGCGACCTGGTCCGCAACAGTCTGCGGATGAGGCCCGACCGGATCATCGTCGGTGAGGTCCGCGGCGGCGAGACGCTCGACATGCTCCAGGCGATGTCGACGGGCCACGACGGCTCCCTCGCCACCGTCCACGCCAACTCGGCGGAGGACGCGCTGATGCGGTTGCAGACCCTCGGCTCGATGTCCGAGGTCATGATCCCCTTCGAGGCGCTGAAGGACCAGATCAACTCGGCCGTCGACGTGGTCGTGCAGCTCGCCCGGCACCCCGACGGCTCCCGCAAGGTCGTGGAGATCGCACTCGTCGTGTCCCACGGTCGCGAACAGTTCCGTGTCGCCACCGTGTCCCGTTTCGTGCCCCAGCCCCTCGGCCCCGACCGGATCGTCCGCGGCCGTTTCGAGCACCTCCCGCTGCCGCGGTCGGTCGCGGAGAAGCTGTACGGCGCGGGCGAACCGCTTCCGCCGGCCTTCGGTGTCGCGGACGCCCTCGACGTACTGAACACGAGGCAGGCCATCGGTTGATCCCCGCCCACCTCAGGAGCCGGTCATGAACGACCCCGCCCTCTTCGCCCTCGGCGCCACCGTCCTCACCGGCACGCTCGCCGTCGGGGGCGTGCACTCGTACGCCTCCGGCCGCGCCCACCGCCGGGAGCTCGTCGACCGGCTCTCCGGCGCCGCGGGCGGCCCGATCCGCACGGCGGCCGGCCGCGTACGGCGCTTCGCGGCCGTGGACCGCAGGCTGCGCCGCACCCGCCTGGGACGCGCCATCCACATGCGCCTTTCGGCCACGGGCCTCGATCTGACGGCGGGGGAGTTCTTCACCTACGTCACCGCCGTCGTCGTGGCGCTGTGGCTGATCGCGGCGTCCACCCTGGCGCCATTCTTCGGCCCGATCGCCGGTCTGGTCGGTATCTGGAGCGCGGCCATCTTCCTCAACTGGCAGCGGCAGAAACGCATCGAGGCGTTCATCAACCAGCTCCCCGACGTGGCCCGCCTACTGGCCAACGCCACGGCCGCCGGACTCGCCCTGCGCACCGCGCTCGCCATGGCGGCGGAGGAGCTGGAGGCCCCGGCGGGCGAGGAACTGGCCCGGGTCGCCGACCAGCTGTCGCTGGGCCGCTCGGTCGACGACGCCCTGGACGAACTTGCCGAACGCCTCCCGTCGCGCGAGCTGATCGTTCTCGTCACCACCCTCGTCCTGGCGAACAAGGCGGGCGGCTCGGTGGTCAACTCGCTGCGCAACCTCACCCAGACCCTGGAGGACCGCAAGGAGACCCGGCGCGAGGTCCGCACGATGCTATCCGAGGTCAACGCGACGGCCTTCACGGTCCCGATGCTCGGCCTGGGTTCGCTGATCCTGGTCAACTCCTCGAACGAGGGCGCCCTGGCCCGTGTCACCGGCTCCCCGCTCGGCCAGAGCCTGGTTCTGCTCTCCCTCGGCCTCTACACGATCGGCTTCTTCGTCATCCGCCGCCTCGGCAAGATCGAAGTGTGAGGGGGAGAACGCGATGCTTCCGCTGATCCTCGCCCTGCTGATGGCGGTGTCCGTCGCGGGCGTCCTCCTCGGCATCCGGATGATCCGCGCGGACGCGAGACTCCCGAGCGATCTCGCACTCGCCCTGGAGGTCGGCGCGACCCGGGTCTCCAAGGCGGGCTCGGCGGTCGACCGCCTCGGCATCCGCTTCGCCCCACTCGTGCTGCGCCTGATGGGTCCGCGCCGCGTCGAGGCCAAACGCCGCCGCATCGACATGGCGGGCAACCCCGGCGGACTGACCCTGAGCCGCTACGCCGCACGCCGGGCGGTCTACGGCATCTTCGGCCTGGTCCTCGGGCTGATGTTCCTCACGAACGGCCAACTGCTCTTCGCCGCCGCGACGTTCGCCTTCGGACTGTTCGCCGCCGACGCCCTGATCTGGCAGGCCGTCCGCGAACGCAAGGACGTCATCGACCGCACCCTGCCGGACTTCCTGGACGTCCTCGCGGTCGTCGTCTCGGCGGGCCTCGGCTTCCGGCAGGCCCTCGACCGGGTCGCGGAGAAGTACGAGGGCCCCTGGGCGGACGAACTGCGCATCACCCTGCGCCAGATGGACATGGGCGTCAGCCGCCGCCAGGCCTTCGACGAACTGCGCAGGCGCAACTCGTCCGAACAGGTCGCCCAGTTCGTCTCCGCGCTGCAACAGGGCGAGGAGCTGGGCTCGCCCATCGCCGAAACCCTGATCCAGCTGGCCACGGACATGCGCCGCACGGACGCCCAGAACGCCCGCCGCCGCGCCGCCAAGACGATCCCCAAGGCCACGCTGGTCACCCTGGTGTTCATGCTCCCGGCGACGATGATCCTGATCGCGACGGGGATGTTCCTGGGGTCGGGGACGGACTTCGGATCGATTCTGGGTCGGTGACGATGAGCCGCACGAGTCACCCCGCCCCCGGGTACTTGGAGGACGACGCCCCCGCTCCCGCCAGCGTCCGCCTCCAGCTCGGCGCGCTCCAGGCGCTGTGCCGCCAGACCGTGGCCGTACGCCTCGCCCTGATCCTGATCGGCACACCCTTCGCCCTGGCGAACACGCCCGAAGACGGCCCCCGCTACGCCGTCGTCGCGGCAGCCGCTCTCGGCGTCACGGCCTCGTACGCCGTGCTCCGCGACTGGAACCGCGTGGGCCCGCGCCTCCTCGCGCATCCCACGCTGATGGCGCTGGACCTGCTCTTCGTCGCCGCACTGCTCCTGACCGCCTCCCCGGCCTCCCCCCTCGCGTACGCCACGGTCTGCACGCCCTTGCTGTCCGGCCTGCTGTACGGCTGGCGCGGCGCGGGCGTCCTCACGGGCCTGCAACTCGCGGTGGTGTTCTCGGTCTTCAGGGCTTGGGAACACCATCCCGGCGCGGCCACCAGCACGCTCCTCATCGCCGGTTTCTGCGTCGCCGCCGGCATCATCGGCGTGACTTTGCGAAACCTGATGTTCCGTTTCGGGGCGGCCAGCGAGGCGCTGTCCCGAGCCAATGCCCGCCTGTCCGCTGCGGAGGCGGTGGAGTCCGAACGGGCCCGCCTGGCCAGGGAGATGCACGACTCGGTGGCGAAGACGCTGCACGGCCTGGCCCTGGCGGCACAGGCACTGGCCGCCTCGGCGGACCACGGCGACCCGGACACGCTCAAACGCCAGGCCACGCTGGTCGCCGGGGCCGCGCGCAGGGCGGCGGCGGAGTCCCGCGACCTGCTCTCCGACCTGCGACGCCGTACGGGCGTCGCGCCGGCTCACCTGGACCTGGCGGCCGAA
Organism: Streptomyces sp. NPDC051104; assembly: GCF_040682835.1. Taxonomy (NCBI): domain Bacteria; kingdom Bacillati; phylum Actinomycetota; class Actinomycetes; order Kitasatosporales; family Streptomycetaceae; genus Streptomyces; species Streptomyces sp. NPDC051104. The sequence continues at coordinate 489,771 of NZ_JBFBBS010000001.1, read as the reverse complement.
CTCACCCTGCTGACGGAAGATTTCGAGAGCCGCACCGGCACGACAGCGGCCCTGAGAGAACCGGACGCCCCCCTGCTCCTGCCGTACACGACCGCCCAGCACGTCCTGGCGATCGTCTCGGAGGCCCTGGAGAACACCCACCGCCACGCCCGAGCGAGCCGGGTACGGATCGAACTCCAGGCGCCCGGCAACGCCGCTTTGGACCTACGGGTGGAAGACAACGGTGTCGGCCTGCCCCCGTCGGCCACGCCCGAGAGCCTGGCGAAAACCGGCCACTTCGGCCTGCTCGGCATGACGGAACGCGCCGTGTCCCTGGGCGGCCGCCTCAGCCTGGGCCGCTCACCGCTGGGCGGTGCCGAGATCCACCTGCACATCCCCCTCCCCGCGACCGCTTCCCCCACCCCGCAAGAGGAGGCCGCACATGCCTGACCTGCCTGACCAGGCACATCCCGGCCCGCGCCTGCGCGTCCTCGTGGCCGACGACAACCCGGTCGTCCGGGCCGGCCTGACCGCCCTGCTGACCGTCCACCACGACATCGAGGTGGTGGCGGAGGCGGCGGACGGCACCCAGGCCCTCACGCACGCCGCCCGGCACCGCCCCGACGTCATCCTCCTGGACCACCGCATGCCGGGCACGGACGGCCTGACGGCACTGCCGCGACTGGCCGCCCAGGCCCCCGTGATGATGCTGACGTACAGCAGAGAACCCGAGGTGGTGGCGGAGGCCCTGCGCCGCGGGGCCTCGGGCTACCTGGTCCACGGGGAGTTCACCACTGCGGAGCTGATCGCGGCCGTACGGGGCCTGAGGGAGGGCCGGCGGACGGTGTCCCCGTGCGCTGTCCGGTCTTCGCTCGGCGTTTCCTACGAAGAGAAGGAAATATCTTCGCACCTGCAACCAGTTGTGGCACAGTCGTCGGGGGTTCCGCCCGCTCGGGCGGGGGGGCTGCGGCGCCGCGTCGCGGGGTGGCCGGTCTTCGGGCTGAGTTCGAGGGAGGTGGAGGTCATGGACCTCATCGCGGCCGGTATGAACAACCGGCAGATCGCCGCCGCCTGCTTCATCAGCGAGAAGACGGTCAAGAACCACATCAACCGCATCTTCGCGAAGCTGCACAGTTCATCGCGGAGCCAAGCGATCGCCCACTGGCTGGGGACGGCTCGGGAGGGTCGGAGCCGATGAGCGCACCGACGCCCGGAAGTTGGGCCCCTGGGCCCACGAACAGTGAGGGTGCTCTCACCTACGGTGTTTCGGTTGATGGTTGCCGCATCGGGTGGGAGGGCCGGGGCCGTGATGAGCAGGATCAGGCGCGGGGTGGGCACGTGGGGGCGGACCGTGGGGGCCCGGATGCGGGGGGCTGGACGGGATGCGGGGGCCGGGTTCGTGGAGTATGCCGGGTTGATGATCATCATTGCCGGGATCTTCACGTTGATCGACCAGATCGGTCTGGATGGAATGATCTCGGGAGCCATCCGGACCGCCGTCACCTCGGTCACGGGTGGCGGCGGCTGATCAGCCAAAGGCTTGCCGGCGACCGCGGGCAGACGCTCCCTCTCTATATCTGGTTGACGGGGATCCTGCTGTTCGCCGCGTTGGCCTTCTTCGTGTTCGCCCAAGCAGCGTCCGCCCGCAATGGAGCTCAGTCCGCGGCGGACGCTGCGGCGTTGGCGGCGGCGCAGGACTCCCGCGAGGAGTTGATGACCGGGCTGCAGGATGCCATCGGCCATGACGACAACTGGCTGAGCTGGCTGAACGGCGGTCGTTTCCAAGGGACCGGCGTTGCGGCCGCCGCCGAGCGGCTGGCCGCCGAGAACGACGCGACCCTGAAGGGCGAACCGGTCCGCACCACCGTGAACGGCTTTCCCGGCTACCACGTGGTGATCGAGACGCGCTACACGGTAGGGGACTCCATCCTCCCGGGTACGGAGAATCGGCACGCCAAGGCCGAGGCCACCGCGGTGATCCAACCGCGGTGCACCTTCGGGTCCAACGCCGATCCGAAGAAGCCAGTGCAGTTGGACTGCGGCGGCGATCTCATCGACATCAACCCCGGGGATTTCAATTCGGACGACCTTCCCGACGCGTCCGTGCTGTTCTCTGTGCATCTGGCCGAGTGAGAGGAAGCCGTACCGATGGATCTCCGGCACACCATGCAGGGCCGCAGGGCGCTGTCCGCAGTGGCGATCACCACGGGGCTGATCCTCATGGTGGCCGGCTGCGGCGGTGGGGACGGCGATGGGAAGCGGAAGGCGACATCGTCCTCTGCCCAATCCACGGCAGGACGCGGCGGTAGCCAAAGCCAGCAGTCGTCCGCGCCGGCTGCGGACAAGGTGCTGGCCGAGGTGAAAGGCGGCGACATCACCCTCACTGTCACCTCCGCGGTCCGCGACCAGGGCGGTTTTGTCACGGTGAGCGGCACGGTCACCAACATCGGCGGCCAGTTCTGGATCGCGTCCAACTGGCGCGGCGACGAGCGGGAGCTGAGCAAGAACGGCGCCTCGCTGGCCGGGGCGTCCCTGATCGACAGCAAGGGCAAGAAGAGGTACCTCGTCCTGCGTGACACTCAGGGGCGCTGCCTGTGCACCAAGTTCGACGGTGGTGGCGTGGACGCGGGGAAGTCGGCCGACTGGTTCGCACAGTTCCCCGCCCCCCCGGAAGGGACGAACCAGGTCAACTTCGAGGTCGGCGCCATGCCCCCCGCCTCCATCGACCTCTCCCAGGGCTGAGGTGACCATGGCCCTCACCTCCCGCACCGCCACCGCCCTGACGGTCCTCACCCTCCTCGCCCTCGTCGGCGCGCCCCCTGTCTCCGCCGACGACAACCCCAGCGCACCCCCCGGCACCGTGACCACCTCCCCACCCCCCTCCATCGACCCCGCCAGCCCGGGCCTGAAGCTCGCCGACGGGGCCGCTCTCGCGCCCGCCAAGGTGCTGGACATCAAGTCCGTCGTGGAGGACCTCGGTGGTGAGGAGCGCCGCGAGGACACCAACGAGAACGTCACCTTCGCGCTCCAGGCGGAAGTGCTCTTCCCCAAGGACAGCTCCAAGCTGAACCCGGAGGCGCGTTCCCGTATCGACGCCATCGCGGACGAGATCAAGAAGCAGAACGGGACCACCGTCCGCGTCTTCGGCTTCACCGACAACCTCGGCTCGTACGCCCACGGCCTGACCCTGTCCAAACAGCGCGCGGAGGCGGTCCACGACCAACTGGCCGCCCGCCTCGGCGGCAACGTCACCTTCGAGGTGCGCGGCTACAGCGAGGACTACCCGATCGCGGACAACTCCACGGAGGAGGGCCGCCGCAAGAACCGCCGGGTGGAGGTGTCGTTCCCGAGGGGAGGCTCGGCGGGTGCCAGTACGTCGGGTGACGGCGGCGCGGCGATTTCCGGCGGCTGACACTCCGGGAGGAACCGATCAGGAGGCGCCTCCGCTGAGTACCGTGGGCGCCGGTGCCGGTCGGACGTCGATGAGGTGGGTCATGAGGAAGATCGTCCTGATGATGTCGGTGTCCCTCGACGGCTATATGGAGGGCCCGAACCGCGAGATCGACTGGCATCTCGTCGACGACGAACTCCACCAGCACTTCAACGACGTCCTGAAGGAGATGGGCGCCTTCCTCGACGGGCGGGTCACCTACGAGCTCATGGCCGGCTACTGGCCCAAGGCCGACCGGGACCCCGACGCCTCCGCCCCCGTCGTCGAGTTCGCGCGCATCTGGCGGAACATGCCGAAGGTCGTGTTCTCCCGCACCCTCCAGCACGCCGGCCTGCACACCACCATCGTCCGGGACGTGGTCGTCGACGACATCCTCGCGCTCAAGGCACAGGACGGCGGCGACCTCGCGCTCGGCGGTGCCGAACTGGCCGCGGAATTCCTGCGGCACGACCTCGTCGACGAGTTCCGCGTGTACGTCCACCCGGTCCTCCTCGGCCGCGGCAGACGACTGTTCCCGGAGGGCGACGAGCCCACCACCCTCCGGCTGATCGACTCCCGCCGGTTCGGCAACGGTGTCGTGCTCCTGCACTACGGGCGCCCGGAGACGGGCGGCCGGTAAAGGTGTTGCCCGGCCGGCGGCCGCTGGGTAGGAAGGCCGCATGACTGGACTCGGTGCTGTGTTCCGGCCCCAACTGCCCCCGGAGCGCCTGCGGACGATCGCGCGGCTCGCGGAGGAGGCGGGCCTCGAGGAGCTGTGGCTGTGGGAGGACTGCTTCCTGGAAGGGGGAATCTCCACGGCGTCCGCCGCGCTCGCCTGGACCGAACGGTTGCGCGTGGGCGTCGGACTGCTGCCCGTCCCGCTCAGGAACGTCGCCCTCACCGCGATGGAGGCCGCCACGCTCGAGCGCATGTTCCCCGGGCGGGCCGTCCTGTCCGTCGGGCACGGCGTCCAGAGCTGGATGGGACAGGTCGGTGCCCGCGCCGAGTCGCCCATGACACTGCTGCGGGAGTATCTGGACGCGCTGCGCGCCCTGCTGCGCGGCGAGCGGGTCACCACGGACGGGCGGTACGTGAAGCTGGACGACGTCGCCCTGGACTGGCCGCCGGCGCAGGCCGTCCGAATCCTCGCCGGGGTCACCGGTCCGCGCTCGCTGCGGCTGTCCGGTGAGGCGGCGGACGGCACACTCCTCACCGCCGCCACGTCACCGGAGGGCGTGCGCGCGGCCCGTGGGATCGTCGACGAGGGACGCGAGGCAGCCGGTCGCACCGACCCGCACCCCGTCGTCGTCTACCTCCGCGCCACCACCGGTCCGGACGCCGCCGCCCGGCTGCGCGCCGAGATCGAGCGGGAGGGAGGGGTGGAACACGGTGTGACCGGGGACGCGGGCACGGTCGCCAAGGCCGTGCAGCAGCTCGCGGAGGCGGGCGCCGACACGGTGGTCCTGCAGCCGACCGGTGACGAGCCGGACCCGGAGGGGTTCGTGCGGTTCGTGGCCGAGGAGGTACGGCCGCTCGTGCCGTAGGCCGACCGTCCGCTGGGCCGGTTTCGTCCGCTGGGCCGGTTTCGTCCGCTGGGTCGGCTACCCGTAATTCGGTCGCGTCCGCTTCCGTGGCGCTGGGAAGATCACGGCATGTCCACCCACCGTTCGTTCGAAGAGCTCGTCCGCGAGGCCGTCGAGGCCCCCGTCGAGGGCTGGGACTTCTCCTGGTTCGAGGGGCGGGCCACCGAGGAGCGGCCGCCGTGGGGGTATGCCCGGTCGATGGCGCGGCGGCTCGCCCGCGCGTCCGCCGCGCTCGACGTCCAGACCGGGGGAGGAGAGGTCCTGGCCTCCGCGCCGACGCTGCCGCCGGTCACCGTCGCCACCGAGGGGTGGCCGCCGAACGTCGCCAAGGCCACCGCTCTGCTGCATCCGCGCGGTGCGGTGGTCGTCGCCTCGGCGGAGGATGCGCCGCTTCCGTTCGCGGAAGCCGCGTTCGACCTGGTCACGAGTCGGCATCCGGTGCGCACCTACTGGGGCGAGATCGCGCGTGTGCTGCGCCCCGGCGGCACGTACTTCTCGCAGCAGGTCGGTCCGGCGAGCGCCTTCGAGGTCGTCGAGTACTTCCTCGGGCCGCAGCCGGAGGAGGTGCGCGGCGGACGCGATCCGCGGCGGGCGCGCGCCGGGGCCGAAGCGGCCGGACTGGACGTCGTGGACCTGCGGGAGGCCCGGTTGCGCATGGAGTTCCACGACATCGGGGCCGTCGTGCACTTCCTGCGCAAGGTGATCTGGATGGTGCCGGACTTCACCGTGGAGCGGTACGAGGACCGGTTGCGGTCCCTGCACGAGCGGATCGTGTCGAAGGGCCCGTTTGTCGCGCACAGCACGCGGTTCCTGATCGAGGCGCGCAAGCCGGGGGCGTAGATTTTCCGCATCGTCATGGAGGCCGACTCCCGTCGGTTCCGGTGGCTCGAGTAAGTTCAGACCAAGGTAAATCGCGTGAGTGAAGCTGCGCGGGCGGAACCGCGCAGTGGAGGGGGCTGCGCGGTGCCGTGCACTCCGTGCCGGTACGGCACCGGTACGGCTCACGGCTCTCGTACGTCGACCCGTACGCCGGGTCTGATCCCCCAGCGCTCCATCGCCCCGGCCTCCGCCTCCAGGACGTGGCGCGCACGCGGGCGGGGGAGGCCGATGCGGCCCGGCGGCATCGTCCGTACCGCCATGACCCGCAATGTCCGGTCCAGATACGCCACGTCGATCGGGAACCGCATGCCCAGGGTGTGCACCGCGCTCGCGGGACTCAGCAGCAGCGCGCCGTCGATCCCGTCGCGCCCGAGCAGCCCGCGCCGCCGGGCCCGCGCGGATCGGGCCACCTCCAATGGCACCGGGTGGGGCGTCTCCGGTGTGGTGAGCATGGGCATGACTGCGAAGTTAGCGGCGGCGTCAAGTGGGGGCTTCTGGTGCGGTCACACGGGCGGAGTATGGCGGGGCGTGTCGCCACGTGACCCACAAGAGGGCGCAAACCCCTTGGATTCCTTGGGTCTCGGCCGGATTACCGGGGAATCCGCCGTGTTTCGGCCATGATCAGGCCCTGAATGAGGGGTTCCGGGACCATCGGGGCGTCGCCGGGCGGTTTCGGAGAGTAGTTGTTGTACGCCGATGCACGCGGAATCCCTTACGAAGGGTTATGGTGGAAACCCCCCCTCGGGCCGGTCCGTCTCCCCCCCACGGACCGGCCCGTTTTCTTTTCCGCCCGCGGGAGTCCCCTGCGCCGGGCATCACCGAAGGGTCTCGCCCCCGCCGCCCCTACCCGTCTCCTCCCGGGGAGCTCCGCCCACAGACCCCTGCCGGGGCCGGAGGACGCGGCTTCACGTCCAGCCCCCCGCTGTCGGCCCACCGCCTCGTCCGCAAACCTCCAAGTCGCCCGAGCAGGGGAAACCTCCAGACGGGCTGACCCGAGCCGGATCCGTTCCGTCCGCACGCGCGGCCAATCACCCCAAATCCCCCCACCCCCGCCCCGATTCACACCCACAAACCCAAACCAACCCGCTGACACCCGTTGGCCGCCCCCGCCCTCTCCGGCGGTAGGCTTCGGCTTCGGGGACCGCCATCTGACGGGGATCGCGCACGACCGCGCCTGTCTGATCCGCACGGAGGGGCTGACAATCACGTGAACCTGCGCGACAAGCTGCGCGGCCTGCTCGTCAGGCTGTACGCACGCCGGGTGGAAGGCCACCTGGACCACGCTCAGGTGCCCAAGCACATCGGCGTCATCATGGACGGCAACCGACGCTGGGCGAAGGCCGCGGGATCGACCACCGCGCAGGGGCACCAGGCCGGAGCCGACAAGATCGAGGAGTTCCTCGGCTGGTGCGCCGAGACGGACGTCGAGGTCGTCACCCTCTGGCTACTGTCCACGGACAACTTCGACCGGCCGAAGGAGGAGCTGGTCCCGCTCCTCGGGATCATCGAGGACGTCGTCCGCTCCCTCGCCGCCGACGGCCGCTGGCGTGTGCACCACGTCGGCGCGCTCGACCTGCTGCCCGCGCAGATGCAGACCGTCCTCAAGGAGGCCGAGGAGGCCACCGCCCACGTCGACGGCATACTCGTCAACGTCGCCATCGGCTACGGCGGCCGTCAGGAGATCGCCGACGCCGTACGCTCCATGCTCCTCGACGCCCGTGAGAAGGGCACCTCGATGGAGGACCTCGCCGAGTCCGTCGACGTCGACATGATCGGCCGGCACCTCTATACGAGTGACCAGCCCGACCCCGATCTGGTGATTCGTACGAGCGGCGAGCAGCGTCTGTCGGGATTCATGCTGTGGCAGACGGCCCATTCCGAGTACTACTTCTGCGAAGTCTTCTGGCCGGCCTTCCGGAAGGTCGACTTCCTGCGCGCACTGCGTGACTACGCGGCGCGGCACCGTCGCTACGGCGGGTAGGGCACCCCGGGCGCCGGCCATCGGCGCCGGCCCGCGCCGCCCGTGGCGTCGCCCGCTCGGGGGACGGGATGTAACAAGGAGTTCACCGGGGCGCCGTCATACGCCGTGGCATGGCGGCGCATTTTCGAGGGCATAAGCCAGACAGGTCGACACCCGAACCACGGGTGTCGTATCTCAGCGGACGGCACGGGGCCGTCCGCCCGGGAGGCCCTTTGCACCAGCCCGACCGTGCGGTCACAGCACGGACGCAGACGCGGAGGGCCGGTCCTCGGCCCGTGCATCGCGGCCGACGACCGGTCCAGCTCCACCTCGTCGCTCCCCGACCTCATCCGAGGGGGTACGTCCTTCCGTGGTGACCAGCACAAAGCGCCCCAAGCCAGACCGGCGCACCTACGTTCTCGACACCAGCGTCCTGCTGGCCGACCCCAATGCCATGACCCGCTTCGAGGAGCACGAGGTCGTGCTTCCGATCGTCGTGGTCACGGAGCTGGAGGCCAAGCGGCACCATCCCGAACTCGGCTACTTCGCCCGGCAGGCCCTGCGCCACCTGGACGACTACCGCGTGCGGCACGGCCGGCTCGACGCCCCCATCCCGATCGGGGACCTCGGCGGAACCGTCCGGGTGGAGCTCAACCACTCGGACCCCAGCGTTCTGCCCACCGGCTACCGCCTCGGGGACAACGACTCGCGCATCCTCGCGGTCGCCCGCAACCTGCAGGCGGAGGGGTTCGACGTCACCGTCGTGTCGAAGGACCTGCCGCTTCGGATCAAGGCGTCCTCCGTCGGCCTCCTCGCCGAGGAGTACCGCGCGGAACTGGCCATCACGGACTCCTCCGGCTGGACCGGGATGTCCGAACTGACCCTGTCCGCCGAACAGGTGGACATCCTCTTCGAGGACGGCCACGTACACGTCCCCGAGGTGGCCGACCTGCCCGTGCACACCGGTCTGACCATCCAGTCGGAGCGGGGCAAGGCGCTCGGCCGGGTCACGGCGGAGGGTGACGTCCGCCTGGTGCGCGGGGACCGGGAGGCGTTCGGCATCAAGGGACGCAGCGCCGAGCAGCGGATCGCGCTCGACCTGCTGCTCGACCCGGACGTCGGGATCATGTCGATGGGCGGCCGGGCCGGCACCGGCAAGTCGGCGCTCGCGCTGTGCGCGGGGCTGGAGGCCGTGCTGGAGCGGCGGCAGCACCAGAAGGTGATGGTCTTCCGCCCGCTGTACGCGGTGGGCGGGCAGGAGCTCGGCTATCTGCCGGGCACCGAGGCCGAGAAGATGAGCCCCTGGGCGCAGGCGGTGTTCGACACCCTCTCCGCGGTCACCAGCCGCGAGGTCATCGAGGAGGTCACCGCGCGCGGGATGCTGGAGGTCCTCCCGCTCACCCACATCCGTGGCCGCTCGCTGCACGACGCGTTCGTGATCGTGGACGAGGCGCAGTCACTCGAACGCAACGTACTGCTGACCGTTCTGTCCAGAATCGGCGCCAATTCGCGGGTCGTTCTGACCCATGATGTGGCGCAAAGGGACAATCTGCGCGTCGGGCGATATGACGGAGTCGTCGCCGTGGTGGAGAAACTGAAGGGGCATCCGCTCTTCGCGCATGTCACGCTCACCCGGTCCGAGAGGTCCCAGATCGCTGCCCTTGTGACCGAAATGCTCGAGGACGGGCAGATCTGACCCAAGTGTTCAACATGGGATAGCTACCCATGAGTTGGCGCCGTCCGGTAAAGGCGTAGAGCCTAGCCGGGCGGCGCTGTCATGTGCGGGAGATCCCGAGAATTCCGTGGTCCAAACGGGATGTGAGCTTTCACACTCATCTCGGAATTGCAACGCGGCGCCGGATTACGGCAGAGTCTCGTTCCTGTCAGGCCCCGCATACGACACAGCTGTACCCCCTGGGGGCACCACCCAGGCGTTAAGCCCTGGGGGAGGCGCAGCGCCACAGAAACACAAACTGCATAGAGCCGTCGTATGCCGCCCGAGCACCACACGGCGCTCCCCCCAGCGGGAGTTGCCCACCGGGCCCGTGCCTCCCGTGACCCGCAGGTGGGAGGCCAGTGTCAGGGGCACGATCGCGTCCGCCAGGGTCACCGAAGCGGGCGATGCTGGAAGGAAACCGTGTGAGCCCGATCTCGGTCCGGGGATTCGCAGTGGCCTCGGCCACGGCGGTCACCGCTGTCGGAAGCGTCGTCGGAGTCGCCTCGGGCAGCACTGCCCAGACGAACGACGCCGAGGCGACCGCAGCCGACTCGACGCTCCTCGCCGACATACCCGCCGGTCAGCAGGCCCAGGTCCAGACGGCGTCGCTGACGCAGCAGGCGGACGCGCAGGCCATCGCCGCGGACACGCTCGCCAAGAAGGACGCCGAGGAAGCGGCCCGCAAGCAGGCGGCCGCGGACGCGATCGCCAAGCAGAAGGCAGCGCAGCAGGCCGAAGAGGCAGCCAAGGCGCGCAAGGAGGCGGAGGTCAAGGCCAGCCGCGACGCGAGCCGTGACTCCTCCAGCTTCCCGGTCCAGAGCTCGTACACCGTCGCGCAGATCCAGGCGATGGCACGCCAGATGGTGGCGGCCGACCAGTTCCAGTGCTTCAGCAACATCGTGAACCACGAGTCCAGCTGGAACTACCGGGCGGTCAACGCCTCCTCCGGCGCCTACGGCCTCTTCCAGGCGCTGCCGGCCGGCAAGTACGCCTCCGCCGGCGCCGACTGGCGGACCAACCCGGCCACGCAGATCAAGTGGGGCCTCAACTACATGGACAGCCGCTACGGCAGCCCCTGCCAGGCCTGGTCCTTCTGGCAGGCCAACAGCTGGTACTGAGCCGCCGGTCCCGCCCGCGCGCGGCGCTCAACCCTGCACAGCCTCTCACCGTCTATGGGTGAGGGGCTGCGGCCGTCTCAGGGACCGCCGCACCCACCATGTACGGTCGGAACCGACGACTCCAGGGGGGAGTGGTGGAGAGCACCCGGAGAAGCGGGGGAAGAGGACGGATCATGTCGCAAGTGCCAGGGTGGCTCTCCCGGCTCGGCGCCGGACTGACCCAGATGGGGGAGCGGCTGGACGAACGCCGAGCGGAGGTCGAGAAGGAGCACGGCGAGCCCGAGCCGCCCCCGGCCGTGGACAGCGTCCCGCCACCCCCGGCGTACGCTCCCGCCGTTCGGCCGCAGCCGCGCCCGCATCCCGCCGAGGCGGTGCCGTGGGGCGTACGGGTCGCGGCGGAGGCGGGCTGGCGACTGCTCGTTCTCGCGGGCACCGTCTGGATTCTGATGCGGGTCATCAGCACGGTGCAGCTGGTGGTGTTCGCGTTCGTGTGCGCGCTGCTCATCACGGCGCTGCTGCAGCCCACCGTGGCTCGGCTGAGGCGTCACGGCGTGCCGCGCGGCCCGGCGACCGCGCTGACCGCGATCCTCGGCTTCGTCATCATGGGCCTCATCGGCTGGTTCGTGACCTGGCAGGTCATGGAGAACATCGACTCGCTGTCCAACCAGATCCAGGACGGCATCGACGAGCTGCGCAAGTGGCTGCTGAACAGCCCCTTCCACGTCACGGACAAGCAGATCAACCAGATCGCCAAGAACCTGCGCGAGGCGATCGGCGCGAACGCGGACCAGATCACGTCGACGGGTCTGGAGGGCGTACAGGTCATCGTGGAGGCCCTGACCGGCATCCTCCTGACGATGTTCTCGACGCTGTTCCTGTTGTACGACGGCCGGCGCATCTGGGAGTGGACCCTGAAGCTGGTGCCGGCGGCGGCGCGGCCCGGGGTGGCCGGGGCAGGTCCGCGCGCCTGGCGCACGCTGACGGCGTACGTCCGGGGCACGGTGATCGTGGCCCTCATCGACGCCATCTTCATCGGCCTGGGAATCTACTTCCTGAACGTCCCGATGGCCGTGCCGCTCGCGGTGTTCATCTTCCTCTTCTCCTTCATCCCCCTGGTGGGCGCGGTGGCGTCGGGTGCGCTGGCCGTACTGGTGGCGCTGGTCACGCAGGGCGTCTTCACCGCGATCATGACGCTGATCGTGGTGCTGGCGGTCCAGCAGATCGAGGGCCACATCCTGCAGCCGTTCATCCTCGGCCGCGCGGTCCGGGTGCACCCCCTGGCGGTGGTGCTGTCGGTGACGGGCGGGGGGATGGTCGCGGGGATCGGCGGCGCGGTGGTGGCGGTACCGCTGGTGGCGGTCGCCAACACGGTGGTGGGCTACCTGCGGTCGTATGCGACGGCTCCAGCCGCACATCAACAGCCGACGGTGCCGCCTCCGTCGCCGGAGAGCACGGTCGTGGGCTCTCCGGCTCAGAGCGAAGGGCAGCCCGAGGCAGCACTCGAGAACAGGGACGACTGAGTCGGGCCCACTGCTGTTGGCGGGTGGGGGGTCTGGGGCGGCGCCCCCAGGAGGGCTCCAGGGGCCGCAGTCCCCGGCGGGGGAGGCCGGGGGCCGAGCCCCCGGGGCTGGGACGGGTAGGGGCGGCAGGGGCGAAAGACGCATCCGGCCCCGCCCACCGCCAAGGTGAACGGGGCCAGATGCACGCACTGGAGCTGTTACTCCGCGAGCACCGCCTCCGCGTCCAGCGTCACACCGACCGCCTGGACGACAGACGCGATCTTGAAGGCCTCCTGGACGACCTCACGCCCGACGCCCGCCTTCCGCAGCACCTGCTCGTGCGAGTCCAGGCACATCCCGCAGCCGTTGATCGCCGACACCGCGAACGACCACAGCTCGAAGTCGACCTTGTCGACGCCGGGGTTGCCGATGACGTTCATCCGCAGCCCCGCCCGCAGGCTGCCGTACTCGTGGTCCGACAGCAGATGCCGCGTGCGGTAGAAGACGTTGTTCATCGCCATGACGGCCGCCGCGGACTTCGCCGCGGTGTACGCCTCCGGCGAGAGGTTCGCCTTCGCCTCCGGCTCCAGCTCGCGCAGCACGATCGCCGAGCGCGACGCGATCGCCGTCGCCAGCACCGTGCCCCACAGCTGCTGCGCCGACAGCTCGGAGTTGCCGATGACCGAGCCCAGGTTGAGCCTCAGGTCCTTGGCGTAGTCCGGCAGGGCGGACTTCAGGGAGTTGAGGGACATATGTCACTCACCAGCCAGCAGCTTGACCGGGTCGAGGGTGTCCTCGCCCTTGTTCCAGTTGCACGGGCACAGCTCGTCGGTCTGCAGGGCGTCCAGAACCCGCAGGACCTCCTTGGGGTTACGGCCCACGGAGCCCGCCGTCACCATGGTGAACTGGATCTCGTTGTTCGGGTCGACGACGAAGACGGCACGCTGCGCGAAGCCGTCCTCACCCTCGATGCCCAGCGCGCGCATCAGCTCGTGCTTGGAGTCGGCCATCATCGGGAACGGCAGCTCGCGCAGGTCCGGGTGGTCCTTGCGCCAGGCGTGGTGCACGAACTCGGAGTCGCCGGAGAACCCGAGGATCTGGGCGTCACGGTCGGCGAACTCGTCGTTCAGCTTGCCGAAGGCCGCGATCTCGGTCGGGCACACGAAGGTGAAGTCCTTGGGCCATGCGAAGACGATCTTCCACTTGCCCTCGTAGGTCTTGTGGTTGATCTGCTCGAACTCCTTGCCCTTCTCCAGTGAGACGCAGGCGGTCAGTTCGAACTCGGGGAACTGGTCACCGACAGTGAGCACACGCTCTCCTTGCAGCACAGAAGCACCTCGAGCGCAAGGTGCTTCTCATGGGTTGGACTGTTCCGATGCTGGCACAGGGTGCATTGATTAGGGAAATAGCTACACTCGGTCGTGTTGATCGGTGTTGGCTATCAGTAACCGGGAGTAAGAGCATGGCCGCGGGTGGGACCAGGGCCAACGGACGTCGCCAGCCCACGCTCGCCCAGCTGCGCGCCTTTGCCGCCGTCGCCGAGCATCTCCACTTCCGGGACGCCGCCGCCGCGATCGGCATGAGTCAGCCCGCCCTGTCGGGCGCCGTCTCCGCCCTGGAGGAGGTCCTCGGTGTCACCCTGCTGGAGCGCACCACCCGCAAGGTGCTCCTGTCACCCGCCGGTGAGCGCCTCGCCGTACGGGCCAAGGCGGTGCTGGAGGAGGTCGGCGCGCTGATGGAGGAGGCCGAGGCCGTCCGCGCCCCCTTCACCGGGGCCCTGCGGCTCGGCGTGATCCCGACGGTGGCACCGTACCTCCTGCCCGCCGTCCTCAACCTCGTCCACGACCGCTATCCGCACCTCGACCTCCAGGTCCATGAGGAGCAGACCGCGAACCTGCTCGACGGGCTGACCACCGGCCGCCTCGACCTGCTGCTGCTCGCCGTCCCCCTCGGTGTGCCCGGAGTCGTGGAACTCCCGCTCTTCGACGAGGACTTCGTCCTCGTCACCCCGCTCGACCACTGGCTCGGCGGCCGGGAGGGGATTCCCCGCCAGGCGCTGCGCGAGCTGAACCTGCTGCTCTTGGACGAGGGGCACTGCCTGCGCGACCAGGCCCTCGACATCTGCCGGGAGGCGGGTCGCGGAATCAGCGGGGCGGGGCGAAGCCCCTCGGTTGAGGGTGGTGGTGGGCGGCGGGAGGGCGTGCCGGTGACCACGACCGCGGCCGGGCTGTCCACCCTCGTCCAGCTCGTCGCGGGCGGCCTCGGCGTCACGCTGCTGCCCCGCACCGCGGTCGAGGTGGAGACCACCCGCAACGGCCGGCTCCTCACCGGCTACTTCGCGGATCCGGCCCCCACCCGGCGCGTCGCCTTCGCCATGCGCGCGGGCGCCGCGCGGGGTCCGGAGTACGAGGAGCTGGCCGCGTCCCTGCGCGAGGCGCTGCGGCCGCTCCCCGTACGGGTGTTGGGGCCCGGCGACTGACCGGGCCCCGCACCGGCTACTCCGTGCGCAGCCCGTCCGGCCGCATCAGCCGCAGCAGCGGCGGCAGGCTGAGCGCGGTGACCAGCAGCACGACCCCCGCGCCGATACCGGTCATCGTCAGCACGCTCTCCCAGTCAACGCTCACCGTGGCGGCGGACATCTTCAGCAGTACGGCGCCCAGCGTCAGGCCGACCACCGAGGCCAGCAGCAGGCCGAGCGCGATGGGGATCGCCGTCTGCCACAGCACCGACAGGCTCAGCGTGCGGCGCCGGGTGCCGAAGGCGACCAGCGACGACAGCAGCTTCTTGCGCTCGCGCAGCTGCTCGAGCTGGGAGACGAGCAGGCTGGCGCCGATCAGCATCAGCACGCACGTGGCGCCGACGAACAACCCCCTGCGGATGGAGGTGAAGCGCACCGACTGCTCGGTGGCTGCCCAGGTCATGGGGGTGGAGTACGGGGCGACCCGCGCCGCGGTGTTCCGTACCAGGTCGGGGGCGTCCGGAACCGAGCGGTCGAGCGCGAGGTAGATCTCCCCCCGGAAGCCGCGCTCAGCCTGAGCGGGCAGGGCGCCGCGGGTGAACAGGAAACCGCCACGCCGCACACCGGTCGGGTCCTCACGGGACTGCGCCTGCTTGAGGCCCTGCGGCACCGTCCAGGCGAACTCCGTTCCCTTCTCGTCGCCGTACGAGGGGTCGAGGTACAGGGTGCGGCCCGGCTTGGCCAGGGCCGGCGTGTCGGTGTCGTATTCGGCGCCCCGCACCACGAAGACGTCGCCCTCCCGGCATGAGGGCAGGTGGGCCACCTCGAGCAGGGCCGCGCAGTCGCCGACGGTCACGTCACTGCTGGTCTGGGGGTCCTTGCGCCGGTCGCCCATCTCCGAACCGGAGAACGCCATGACCTGACGCACGCCCTTGGTCCGGCCGAACTCCTCGGCGGCTGTGCCGACCCGGACGTCGCTCGGCAGGCTGACCTGCATCTGCGCCCGTGACACGTCCTTCTGCGACTGCTTCGTGTAGTCGCCCTCGACGCCGGAGAACAGCATCTGCAGGGCGATCGCGCCGGCCACCGCCACGGCGATGCCGTTGACCATGCGGGCGGCGGTGCCGCTGCCCAACTGGAGCCTGCGAACGGCCAGTTGCCAGGCAACGCCACCGGAGTTCAGCCGGGCCACGACCGTCTCGACGACCCACGGCAGCAGCGCGGTGACACCGACCAGCAGCAGCAGGACACCGCCGACGACCAGGTACTCGTTGAAGTTCCCGTTGCTGAGGCCCTTGCCGAGCATCGGGTAGAGCATCGCGAGCCCGGCCAGCGGCAGCAGCAGGCGCCACCACAGCCTGCGCCGCGCGGGCTTCGCGGTGCGCACCACGCCGAGCGGTTCGATGACGACACCGCGCAGCGCGAACAGGGTGACCATGACCGCAGCCGCCGGGACCGCGACCGCCACGAGCAGGGCCAGCGTGGGAGAGGGGTTCATGTAGCTGGGGAAGACGCTGACGCCGAACACCTCGACGGATGCCGCGAGCTGACGTCCGAGCAGGAAGAAGGCGGTGCCGAAGAGCAGTCCGAGCAGTGACCCCGCGAGCGCCTCGCCGGCGGCGGTCCGCCGGGTCATCCCGCTGTCCGAACCGACGAGCCGCAGTGCCGCCAGCCTGCGGTCGCGCCGCTCGCCGCCGAACCGCACGGCCGCGGCGATGAAGACGCCGACGGGCATCAGCAGGACGACGAAGACGACCAGGGTCAGCAGGAGCAGGACGGGGTCCGTCTTCTCGGACGTGGTCCCGTTGTCCCCGAACATGTCGATACGGGCCACGTCCGGGGAGTTGATCTTCGCGGCGAGCCCCTTGGCGCCCGCGTAGTAGGCCAGTTCGTGGGAGCCGATGAGCCCGCTCTCCGCGATGGTGCCGGTGATCCGGTACGGCAGCCGCTGCCGCAGCAGGGCGCCTTCGTCGGACTGGAGCAGTTTCTTCAGGGTGGGGGAGACGACCATCGTGCCCGGCTCCGGGAACCTGTCGAGGCCGGGCGGCAGCGGCGCCCGGGCGCCCTCGGGCTCCATCAGCCGTCCGCGGACGTCCTTCTGCCGATAGGTGGTGTCGATGTCGGCGATCACCAGGGTGTTGTCGGCCTTCGGCTTCTTCTCCTGGCTGTAGGTGTGGTCCGCGCGCGCGTTGTCCCGCTCGTGCCGCACCGCGATCGCGTTGGGGAGCGCGGTGGTGAGCAGGAGCAGCGCGACGCCGAGTCCGACGCCGAAGCCGGTCAGCAGGAGCCGGGCCCATCCCTCGCGTCCGCTGCTGAACGCGAACCTGGCACCCATCACCAGGTCTCTCGACCACTGACGCCCGTTCATACGAGGCGCTCCATGTCCCGCGACTTGCCGTCGCGTACGACGATCTCGCGGTCGGAGTAGGCCGCCACCCGCGCCTCGTGCGTGACCAGGACGACGGCGGCGTTGGTGGAGCGGGCCGCCTCGGTAAGCAGTTCCATCACGCGCTCCCCGTTGAGCGAGTCGAGGGCACCGGTGGGCTCGTCGGCGAAGAGCACGCGCGGGCCCGTGACCAGGGCGCGGGCCACGGCCACGCGCTGGCCCTGGCCGCCGGATATCTCACCGGGCCGCTTGCCCGCGAGGTCGTCGACCTCGAGCCGGGCCATCCATGACAGGGCGGCCTGCTCGGCCTGTTTGCGGGAGGTGCCGTTCAGCCGCAGCGGCAGCGCCACGTTCTCCACACAGGTCAGCTCGGGGACGAGCTGACCGAACTGGAAGACGAACCCGAACTCGCTGCGGCGAAGCAGGCTGCGTTGGGCATCGCTCATACCGGCCATCTCGCGGCCGTTGTAGACGATGGAGCCGGCGTCGGGTGGCACGATCCCGGCCAGGCAGTGGAGCAGGGTCGACTTGCCCGACCCGGAGGGGCCCATGACGGCGACGATCTCGCCGGGGTGGACGGAGAACTCCGCGCCGTCCAGGGCGAGGGTGGGTCCGTACGCCTTGCGCAGGCCCTCGGCGGCGAGCAGGGAACCAGCGGGAGCAGTCACCGGGTCACCGCCTCGGCGAGCTTGGCCAGGCGTGCGGCGGTCAGCTCGAGCCAGCGCAGGTCGGCCTCCAGGTGGAACAGGGCGTGGTCGCAGATCAGCTGGTCGGCCAGGTCGCCCTCGCGTTTGCGGTCGGTCAGGATCCGCATCATCCGCAGGTGCTCGGCGCACTGGGTGTCGAGGATGCCGGCCGCGTCGCGGTGCGTGAGCAGGGCGATGACGACCTTGGTGTACAGGGTCGACTGCAGATACGGCTCGGGCTTCTCCGGCGTCGCCAGCCACTGCTGGACGTCGGTGACGCCGGCTCCGGTGATCGCGTAGCGCTTGCGCTCCGGCCCGCCGCCGGGCTCGATCCCGTCGACCTCGACGAGCCCGTTCTTCAGCAGCCGGGACATCGTCGAGTAGACCTGGCCGTAGTGCAGCGGCCGGTCGTGACCGAACTTCTCGTCGAAGGCCCGCTTCAGGTCGTAACCGTGGCGGGGCCCGGACTCCAGGAGTCCGAGGAGGGTGTGACCGATGGACATGCAGAGCACTGTACACGCGGCGTATACACATGGCGTATACATGGCGCGTATAGGCAGCGGCAGGCGGTGAGTCCCTGCAGGTGGGGGTTGATTGTCACGGTTCTGCTACACGGACTGCCGCCGGGCCGGGCGGTACCGGTATGTCCGGCCCGTCCGGGGTCCCCCTGCTCGAAGAGCTTGGGGGAGTTCGAGGACGAGGCCGAAGGCCGATATGGGGTCTGGGGGTGGAGCCCCCGGGCGGCGCCTACGCTTCCGGCTCGTCCGAAGCCGGCGGTCGCCCACGGCGGGGGATCGGCTTGGCCTCGCGCGGCAGGCGCCCCGCCTCCGCCAGAGCCCGCCGCAGCAGGAACTCGATCTGAGCGTTCGCCGAGCGCAGTTCGTCCGAGGCCCACCGCGCGAGCGCCTCGTACACCGACGGGTCGAGCCGCAACAGCACCTGCTTGCGCTGCTGCGGCCGACGCTGGGGGTCCGCGCCCCCGGAGGGAACCGTCACTGGTAGAGGGACCCCGTGTTCAGGACCGGCTGCGGCGCCCGGTCCCCGCACAGCACCACCATCAGGTTCGACACCATCGCCGCCTTCCGCTCCTCGTCCAGCTCCACGATGTCCTGCTCCGCGATCCGGGTGAGCGCCGCCTCGACCATCCCGACCGCGCCGTCGACGATCTGCCGCCGCGCCGCGACCACCGCCCCGGCCTGCTGCCGCTGGAGCATCGCGGACGCGATCTCCGGAGCGTACGCGAGGTGCGTGAACCGCGACTCGATGATCCGCACCCCGGCGGCCTCCACACGCGCGTGCAATTCGGCGGCCAGCTTCTCGGTGATCTCCTCGGCGTTGCCGCGCAGCGACAGCCCGTCCTCCTCGTGGGCGTCGTACGGGTACTCGATCGCGATGTGCCGCACGGCCGCCTCGGTCTGTGTGGCGACGAACTTCAGGAAGTCGTCGACCTCGAAGGTGGCCTGGGCCGTGTCCTCCACCTTCCAGACCACCACCGCGGCCAGCTCGATCGGGTTGCCGTAGGCGTCGTTGACCTTCAAAACGGCGGTCTCGTGGTTGCGGACCCGGGTCGAGATCTTCGTACGCGAGGTGAAGGGGTTCACCCAGCGCAGCCCGTCCTGCCGGATGGTGCCCCGGTAGCGCCCGAAGAGCTGCACCACCCGTGCCTCGCCCGGCGCCACCGTGTTCAGGCCGCACATCGCGAGGAACGCCGCGAGGCCGATCAGTACGCCGGCGACGACGAGTGCGGTCTTGACGCCGGACGCGGTGACCGTCGTCCCGCCGGCGACCAGGCCGACGCCCAGTGTCAGCCCCACCAGCCCGAGCAGCAGCGCCAGTCCGCCGCCGATGCTGTGCGCCGTGAACTCCCGCACGCGCGGGCTGGGCATCTCCGGTATGTCCGCGGCGGCGGACGTGGCTTGTGTCGACATGGGTGGTCTCCCCCGGTTTCGCCTCTAGCTTCGATCTAGCTAAGTGATAACACATTACCCGGATGGACAACCTTCCACTCCTCCTGATCGTCGGTTTCGATGGGGCGGGTGCTGGATCTCACGTCCGTAAAAGACGTGATCGACAACCCTTTGTCATACCGCGCGGTGTTAGCTTTCTGAGCTGACCTGAACCACGCACCTGTGTGACCCACGAGAGTGAAGCGGAGCGGATCGACCCATGGGACGAGCGGAAGAGAGACGAGCGCGGCAGCGCGGTGGCCGCCGCGCGGCGCCCAAGAGCTCGCCCAGGACGACCGGGTCCGCGTCGGTCGGCGCGGTCGACACGGTCAGCCCGGGCGGAGCGCCGGTCGGCGGCCGGGCCGCCGCGCGGGCCGCCAGGAGCCGCGGAAAGAGCGGCAAGGGCGGTAAGAGCGGCATACGCCGGTTCTTCACCTGGAAGACGGTCATCGGCTCGCTCTTCGGCTTCGTGCTGCTGGTCATGGGCGCGTTCCTGGCGCTGTACGTGATGACCCCCATCCCGGCGGCGAACGCCGACGCCATGCTGCAGAGCAACGTCTACAAGTACAGCGACGGCTCGATCCTCACCCGCAGCGGCAAGCTCAACCGGGAGACGGTCGACCTCGCCGAGGTCCCCAAGCCCGTCCAGCACACCTTCGTCGCCGCCGAGAACAAGACCTTCTACCAGGACGCGGGCGTCGACCTGAGGGGCACGGCCCGCGGCATCCTCAACACGCTCTCCGGCAAGGGCGCGCAGGGCGGTTCGACGATCACCCAGCAGTACGTCAAGAACTACTACCTGACCCAGAACCAGACCGTCACGCGCAAGCTGAAGGAACTGGTCATCTCGCTCAAACTGGACCGCAAGAAGTCCAAGGACTACATCCTCGCGGGCTACATCAACACCAGCTACTACGGACGGGGCGCCTACGGCATCCAGGCCGCGGCGCAGGCCTATTACCACAAGGACGCCAAGAACCTCACGGCCGAGGAGGGCGCGTACCTGGCCGCCCTGCTCCAGGCGCCGAACCAGTACGACTGGGCGATCGCCACCGACACCGGCAAGAAGCTGGTGCAGGAGCGCTGGAACTACGTCCTGAACAACATGGTCGAGATGCACTGGCTGGACGCGGGCAAGCGCCAGGCCATGAAGTTCCCGGTGCCCCTGGCGCCCAAGGGCGCGCCCGGCATGGAGGGGCAGACCGGCTACCTGGTCGACGCGGCCAACGCGGCGCTGGAGCAGCAGCTCGTCACCCAGGGCACCGCCTCCACCCTCAGCGACGCCGAGGCGCTGATCACCAAGGGCGGCTGGACGATCACGCTGAACATCGACAAGAAGAAGCAGACCGGGCTGGAGCGGGCCGTCAAGCAGCAACTGACCGGCAAGCTCAACCAGAAGAAGCGTGCCGTCGACGGCGCCGTCCAGGCCGGTGCCGTCTCCGTCGACCCGAAGACGGGCAAGGTCCTCGCCCTCTACGGCGGCGTCGACTACTTCAAGCACTACACCAACAACGCGACGCGCCGCGACTACCAGCCCGCCTCCACGTTCAAGCCGGTCATCCTCGCCGCTGCCCTGGACGAGGGCGCCAAGACCCAGGACGGCCGAGCGATCGACGCGAACACGACCTACGACGGCACCAGCGGCCGCCAGGTCGTGGACAACGGCACCAAGGTCGGCTTCGCCCCGCCGAACGAGGACCACCAGGACTACGGACCCATCACCGTCCAGACGGCGATGAACGACTCCGTCAACTCCGTCTTCGCGCAGATGGGCGTCGACGTGGGCATGACCGAGGTGATGAAGGTCGCCGGCAAGCTCGGCATGGACACCAAGGGAATGCAGGCGGTTCCCGCGCAGACGCTGGGCTCCATGGGCGCGAGCCCGATGGAGATGGCCGGCATCTACGCCACCCTCGACAACCACGGCAAGAAGGTAACCCCGACGATCATCAAGTCGGCCGAGCACAACAACACCGCGGTCACCTTCCCGAACCCGATAGGCGGCCAGGTCATCACCCGCGAGGCCGCCGACACGGTGACCTCGGTGCTCACCGGCGTGGTCGACGACGGTACGGCCAAGACATCGGTGGCGAACAACCCGGCGCGCGACGGCCAGCAGGTCGCCGGCAAGACGGGTACGTCCGACAACAACAAGTCGGCCTGGTTCACCGGCTTCACGCCGAACCTGGTGACCTCCGTCGGCCTGTTCGGCGAGGACCCCAAGACCCATGCCCAGGTTCCGATGACGGGAGCCACAGGCGACGTCCCGGGCAGCCCCAGCGGCCGTATCAACGGCGGTAGCTACCCGGCCCTGATCTGGGCGGCGTACACCTTCGAGTCGATGGGCCAGGTCAGCAAGTTCGACCTGGACACCACCCAGGGCGCGGCGGTCCAGCCGAGCGTGACGCCGACCCTCTCGCAGTCGCCGACCACCACGCCGTCGTCGACGCCGACCTCGCAGAAGCCGACGACCCAGCCCCCGACGACCTCGGCCCCGCCGTCGAGTTCGCCCACGACGAGCAAGCCTCCGACGAGCTCGGCCCCGCCGTCGCCGACCAACTCGCCGTCGACGCCGACCCCGCCCGAGAATCCGCTCAACCCGAACGGCGGGCAGTAGGCCCTGTCGTACGCGAAGGGCGCCCGGTGGACCGGCCACCGGGCGCCCTTCGCGCTGTCGTACCTCAGAGCCTGTCTCCGCAGGCGGGCTCTCACCCTCGGTTCAGCTCGAACCAGACCACCTTGCCGGTGCTCAGCCGGGTCGCACCCCAGCGCCGGGCCAGCCGGTTCACCAGGTAAAGGCCCCGGCCCCCCTCGTCCGTGGCCCGTGCCTGCCGCAGACGCGGCAACTGCGGCACGTCGTCGCCCACCTCGCAGCGCAGCACGTCGGTGCGCAGCAGCCGGAGCGTGATCGGACGCGTCGCATACCGCACGGCGTTCGTGACGACCTCGCTGACCAGCAGCTCCACCGAGTCCGTCAGCTCCTGAAGCCCCCAGCGGTCGAGCGCCCGGCGCGCCAGCCGCCTCGCCCGGCTCGGCGCCGCGTCCTCGGGCTCCAGCACCCAGTACGCGACGTCGCTCGGGGCGATGCCGTCGAAGCGGGCGGCCAGCAGCGCGATGTCGTCGTCGCGGTCGCCGGGCCCGAGCATGTCGAGCACCTCGTCGCACAACGCCTCCAGCGGCGGCGGGTGGTCGGCACCGGTGATCCGGGCGGTCGCGGCGAGCTTCTCCCGCAGCTGCTCTATGCCGGTCCACACGTCCCGCAGACGCGACTCGACCAGTCCGTCGGTGTACAGCAGCAGGGTCGCGCCGGCCGGGGCGTCCAGCTCCACCGCCTCGAAGTCCACCCCGCCCACGCCGATGGGCGCGCCCGCGGGCACCCGCAGTACCTCGGCGCGGCCGCCCAGGTGCAGCAGCACCGGCGGCGGATGGCCCGCGTTGGCGATGGTGATGCGGTGCGAGACCGGGTCGTACACCGCGTACAGGCAGGTCGCCATGCGGTCGGTGCCGAGCCGCTGCGCCTGCTCGTCCAGATGGTGCAGCACCTCCTGCGGCGGCAGGTCGAGCCCGGCCAGCGTCTGGGCCGTCGTCCGCAGCTGCCCCATGATCGCCGCGGACGTCATGGAGTGGCCCATCACGTCGCCCACGACGAGCGCGACCCGGCTGCCCGGCAGCGGAATCGCGTCGTACCAGTCGCCGCCGACCCGCGCGGTCTCCGCGGCCGGCAGATAGCGGGACGCCAGCCGTACGCCCGTCGGGTTCGGCAGCGTCTCCGGCAGCATGGTGCGCTGCAACTCGTCCGCGATGTACGCCTCACGGCCGTACAGCACCGCCTTGTCGATGCCGAGCGCGCTGTGCGTGGCGAGCTGCGCGGCGACCAGAAGGTCGTCCGCCTCGAACGCCAGGCGCTCCGCGCGGCGCAGGAACAGCACGGCGCCGATGACCCGGCGCCGTCCGCGCAGCGGCGCAAGGATGGCGCGCTGGCCCGGGGGCACCGCCAGGTCGTCGCCGAGCAGCTCGGGCAGCGCGGCCCGGGCGGCGGGCGCGTCCGCGAACACCGGCCGCACCCCGCGCAGCACCTCGGCGAGCGCACCGCCGGGCCGCACCTCGCACAGCTCGTTGCTCAGCTCCACGACCCCGGAGTCCTCCGGCACCGGAACCGGCAGGATGCCGTCCTCCAGGTCCCGCTCCTGCGGTATCCGGTCGGTGCGCCGCAGCCGCAGCACCAGGGGCCCGGTAGGACGCTCGTCGCCCACCGGCAGCGGGTCGCGCAGATACACGAGGATCGCGTCCGAGAACGTCGGCACGGTGGCCCGGCACAGGCCCATCACGATCTCGTCCAGGTCGATGCCGCGGGCGATCCGCCGGGTCGCGGCGCCCACGAAACGCAGCCGGTCGCCGTCGCGCCGCATCGGCATGGGTCCGCCCGGCCGGCCCTGACCGGTGCGCCGCTCCTTGCCCCCGGGCGGGGCGGCCGGGGGCAAGGAACGGCGCACCTTGCCCTCGGGCGGGGCGGCCGGACGGTTCTGCTCCCCGCTCGGCTGGACCGGGATCACCTCCGGGGCCGGACGCGGCCGGTGCGTGTCGGGCTCGTCCGCGGCCGGCTGCGAGTGCTCGGTGCCACCCGCCGCGGGCAGCGGGGTGGACGCGCCGCCCGGAGAGCCCGGCGATCCGTGCTGGGCGCAGGGCGGCGGCGCGGCGGAAGAGGCGGGTGTGTCGCCCGCCCGGGTCTGTGCGGGTAAGGCCGTGGCCGGCTGGACGGTCAACGGCTCAGGGGTACGCAGGAGCGCCCCGCGGGGCTCCGCGGGGCCGCCGCCCGGCTGGGGGCGCTCGTGGGAGGTCGGGTGCTCCGTCACGCGTGTCGAATCCATCCGTCCGGGGCTGCGCGCCGTGCGTGCAGTTCGTCCCGCCGTGAAGCCGATACCCGGAATACGTGCCCCAGGAACGGATTTCCCGCCAGGTCACACGCCGTTCCTGGTGCACCGGTCGGACGAGCCGTCCCGGTCTGGCCCTCGTACCCCTCGCTCACGTCCTGCCGCCCCTCGGTGACGTTCGGTCAAGCCCAGTGCTTACTGCGGGAGTTGCTGTGGTGCGCCCTTGCGGAGGACGATCCTACGGTTGTACCGCGGGGGCGCAACAAGGGTCTCATGACGTCATGTACGCGGGAGTACGGTCCCAGTCGTCCGGCAGCCGCGGCACCGACCAGGACGGATCGGGACGCCAGTGCTGCCAGCCGTCCGAGAACGGCGTGCCCCAGGCGCGGATCACCTCCACCGCGGACCGTCCCGCCTCCCGTACCCGCTCGGCGAGCTGAGGGCCGATCAGGCCGTCCTGCTGGGCCTGTGCGAACTCGTCCTCGTCGCGCCAGCCCCAACTGCGGTCCGGGTAGACGCAGATGTCCAGGAAATGGTCCTCGGAGTCGACGCCGCCGACCCAGCGCACCAGCGGCTCCTCCAGGTTGACGTACCAGTTCTTGAAGCGCCAGCCCGGCTCCCAGAACAGCCACACCGACCAGGGCTCCCCGGGACGGGCCAGCTTGAGCACGCCGGTGCCGAACCAGCGGTCGAGCTGCACGGTGCGCGGCTTGGTGTAGCGGGTTCGGAGCGGTTCGGCGTGCAGCGGCGTGCCGTCGGCGAGGACGGGCCGCACGCACGTCGTCCCCGGCGCCATCCACACGGCGAGCAGGTCGGAGTCGTCGCGTACGACGGTCACGGGGCGGGCGATGTGAAAGCGCTCGCCCGCGTTCTCCCGGTACCGCCACAGGATCTGGTCACCGGGCGCCCAACGCCCCGTCACCCCGTCGGCTTCGCCTGCTTCCACTCGTCTCACCGCTCCACCCTCTGCCATGCACAGATATTAGGTGCCCCAGGCATACGACGCTGTGGTGCCCGTCATCGGTTCGCGTCACGGGCGGGTGATGTGCGGCGATATGGGGCGAGGCGTTACGGGTGTGTCATCCGCAGGACATCAAGCGCCTCGTCGAGCTGGTCGAGGGTGAGGTCGCCGCGGTCCACGTAGCCCGACTCCAGGACGACCTGACGGATCGTCTTGCGCTCGGCGAGCGCCTTCTTCGCGACCTTCGCGGCCTCTTCGTAGCCGATGTACCGGTTGAGCGGCGTGACGACGGAGGGTGACGACTCGGCGTACTCGCGGGCGCGTTCGCGGTGGGCGACGATGCCGTCGATCGTGCGGTCGGCGAGGAGCCGCGAGACATTGGCGAGGAGCCGGACGGACTCGAGCACGTTCTTGGCGATGACCGGCATCATCACGTTGAGCTCGAAGTTGCCGGAGGCGCCGGCGGTGGCGACGGTGGCGTCGTTCCCGATGACCTGGGCGGCGACCATGAGAACGGCCTCGGGGATCACGGGGTTGACCTTGCCGGGCATGATCGAGGAGCCGGGCTGCAGGTCGGGGAGGCTGATCTCGGCGAGGCCGGTGCGCGGCCCGGATGCCATCCACCGCAGATCATTGGCGATCTTCGTGAACCCCACGGCGATGGTGCGCAGCTGCCCGCTGATCTCCACGATCCCGTCCCGGGCGCCCTGGGCCTCGAAGTGGTTGCGGGCCTCGGTGAGCGGCAGTCCGGTGGTGCGGGCGATCTCGGCGATGACGGCGGCGGAGAAGCCGGGCGGGGTGTTGATGCCGGTGCCGACGGCGGTGCCGCCGAGGGGGAGTTCGGCGAGGCGGGGGAGGGAGGCGGTGAGCCGCTCGATGCCGTACCGCACCTGTGCTGCGTACCCGCCGAACTCCTGACCGAGCGTCACGGGCGTGGCGTCCATGAGGTGCGTCCGGCCGGACTTCACCACATCGGCGAACTCCTCGGCCTTGCGTTCGAGGGAGGTGGCGAGGTGGTCGAGGGCGGGGACGAGGTCCCGGCTGACGGCGGCGGTGGCGGCGATGTGGAGGGAGGAGGGGAAGACGTCGTTGGACGACTGGGACGCGTTGACGTGGTCGTTCGGGTGCACGTCCCGGCCGAGGCGCTCGGTCGCGAGGGTGGCGACGACCTCGTTGGTGTTCATGTTGGAGGAGGTGCCGGAGCCCGTCTGGAAGACGTCGACGGGGAAGTGCTCGTCCCACCGGCCCTCGGCCACCTCGGCGGCGGCCTCCTGAATGGCGTCGGCGACGTCCTTGTCGAGCACGCCGAGCTCCGCGTTGACCTTGGCGGCGGCGGCCTTGATGCGGGCGAGCGCCTCGATGTGCGCGCGCTCGATCCGCTGCCCGGAGACGGGGAAGTTCTCCACGGCACGCTGTGTCTGCGCGCGCCACTTGGCGTGGAGGGGGACCTGGACCTCGCCCATGGAGTCGTGCTCGATGCGGTATTCGCTCATGCCGGGTACAGCGCGGGGGAGGGCGGGGTTGTTCCGGAGGTGGGCCGGACGGGGGGCGGGCCGGCGGGTGGTGGCGGCCACCGGGTCCGCCCCCGCCGCCCCTGCCCTTCCCATCTCTGGGGGCTGCGCCCCCAGACCCCTGCCGTCGGCCTACGGCCTCGTCCTCAAACGCCGGAAGGGGCTGAAAAATCAGCCCTTCCGGCGTTTGAGGAGCGGCGGTCCGGGGGCCGGCCCCCGAACGGGGTCTGGGGCGGAGCCTCAGCCGGGGTGCGGGGGCGGAGCCTCAGCCGGGGTGCGGGGGCGGAGCGGCGTGAGGGGTGCAGGGGACGCGGTCCCCGCCCGGGGTTCCGGGGGCGGAGCCCCCGGCGGGGTCGAAGGGGCGGAGCCCCTGGAGGTGGGACGGGTAGGGGCGGCGGGGGCGAAACCCCAGGGGCAGTCCCCGCCGTACCCGGAGGGTTACGCCAGCCCCGGCCCCCGCACCGGGATCGACGTGAACGTCGGCTGGGGCGCTGGGTCCTTGAAGAAGTCGTTGCCCTTGTCATCAACTACGATGAACGCCGGGAAATCCTCCACCTCGATCTTCCAGACCGCCTCCATGCCCAGCTCCTCGTACTCGAGGACCTCGACCTTCTTGATGCAGTCCTGGGCGAGGCGGGCCGCCGGGCCGCCGATGGAACCCAGGTAGAAGCCGCCGTGCGCGGCACACGCGTCCGTGACCTGCTTGCTCCGGTTGCCCTTCGCCAGCATCACCTTCGAGCCGCCCGCCGCCTGGAACTGCTCCACGTACGAGTCCATGCGGCCGGCCGTCGTCGGGCCGAAGGAGCCCGAGGCGTAGCCCTCGGGGGTCTTCGCCGGGCCCGCGTAGTACACCGGGTGGTCCTTCAGGTACTGCGGCATCTCCTCGCCCGCGTCCAGGCGTTCCTTGATCTTCGCGTGGGCGATGTCCCGGGCCACGACCAGCGGGCCCGTCAGCGACAGCCGCGTCTTGACCGGGTACTTCGTCAGCTCGGCGAGGATCGCCTCCATCGGCTGGTTCAGGTCGATCCTCACGACTTCGCCCTCGTCCAGATGCGCGTCCGTCGTGTCCGGCAGGAAGCGGGCCGGGTCCGTCTCCAGCTGCTCCAGGAACACGCCCTCCGCCGTGATCTTGGCGACCGCCTGCCGGTCCGCCGAGCACGACACCGCGATCGCCACCGGGCAGGACGCGCCGTGCCGCGGGAGGCGCACCACGCGCACGTCGTGGCAGAAGTACTTGCCGCCGAACTGCGCCCCGATCCCGATCTTCTGCGTGAGCTCGAAGACCTTCTCCTCCAGCTCCTTGTCACGGAAGCCGTGCCCCAGCTCGGAGCCCTCGGTCGGCAGCTCGTCCAGGTAGTGCGCGGAGGCGTACTTCGCGGTCTTCAGCGCGTACTCGGCGCTCGTACCGCCGACGACGATCGCCAGGTGGTACGGCGGGCACGCTGCCGTGCCCAGCGAACGGATCTTCTCCTCCAGGAACTTCATCATGGAGGCCTCGTTCAGGACGGCCTTCGTCTCCTGGTAGAGGAAGGACTTGTTGGCGCTGCCGCCGCCCTTCGCCATGAACAGGAACTTGTAGGCGCCGCCGTCCGTCGCGTACAGCTCGATCTGCGCCGGGAGGTTCGAACCGGTGTTCTTCTCCTCCCACATCGTCAGCGGAGCCATCTGCGAGTAGCGCAGGTTCAGCTTGGTGTAGGCGTCGTAGATGCCGCGGGAGAGGGCCTTCTCGTCCGCGCCCTCCGTCAGCACGTTCTGGCCGCGCTTGCCCATCACGATCGCCGTGCCCGTGTCCTGGCACATCGGCAGCACGCCCGCCGCCGCGATGTTCGCGTTCTTCAGCAGGTCCAGGGCCACGAACTTGTCGTTGGCGCTGGCCTCCGGGTCGTCGATGATGCGGCGCAGCTGCGCCAGGTGGGCCGGGCGCAGGTAGTGCTGGATGTCGTGGATGGCCTCCTCGGCCAGCTTGCGCAGCGCCTCCGGCTCCACCTTGAGGAACGTACGCCCGTCGGGTCCCTCGACGGTGGAGACGCCGTCGGACGTCACCAGCCGGTACGGGGTGGTGTCCTCTCCCGTGGGGAGCAGATCGGTGTACGCGAACTCAGGCATCTCGCCCATTCCTCACTAGACAGACAGCGGCTGGCCTCCGTTGGCAGCGTCCACCAGCGTAGAACCCGGGTCCGACCGCGGACCTGTGAGGTAGGGCTCAGTCCCGGGTTCTGTCCCGATGGCCCGTTCCGACGGTTCGATGGTTCGATTTCGCCGGTTCCCCGGGCTGGTTTTCCACAGGCCCGTTCGAGGGCTAGTCGCGATCTATCGCGTTTCGCTACGCTGCTGCCGTGGACCTTCACAAGAGCCCCGCCCCGACCGATGACCGGCCCGTGCCCCCGGGTGAGCTGCGCTGCTCGGACGCCGACCGCGACCGCATCACCGACATCCTGCGCGACGCCCTCGCCGAGGGGCGTCTCACGGCCGAGGAGCACGCCGAGCGTGTCGAGGGTGTGCTGCACGCCAAGACGGTCGGTGAGCTCGACCGGTTCGTCCGCGACCTGCCCGCGGCCCACCCGCGCCGCACCGCCCCGGCGTACGCCGCACCGTCGGGCCGGCCCGCTGCGGGTTCGATACCGAGGGAGCCCGATGAGAACGTGATGGCGGTCTTCAGCAGCGCCATCCGCCGGGGCCGCTGGCGCCCCCGCCGCCGCACGCACGCGTACGCGATCTTCGGCAGTGTCGAGATCGACCTCAGCGAGGCGCTCTTCGAGTACCAGCAGGTGGTGATCAAGGCGGTCTCGGTCTTCGGCGACGTGCAGATACGCGTCCCGGAGAACGTGTCGCTGCGCAGCACCGGCGGTGGCGTACTCGGCAACTTCGAGGTGAGCCCGCTGGATTCGGGGGATCCCGACGCGCCCGTCATCCATGTCGACGGACTCGCCGTGTTCGGGAACGTGGAGGCGAGGCCCAAGCGCGGCAAGACGGTCGCCGACATTCTCGACCGCGTGTCGCACAAGGTGGACAAGACTTTGCGCAAACACCTGGGCCATTGACGCTTGTGAATTCGGCCGGGCTCGGCATGCGCCGGTCACATTCCGAAGGCATGAACAACCCCTGGAGTCCCTGCGGCTGGGAACTCAGTGCATAGGCGCGCGCACAGCGGGTAGGCCTTGCTGCATCGTCTCTCGCTCGCGAAGCCGTCGTCAGGAGTAGACCGTGCTGCAACCGTCGCATTCGTCCCTGCAGGTCGCTGACGTTCCGCACCAGCGGGTGCCAGTGCGCGACAGGGATCAGGACGCCCCGTGGCACACGGAGGCGGTGTGCCGGCGCGACGAGGCCGGCCTGTTCTTCGCCCCCTCCAAGGAGCCCACCGCGGCCCGGCTGTCCCGCGAGGAGGCGGCCAAACGGGTCTGTGCGCGCTGTCCCGTGATGGTCGAATGCCGGGAACACGCGCTGCTGCAGCCCGAGCCGTACGGAGTGTGGGGCGGGCTCACGGCCGCCGAACGCCGTGTGGTGCTGGCCCGGCGCCGCCGCCGCGAACTGGAACTGAAGAAGGCCGCGCGGGGGACGATAGCGGCGGCCGGCTGAACGCCGCGCATTCAGGCGCATACGAAAAGGGGCGCCCTCTCCGCACCGAGGGCGTCCCTTTCCGTACGGGCCTACTTCTCCGTACGGGCCTACTTCGCCCGGTCGAAGTCGATCGCGCTGTACGCGCGCAGCTTGCTCAGCCGGTGAACGGAGTCGATCCGCCGGACCGTGCCGGACTTCGAGCGCATGACGATCGAGTCGGTGGTGGCGGTCTCCGACCGGTAGCGCACACCGCGCAGCAGCTCGCCGTCCGTGATGCCGGTGGCGACGAAGAAGACGTTCTCACCGGAGACCAGGTCGTCCGTGGTCAGCACCCGGTCGAGGTCGTGGCCCGCGTCGAGGGCGCGCTGCCGCTCCTCGTCGTCCTTCGGCCACAGCTTGCCCTGGATGGTGCCGCCCAGGCATTTCACCGCGCAGGCGGAGATGATGCCCTCGGGCGTACCGCCGATGCCGAGCAGCAGGTCGATGCCGGTGCCCTCGCGCAGCGCCAGGATCGAACCGGCCACGTCGCCGTCCGAGATGAGCTTGATGCGCGCGCCGGTCTCCCGGATCTCCCTGATCAGACCGTCGTGGCGCGGCCGGTCGAGGATGACGACGGTGACGTCCTCGGGCGTGGAGTGCTTGGCCTTCGCCACCCGGCGGATGTTGACCGAGACGGGGGCGTTGATGTCGACGAAGTCGGCCGCCTCGGGGCCGGTGACCAGCTTGTCCATGTAGAAGACGGCGGACGGGTCGAACATCGTGCCCCGGTCGGCGGCGGCCAGCACCGCGATCGCGTTCGGCATGCCCTTCGCGGTGAGCGTGGTGCCGTCGATCGGGTCCACGGCGATGTCGCACTCCGGGCCGGTCCCGTCGCCGACCCGCTCTCCGTTGAAGAGCATCGGGGCCTCGTCCTTCTCCCCTTCGCCGATGACGACGACGCCGTTCATCGACACGGTCGAGACGAGGGTGCGCATGGCGCGCACCGCGGCGCCGTCCGCGCCGTTCTTGTCCCCGCGGCCGACCCAGCGGCCCGCGGCCATCGCGGCGGCCTCGGTGACCCGGACGAGTTCGAGGGCGAGGTTGCGGTCCGGGGCCTCGGAGGGAACTTCGAGCTCGGACGGCAGATGATGATTCTCGGTCATCGGTGCGCACCTTTCTGATACGACGACGGCCGGATGAGGGTTATGCCCCCCGACTCTATCGTCGGACAGACAAAATGAGCAGGGCACCCCACGGATGAGCAGACCCAGGCACCTGCGACGATAGGGGCGTGGCAGGTATGAAAGGCAAGCAGACGGTCCGGGACATGATCCTCTCCCTGGCCCTCGTCGGGCTCATGGCGGGCGTCATCTATCTCTTCATCCCCCATGACGACCACGCTCCCGACCTCAAGCGCGTGGACTACCGCGTCGAGCTGCTCACTGCGCGCCGCGCCGCGAGCTACCCGGTCGCGGCGCCCGAAGGCCTGCCCGACACCTGGAAGGCCACCTCGGTGCGTTTCCAGGACGAACCCTTCGACGCCTGGCACCTCGGCTTCCAGGACCCCGACGGACAGTACGTGGCGGTCGAGCAGTCCACCGAGAGGGCGTCCACGTTCGTCGACGACGCCAGCCAGGGCGCACAGGAGACCAAGGACACCCAGCGCATCGGCGGCCAGACCTGGCAGCGCTACACCGGCGGCCGCTACGACGCGCTCGTACTCAAGGGCAAGGGCGCCACGACCGTGGTGACGGGCACCGCGTCGTTCGCGCAGCTGACGAAGTTGGCCGAGGCGCTGAAGACCGGCTGACGACGTGGGACGCAGGGCGGCGCCGCCCGGTCACCCGGCCCCTTCCGCGCCCTCGCCCTGCTCGTCGTCCTCCTCCTCGGCCAGCGCCGCGTCGAGCCGCCTGCGGGCGCCCTCCAGCCACGTCCGGCACACCTTGGCGAGCTTCTCCCCCCGTTCCCACAGCGCCAGGGACTCCTCGAGCGTGGTGCCTCCGGCCTCCAGGCGCCGCACCACCTCGATCAACTCGTCCCGCGCCTGTTCGTAGCCGAGTGCCTCGTCCGTCCTGCTGGTCATGCGCCCACCCTAAGATCCCTGGTTGCCGACGGAACCCTCGCCGTCGGCCCGTACCGTGAACTCGCCCGCGGCGACCCGCGCCCGCAGCGCCTCGCCCGCCGTCACCTCGTCCGGTGCGCGGACCACGTGCCCGTCGGCCTTCTGGAGCACCGCGTACCCCCGCCGCAGCGTCGCGGCCGGGGACAGCGCCACCACGCGTGCGTGCGTGTGCGTGAGCTCCGAATCGGCGCGGTCGAGCAGATGCCCTAGGGTGCGCCGGGCGCGGTCGACCAGCGCGGTGACCTGGTCGGCCCGCTCGTCGACCATACGGTGCGGGTCCTGCATGCAGGGCCGCGCCAGCGCGTGCGCCAGTCCGCGCTCCTCACGCTCGACGAACGCCTGCGCGCACCGCCGTGCCCGGTCCCGCAGCTGCCGTACCCGCTCCAGCTCCTCCCCGACGTCCGGGACGACCTTCTTGGCCGCGTCGGTCGGGGTGGAGGCGCGCAGGTCGGCGACGTGGTCGAGCAGTGGGTTGTCCGGTTCGTGCCCGATGGCGGACACCACGGGCGTGCGGCAGCCGGCCACCGCCCGGACGAGCTGCTCGTCCGAGAACGGCAGCAGGTCCTCCACACTGCCCCCGCCGCGCGCCACGATGATCACGTCCACCTCGTCCAGCGCGTCCAGCTCCTTCACGGCCTGCACCACCTGCGGTACGGCGTGCACGCCCTGCACGGCGACGTTGCGCACCTGGAAGCGGACGGCGGGCCAGCGGTGCCGCGCGTTCTCCAGCACGTCGCGCTCGGCCGCCGAGGCCCGGCCGCACACCAGCCCGATCAGCTGCGGCAGGAACGGCAGCGGCTTCTTGCGCTCGGGCGCGAACAGGCCCTCGGCGGCGAGTGCCTTCTTCAGCTGTTCCAGCCGCGCGAGCAGTTCCCCGACGCCCACGGGCCGTATCTCGGCCGCCCGCAGCGACAGCTGTCCCCTCGGGGCGTACCACTCGGGCTTGGCGAGGACGACGACACGGGCGCCCTCGCTCACGACGTCGGCCACGGAGTCGAACACCTGGCGGTAGCAGGTGACGCCGACGGAGATGTCGTGCGACGGGTCGCGCAGCGTCAGGAAGACGACCCCGGCGCCGGGCCGCCGCGACAACTGCGTGATCTGCCCCTCGACCCACACGGCCCCGAGCCGGTCGATCCACCCCCCGATGAGCCGCGACACCTCACCGACGGGCAGGGGGTTCTCCGCGGACGTGTTGACAGCCATGCGCCCGAGCGTAGTGGCCGGGACCGACAACGCCGGTCGGCACAACCTCTCCCCATGGAGGCGATCTACGACTCCGGGCCCGGCCTTACGATGGATCGCATGACTGCTTCGTCTGGCCGCCGTGTCCTGCTCGCCGCCCCCCGGGGGTACTGCGCGGGTGTCGACCGTGCAGTGATCGCCGTCGAGAAGGCCCTCGAGCAGTACGGGGCGCCGATCTACGTCCGCCACGAGATCGTCCACAACAAGTACGTCGTGCAGACCCTGGAGAAGAAGGGCGCGATCTTCGTGGAGCGGACGGAGGAGGTGCCCCCGGGGAACATCGTGATGTTCTCCGCGCACGGCGTGGCGCCCACCGTCCACGAGGAGGCCGAGCGCGGCCGGCTCGCCACCATCGACGCCACCTGCCCGCTGGTCACCAAGGTCCACAAGGAAGCGATCCGGTACGCCAACGAGGACTTCGACATCCTCCTGATCGGGCACGAGGGCCACGAGGAGGTCATCGGCACGTCCGGCGAGGCCCCCGACCACATCCAGCTCGTCGACGGCCCCGAGGACGTCGCGAAGGTCGAGGTGCGCGACCCGTCGAAGGTCGTCTGGCTGTCCCAGACCACCCTGTCGGTCGACGAGACCATGGAGACGGTCGACGCGCTCAAGGGGAAGTTCCCGCAGCTGGTCTCCCCGCCCAGCGACGACATCTGCTACGCCACCCAGAACCGCCAGCTCGCGGTGAAGCAGATGGGCGCCGAGGCGGACCTGGTGATCGTCGTCGGCTCCCGCAATTCCTCCAACTCCAAACGGCTGGTCGAGGTCGCCAAGCTCGCGGGTGCGCGCGAGGCGTACCTGGTGGACTTCGCCGACGAGATCGACGAGTCCTGGCTCCAGGGTGTGTCGACGATCGGCGTGACCTCGGGTGCCTCCGTGCCGGAGGTCCTGGTGGAACAGGTGCTCGAGTGGCTCGCGCAGCGCGGCTTCGAGGACGTCGAGATCGTCAAGGCGGCCGAGGAGTCCATCACCTTCTCGCTGCCCAAGGAACTCCGCCGTGACCTGCGCGAGGAGGCCGCGGCGCGGATGGCCGAGCGCACCGGCGAGAAGTAGCGCACCCGGCGGGAGGCCTCGTGCAGGATGCCATGGCGTGACTGTCGGCGCGTACCGTGGTCCCCATGCAGATCTTCGGCGTGGACATCGGCGGATCCGGGATCAAGGGCGCTCCCGTGGACCTGGAGCGGGGCGACCTGGCTCAGGAGCGCTTCAAGGTGCTCACCCCTCACCCGGCGACGCCCGACGGGGTGGCGGACGGGGTGAAGGAGGTCGTCGACCACTTCGGGTGGACCGGGCCGGTCGGCCTGACGTTCCCTGGTGTGGTCACGGACGGCGCCATGATCCGTACGGCGGCGAACGTCGACAAGAGCTGGGTCGACACGGACGCGCGCGCCCTGTTCGGCGAGCGCCTGGGCGGCCTCCCGGTGACCGTCGTGAACGACGCGGACGCGGCGGGCGTGGCAGAGATGCAGTTCGGCGCGGGCCGAGGCCGCAGGGGCACGGTCATCGTGCTGACGTTCGGTACGGGCATCGGCAGCGCCATGTTCGTCGACGGCGTCCTCGTGCCGAACACGGAGCTGGGTCACCTGGAGCTGAACGGCCACGACGCGGAGAAGCGTGCCTCCAGCAAGGCCAAGGACGACAACGACCTGACGTGGGAGCACTGGGCCCGCCGTGTGCAGAAGTACCTCGCGCACGTGGAGATGCTGTTCTCGCCGGAGCTCTTCGTCATCGGCGGTGGCGTCAGCCGCAAGTCCGAGAAGTTTCTGCCGTCCATCGAGGGCATCGAGGCGGAGATCGTCCCGGCCCAGCTCCAGAACAACGCGGGGATCGTGGGAGCGGCGATGAGGGCGGCGAAGCAGGGATAGCAGCCGGTACGGGGACGAGCAGGTAACGGGACAGAAGCAGACAGGGAGCGGGACGCTCGGTGCGAGCGGGCGTCCCGCGTCGTCAACCGCTCCGACGGCGCGCCGCCACCTTGCGACGCAGCATCCGCACCTTGCGCACGGTCGTGATGACGCCCGCGATCAGCGTGCCGCCGTACAGCCAGCCGGCCTGCGTGGCGAGCGCGGTGACCAGCCCGACCAGGCGCCCGGCGACCCCGCCGTCGCTGTCGGCCACGACCAGCAGCCCGGCGGCGAACGCGATGGGCACGACCACCGGCGCGGTCACCAGGTCCCCGCGCCGCACCCACAGCGCGGTCAGCGCGGCCACCGGCAGGAACAGCACGCCGTAGACCGTGAGGGACGCCCCGAGCAGCAGCTGGTCGAGACACCCCAGCACCAGCATCACGGCGCCGCAGAACAGTCCGCCGCCGAGCCCGGTGAGCCGGGGGCCGGGCAGCCGCCGTGCCGCCTGGTCGAGCGGGGCGGCGTTCCGTACCCGAGCCGCCGGGCGCCGCTGCGCACCACTGTTGCCCTGGCCCGCCGGCCGTGCCCAGCCGGCCCCGTCGCCCACCTCGGGCCGACCGGGACCGCCGGGCCGGGGAGGCCGGGCGGCCGCGCCGGACCGTACGGGCGCGGCGGCGCTGCGCCGGCCCTGCGGGGGAAGGGGGGCACCGCGTCGCGGTCCGTGTTGCGGGGGTCGCGTCCTGTGTTGCTCCACTGGACCAACTTAGGTCGGTTTATGTGCGGAATGGCGTATGACACACGCCGTTGGCGAGAGCTTGTCCAAGCGTTCGATACGTCGCCGAAGCGCGGCCCGGTACGCCGTAGACTGGTGGATCGGCCCGCACACTCTCCTGACGGACCCGGGCCCGCAGCCCAGCCCAGTCCTCCAACCTCACGTACGGGAAGTCGCAACGTGTCGCTCACGATCAAATGCAGGCCCGGGACCGGGCGCTGCACCGGTTGCTCGGCATAGAGACGGCCGAAGCGGTCCACCAGGTCGAACCGGTGCCTGCTGCCTCCAAAGCTCCGTCGTATAGGCACGTTCACGCCAGCGTCCTGGCAGGGTGACCCGCCCCGCGAAGCACGGCCGCACCGGCGAGGTCGAAGGCGTTGCAGATGACGCGGCCGTTCCGGACGCCGCGGTCGCGCAGGAAATCGGCCCAGTAGGGGGCCAGGCACACGACGCCGCGGCACTGCGGCAGGACCGAGGCCCGGCACCCTCCTATCGACGCATGAGCGCCTCTTCCTCCATCGGCCACAGCGCCGCGTCATCGCGAGCCGATCGCGGGTCGAGCGAGGTACTCCGCTCGTATCGGTCCATGGCCATCACTCGGCCTGCCAGTTCATCCGTGGGTCACCGTCCACGAACCCCAGGGACACGGACAGGGGCTCGCCTTCGGAGCTGGACGTCAGGCTGATGCGGTGGCACTCCCGCGAGACCATCCAGTTCATGAGGGCGTCTACGGCTGCGCGCGCATATCCGCGGCCGCGGAAACAGGGATCGGTAGCGACCGTGTTGATCTCCCCCTTGAACGGCTTGCTGCTGTCGGGGCCTGGAAGGCGGGGTAGTAGAAAGCCCACCGCGCCAGCAGCTGCCAGGTCTTTCGCCATGCCCAGCCGCTGGCCCTTCAGGGCGGGCCGGCCGCGGCGCCCGGTGGGCGGCGGGGCCAGGTCGTACAGCACCGCCGAGGCAGGCAGCCGGGTGGTGAACGTGCAGGTCGCGGGCAGGTCCCGCAGCGCCCTGCCGTGGTAGGCGGCGTCCGCGACGACGTGGATGCGCCGGGCATAGTGGCAGGCGGCGAGCAGGCGGATCATGGACGCAGCGAGGTCGACCTTGGACTGCTCCTGCTTCGGCCGCCACAGCCGGGCTATCACCGGCAGGCACACCGGCCGTGCCACAAACGGCAGTTGAACCACGATGCCGACGACCACGAAGCAGGTCCCGCGTCCGACCGGTCTGGATCCTTTGGCCGCGCCGTCGTGCTGCCAGGCCGCACCGTGGACTTTCTTCCCGTGCCGCTTGAACAGCGTGTCGTCCACCGCCACGGTCAGCACCGCGCCCTCGGGCAGCAGGCGCCGCACGATCATGTGGGAGAGCGAGATGCCCAGGATGTCCGGACTCCAGCGTGCGCGGGAGAAGAAGGCGTGGGAGCGGTCGTGGGACCAGGTCCGCGTCAACCCCGCACCGAGCAGTATCCCGGTCACCGTGGACCGGCCCGTCTGCGCGATCAGGCCCGTGACCAGCGCAGCGAAGGTGCGGAACGTCGGCGCGGTGAAGCAACCACGCACCATCTCCAACACGTTGAGCAGCGAAGCGGGTACGGTCGGATCCAGAAGCATCGGCGGGTCCCTCTCCGGAGGAGACGTTAAGCACCGCCGATGCTTCTCTGCTATCGCCAGCCAACGCGGCCAGATGACATCACATCACCCGCCACAGCGACCCACACGACGATCAACGAAAACGTCGAAAGCCGAGTTGATCACCGGTGTTGCACCGCAGCCGGCCGAAGAATGGGATCAATCTGCGAAGGTCTTGCGTCACCAAGATGATATGTTTCATACTCATCGCGTGGTGATCAAGGTCGCTCATCTCGATCCCGGGGAGCCCGACGACGGGCGCTACCGGCCCGGCTACGAGCTGGTAGGCGAGCAGCTGTTGCAGTACATCGCCCGGGAGAACCTGCGGCCCGGTGATCGGCTACCGCCGAGCAGGGGCTGTCGGCACGGTGTGGTCGATCGTGCTGCCGTTCTCGTTCTACCCGTTCGGCGTGTACCCGGCGTACATCTACTTCGCCACCAGCCTGCCCCGTGACATGCTCGCGGCGGCCCGCATCGACGGCTGCAACTCATGGCAGGTGTTCTCGCGGATCGCACTGCCACTGGCCCGGCCCGTCATCGGACTGGTCGCGTTCTTCAGTTTCGTCGGCAACTGGAACAACTTCTTCCTGCCCTATCTGGTGCTGCCCAGTAGCCAGCAGTTCCCCATCCAGCTCGGCCTGAACCAACTGCTGTCCTCGACGCCGTCGTTCACTCCCGTGGCAGGCAAGGGTCTGGACATCACCAGCCCCGAACTCGCCCTGGCGATCATCACGGCGATCCTGCCGGTGCTCGTGCTCTTCCTTTCCTCGCAGCGAACCCTTGTCTCCGGCATGCTGGCCGTCCACAAAGGAGTGAACATGCGATTGAGAACGCCCATCTGGCGCCGCGGCATCATCGCCGCAGTCGGCGCCGCCGCTCTGATCAGCGGGGCGATGACCAGCGTCGCCAGCGCGGCGTCAGCACCGCCGATCTCCTACTACGTGTCACCCAACGGGTCCGGCAACACGTGCGCGCAGGACGCCCCGTGCTCGCTGACGACCGCACAGGGCCGCGTGCGGTCGGTCACCGGCACCGCCAACGCCAACGTCGCGGTCGTCTTGGCAGGCGGGACCTACAACCTGCCCGACACGTTCGCGTTGGACGCGGCCAAAGGCGACGGTGCGGCACCGGGCTACACCGTGACCTACGAGGCCGCGCCCGGCGCGCATCCCGTGCTCAGCGGCGGCGAGCGGATCACCGGCTGGACACAAGGGCCCGGCGGCGTCTGGCAGGCCAACGTCCCTGCGGGCACCGACACGCGGCAGTTCTACGTCGACGGCGTGCGCGCCAACCGGGCCGCGGGTTCGGTCCCCACCAGCCTGACCCGCACCGCGACCGGCTACACCGCGGGCAGCACGGTGTTCGACTCGTGGCCCAACATCACCCACGTGGAGTTCGTCTACAACGTCGCGTGGACCCAGGTGCGTTGCGACATCGCGTCGGTGTCCGGCACCACCATCACAATGGACCAGCCGTGCTTCGACAACTCCACCAAGAAGCCGTACGGCGTCAACATCGACCTGCCCAGTTCCGTGGAGAACGCGAAGGCGCTGCTGACCGATCCCGGCCAGTGGTACCTCGACCAGAGCAGCAACGTCGTCTACTACATTCCCCGTGAGGGGCAGGACATGAGCACCGCGGACGTGGAGATCCCGCGGCTGCAGACCCTCGTCTCCGGAACGGGCACCGAGCAGCAGCCGCTCTCCGGTGTCGCGTTCTCCGGCATCTCCTTCGAATACGGAGGCTGGACCGCGCCGAACGGCCCGGACGGCTTCTCCGAGGTGCAGGCGAACATGCACCTCACCGGTCAGAACGCCTGGCAGTACCAGGGCACCTGCACCCGGTACTCCACCACCAACCCCGGCACGTGCCCCTACGGCGCCTGGACCATGACGCCAGGCAACGTCGTGTTCGACCACACCTCAGGGCTTTCCATCACCGGTAGCACGTTCGAGCATCTCGGCGCGGCCGGCCTCCAGCTCGGCCAGGACGTCAACGGCTCGACCGTCCAGGGCAACGTGTTCACCGACATCTCCGCCAACGGCATGGAGATCGGCAACGGCAGTGACGCCGCTCCGACGGACATCGCCTTGATACCGGCGCACAACACGATCGCCGACAACTGGGTGCATAACGTCGCCGTCCAGTACACCGGCGGGGTCGGCATCTTCCAGGGCTACGCCCGCTACGACACGATCGAGCACAACCAGGTCAACGACGTCCCCTACAGCGGCATCAGCTCCAACTGGGGCTGGGGACACAACCCGACCGAGACCTTGGGCAACCAGATCCTGAACAACCTGGTCTTCGACCACATGCAGCTGCGCTCGGACGGCGGGGGCATCTACGTGCTCGGCATCGAAGGCGACTCAATGGCCGACGGGTTGCTGATCCAGGGCAACGTCGTCCGCAACACCAACTCCGCCGGCGGCGGCCACGCCATCTACACCGACGGCGGCAGCGAGTACATCACGATGACCGGCAACGCGATGTTCGCCAACAACACCCCGTCGATGGGCGGCTGCAACGAGGGCGGCGGCACGCCGTACGGCAACTTCTCCTTCACCGGCAACTATGTCGAGAACCCCACCCCAGACTGGCCGTGCGGAGCACCGAGCAACGCCACCATCAGCAACACCCAGGTGGCACCGGACGGCACCGGCGTGCCCGCTTCGCTGCTGGCCAACGCCGGCCTCGAACCGCAGTACGCCTACCTCGCCGCCGCCCCCACCGGACCCGCCCTGCCCAACCTCGCCCTCGGCAAGCCGGTGCAGGCGCAGTACCTCGACGGCTCCACCGCGCAGTTGCAGCCGTACTCGCAGCTGTCGTATGCGACCGACGGCAACCCGGACACCTACGTGCAGGCCAGCGGTCAGTTCCTGTGGCAACTCGTCGTTGACCTCCAGGCCCAGGAAAACCTCGGCCACGTGACCGTGACCATGCCGCATGCGCACTTCGCCACGGCCTTCCACGTCGACGCGTCCACCGACGG
Organism: Streptomyces sp. NPDC051104; assembly: GCF_040682835.1. Lineage (NCBI taxonomy): Bacteria > Bacillati > Actinomycetota > Actinomycetes > Kitasatosporales > Streptomycetaceae > Streptomyces > Streptomyces sp. NPDC051104. Next base: position 448,644 of record NZ_JBFBBS010000001.1, on the reverse strand, counting down.
CAGCAACTGGACGACCGTCGGCCGGATCACCAACAGCGGCTGGGGCACCATCCCGGTCATCTTCCCGAACCCGGTGACCACGCGGTACATCCGCATCGTCGCCGACGCGCCGACCAACTGGAACCAGCGAGGCGACCAGATGGCGATCAGCGAGGTCGGCGCCTTCGCCGCCACGCCCGGCCAGCAGAACCTCGCGCTGGACGAACCCGCCCAGGCCCTCTACATCGACGGCACGCAGGCACTGATGCAGCCGAACTCGACGCCGGCACTCGCCGACGACGGCAACCCCAGCACCTGGTCACAGGCAACCAACCAGTACCGCTGGATCCAGCAGATCGACCTGACCAGGCCGGAGACCATCGGCGTGATCTCGCTGCTCCAGCCGGACGACAAGTTCGCCACCAACTGGCACATCGACGTCTCCCTCGACGGCTCGACGTTCTGGACGGTCGCCCGGCACGCCGACAATGCCGGTGGCCTGTCCGGTGTTCAGTGGGTTCCGCCGGTCCAGGCGCGCTATGTCCGCGTCATCGCGGACATGCCCAACCAGGGCGGCCAAACCGGTGGCCAGATGGCAGTCAGTGAGATCGCCATCTACGCTGGCTGACGACTGAACAGAACTGGCCGCCGCGTCGCTTCCGGTGACGCGGCGGCCAGTGAAGTTCCAGGGCTCGGCGTCGGAGGGGAGGACCCGGACCTGCCAGACGATGCCGCGCTTCCAGGCGGTGGTGTCCTCGGGGAGCCAGCCGACGTAGACGCGGCCGTCCGGGCTGGTGCAGTGCACGTTCGCCTCCGGGGTGTCGACGATCGCCCATCCGAGTGCGCCGAGCAGTTCGAGCACTGGGCCCGCGCAGTGGTCGCTGGAGAGCCAGGCGCGATCCTCCACGGCGGGGCGGACGACGGCTGGCAGGAGGGTGCTGGAGGCGTTCACGAGTGGACAGTCCCTTCGTTGACCTGCGGTTTTCCCGACGTCCGTACGTTGACATGCTGTGTGCCGAAGTACGTAGTCGTTTCCGGGAAGGTGAGGTCTGCCGTGGGCGAACTGGCCGCCGAGGGTGAGAGGCCGGCGAGCCGGGGAATGGATCGGCGCGGCCGGTTGTCGTAACCCGGTTGCGGCGCAGGGCCGTACAGAGCAGATGGGATAGGCGTGGCGGAGTCGAGCAGACACCGGGGCGGTGCCGGGCTGGAGCGCAAGATCTGCGGCGCCGGGCGGCCGTGGACGGTGGGCGACATAGCGATGGTGGCCGACGGCCAGTGGGCCGTGGGCACCCAGGCCGGGAGGCAGCGTGACGGGGAAGCCGTGGTGGAGCGCCGGATCGCGGACGGGCGGCGCGTCGAGCTGACGTTGGCGGAGCTGGCCCACGCGATGGGCTCCCCGCTCGGCGTGGCCCATGGCGACGAAGACGCGGGCTGATCGGTTACCGTCGGGGCCCTGTCGCGGCCACCGTCGGGCCGACAGCGGCCGACGGGGCGGGCTGGTCCGGTGGTTGGCCCAGGGCGCGTAGTGTGTGCGCGGAGCGGGCTACAGCGGCCTGGGCCAGGCGGAGTTCCGGTGCCCGGTCCGCGGTCACGGCGGCGTCGCGGGCCTCGATCACGTGGCTGATCGCCTGCAGGGCGATGTGGCTCTCGGCCTGCGCGACGCGCAGGTCCACCGCCGGGCTGGTGATCCGCTCCAGGTCGTAGAAGGCCGGCACATGGCCGGGCCGGGTCAGGGCGTGCAAGCGGTCCTGGTGGACGGCGACCGCGTTGTTCGAGACGACGAGGCTCGATCGGATATGCACCGCCGAGCGCAGGAGCGGGTCCTGACAGGGCGACGGACCGCGAGAGTCTCCAGCACATCGATGGGGCGGCCCCAGGCTTTCTCGATCATCGCGTCGGCCTGTTCGAGGGCAGTGGCGTCGGACACGGGTGGCTCCGGAGGGCGAGAAGGGGATGGTGGTCAGCGGCTGTTCCCTGGGCGCGGGAGCTGTGGAGCTGACGGCGGGCGCGGTGCCGGGATGAACGGCCGCGCGCCAGCAGGCGAGGGCGCCACGGTGGAGCGGGCGTTGGCAGCCTGGGCGCGGCGTACGTCCAGCGGCGTCGGCACCGGGGGCTTGACCGGGGTTGCGGTGGCCTGTGGGGGAAGGCGGCGCAGGTCGTCGCCGTAGCGGATGACCGGTGCCGGGTCGGTGAGGGCGGTGTTCATCGCGGCCATGAGGCCCTCCGGAGTGAAGGACGAGGCGGTGGCGTACCACTGGTTTCCAGGCGGTCCGGCCAGCATGAGCCAGGGTTCTTGATGGCCTGTCAGCTCGGCGGCGTGGTCGAGGCGGTTGCGGCGCAGGTGGACTTCGGCCAGGCCGTCCGGGGATTGAAGGAGATGTCGGTCGCGCCGTAGCGGCGGCTCCAGTCTGCTGCCGCCAGCGGCGTGCCGACGTCGAGGGCCGCCAGCTCGCTGTTGCCGTAGTAGAGGTAGGAGTCGGGGCCCTCGGTGTAGGCGGCGGCGAGCGCGGTGGTGAAGCCCTGTTCCCGCTGCTCGGACCACTGCGCCCCGCGGGGGCGCGGCCGGGTGGGCAGGGCGCGGACGACGGGATCGTGCTCGGCCAGCTGCCGGCGAAGCAGCTCTCCGCGGTCTCCCCGACGCCTGGGCGCGCGCCGTACCGGACGACGAACCGGGGCGGCTGCGCGCGGACTTCGCCAAGGGGGTCGGCGGCGGTCAGGCCGCCTGAGCCCGGTCGGGCAGGGAGGGAGGGGGCGCCGCCGTCGACGCGGGTGGCGGCCGCCAACGGCCGCACCCCGGGCGCTATCCGGCGACGCGGCGACCCCTTGGCAGCCTGCGACGTCCGCGAGCGGCCGTTCCGTGGCCACACCCCCGCCACCTGCCGGGAATGCCGGTCGGAGCTGCATACCCAAGAGCCGGGTGCCGCTTGAGAGCTTCACACGTTCGCGCGACCTGAGGCCGAACATGGTGAGTGACCCACGACACAGAGTTCCCCGACCGAATTAGCTGTACATTAGTACCGCAAGTTAATGGTACATTTGTACGGATAGTCGGCGGGGGTGACGATGCACAAGGCGACCGACGGACGCCTCGCGCGCGGTGACGCCCGCCGGACGCTGCTGCTCGATGCGGCCGTACGCATCGTCGGCGAGCAGGGCGTGGGTGCGCTCACGCACCGAGCGGTCGCCGCCGCCGCCGCTGTGTCGCTGGCCTCCGTCACCTACCACTACCCGTCGATCGACGACCTCCGCCGCGCGACCTTCGAGCACGCCGGCTCACGGATCGGGTTGGAGTTCGTCGGTCTCTCCGCCCACACCGCCGAGGAACCCGACGCTCTCCCGGACCTCTGCGGCGACTTCACCGCGCATCTCGTCACCGAGCGGCGGACCGACACGATCGCTGTTTTCGAGATGATCCTCGCGGCCGGCCACGATCCGGAACTCGGTCCGGTCAAAGGGCTTCTCGAGCAGCGGCTCGCCCGGCTCCTGACGCCCTATGTCGGCTCAGAAGCGGCTGCGTTCACCGTTACCGCCGCGATGCAGGGACTCGTACTCACCGCTCTCGCGCTCGACCGGGCGGGTGAGCCGGGCCGGTTGCGCGACGCGGTGAGCGATCTCATCCGCCGCTACCGCGCCACCCCCTGACCTCGGCTGCCCGGCACCCCGCGCGTCGTCCCATCCACCGCAGGAGAATCCTCATGGACCCATTCCTCAGTGCCGTCAGCGGCCTCGCCTGGACGATCGTCTACATAGAAGCGATCCGGATCGGGTTCCGCCACAAGACCTACGCGATGCCGTTGGCCGCGCTGGGCCTCAACATCGCGTGGGAGTCGACCTACGCGGTGCGCGACCTGACGGGCGCGATGTCGCTGCAGGGCGTGGTCAACATCGTGTGGGCACTGGCCGACCTCGCCATCGTGTACACCTTCTTCGCCTTCGGCCGCGCCGAGTTCCCGCGCTTTGTGACCCGGCCGATGTTCGCCGTCTTCGGCGTTCTGGTGTTCGGCACCTCCTACGCGGTGCAGTGGCTGTTCTTGGCGGAGTTTGGCGAACACGGCGCCGCCCGCTACTCGGCCTTCTTGCAGAACCTGCTGATGTCGGGCCTGTTCATCGCGATGCTCGTCGCGCGGCGGGGCCTTCGCGGGCAGACCCTCACGATCGCCATCGCAAAATGGCTCGGCACTCTTGCTCCCACCATCTCGATCGGCGTGATCGACAACTCACCGTTCATTCTGGGTATCGGCATCCTGTGCAGCGTGTTCGACCTCGTCTACATCGGCCTCGTGGTATGGGCGAAGAGGCACCCGGAGGCTCTTGCCGCGGCCGATACGCCTACCGTGGCACCCGCGGCCGAGACGTCGGCGCAGCGGGGCGTCCCGGCCTGACGGCCCAGGATTCGGGACGCGGCAACCGGCACCTGCGCCGCGGTCCGCATAAGTCGCCATCGCTCGACCCGCGCTGCGAGACCCGCCGGACCGGTCACCCGGGACTGGGCTACCCGGCAGGCCAGGATTCTCGCCGCTGAACTCCACACGCGCATAGAGGTTCTGCGCTTCCCGCTGCGTGAACTCGACGGCAAGTACGGAGTGTTCGTCGACGCTGTCTTCGAAGCCGAGGACATGAATGTGATCAAGAGTGCGCCGCGGGCTCCCCGGACGAACGCGCACTGCGAGAGGTCATCGGCAGCATCCGGAGCGAGGCTCGCGACCCATCCTCATCATGGGCGAGGCCCACGCCCGACAGGTTCTGGCGGACTATCAGCGACATGACAACGAGCATCGCCCCCACCGCACCCGCGACCAGCTTCCACCTGCGGCCCACCAGCGGCCTGCTGCTGTGTACGACCTTTACGCCCGCAGGCTCCTAACGAACCCGAGTCCTCGGCGGCATCATCAACGAGTACCGATACACGGCCTGACGTGCGGCGATGACTTTCCGAGCCCCACAGGACTCTGTCGCCCGATTCCGCCGACCTTCGGCGAACCAGCTGACCGCCGCAAGCAGGGACGCACAAGACGCAGGTCGCGGTGATCGACTCGGTGCCCTTCTCGAATCGGGTGACAAAGTCCCACAGGTCACGAAGCCCTCGCGCACCCACCCGGGCATCTTTCGGATACAGTGTATCCGAAAAGTCGCTCGCCACGTCGTAGCAGGAGCCATGCGTCCAAGCGCGAGCAACGGCGACGGCCTCAGAGGGCCTGGCCCCGCGCGGCCGCCCGGCCGGCGGCAGGGATCAGTGAGCCCGCAGCGGCCCACGATGACAGCTTCTTCATCGCCCGGAGCGAACGACGCCACCCGATTGACCAGGTGGACCGGATGTGGACCCCGCTGCGGGCCGACCGGATCCACCTGATCGAAAAAAGCAGCCATGGGGCGCCCTTCGAGCCACCGAGGCGGTCGCCACCCGGCTGACCGACTCTCTGCGCATCTTCACCACAAAGGCGGCGATATGACTACCGAAGACCCGAACACCACCGAGAACATCAGCGGCCTGGACGGCGGAGGGATGGGCTTCGACGTCGATGTCCTCGTGGTCGGCGCGGGGCCGGTCGGACTGGCGCTCACCCTGGACCTGGCCCGCCGCGGGGTGCGGGTGCGGCTGGTCGACCGCGAGGAGGGCACCTTCCCCGGCTCGCGCGCCAAGGGCGTGCAGCCCCGCACCCTGGAGGTGTTCGATGACCTGGGCGTCCTTGACGCCGCCCTGGCTGCGGGCGACCGTTACCCGCCGATGGGCCTGCACCTGGGCCCGTTCTCCAAGAAATGGGTCATGCAAAAGCCTCTGCCCACCGACCCCACGACCCCCTACCCCGACATCCTGCTGTTGCCCCAGTCGGCCACCACCGCGATCCTGCGCGACGCCGTCGAGGCCCATTCGGTCCAGATCGGCTTCGGCATCGGCGTAGAGGGGGTCGACCAGGACGCTCAGTCCGCGACCGCATTGCTGTCCAACGGCGAGCAGGTGCGAGTCCGCTATCTGGTAGGCGCCGACGGCGGCAGCAGCACCGTCCGCAAGTCCTGCGGACTGCGGTTCGAGGGCGCGACCGACGAATCCGACCGGATGATCATCGTGGACGGGGCGATCGACGGTCTGTCGCGCGACCGCTGGCACGTTTGGCCACGCGCCGGAGGCCGCTTCGTCGGAGCGTGCCCGCTGCCCGGAGGCGACCAGTTCCAACTTATGATCAAGCTCCGGCCCGACGACCCCGTCGACCTTACCGACCCCGCCCTCGCCGCACTGTTCGACCGGCTGGTCGGAGGCTCGCTGCGGCTGCGGAACATCACCTGGTCCTCGCTGTTCCGGCCCAATGTTCGGCTGGCCGAGCACTACTGCAAAGGCCGGGTCCTGCTGTGCGGCGACGCCGCCCACGTCCACACCCCCGCCGGCGCAGAGGGTCTCAACACCGGCGTCCAAGACGCCTACAACCTCGGCTGGAAGCTCGAGCAGGTCCTGGCCGGCGCACCGGAGGGGCTGCTGGGCAGCTACGAGGGCGAGCGCCGGCCCGTCGCCGCCCAGGTCCTGGGACGCTCGACCGAACTGTACGAGGGACTCAAGCGGGTGCGCCCGTCGAAGTTCACCCGCGGCGGCGAGGACCGGCAGCTGGGCATCTCCTACTACGGTGGTCCCCTCGCTCCCACAGACTCCGGCCAGACTGTGACGCTGCGCGTGGGGGACCGCGCCCCCGACGCTTTCCTGCCGCACCCGTCCTCACGGCCTACCCGCCGCCTGTTCGACCTGTACCGCGGCCCGCACTTCACCCTCCTGGCCTTCGGCGAGCAGGCCAGTGTGGCCCTGCGTGACATCGCCTGGCCCTCCCGCGGCACCAAGCTCCACCGGCACACCGCCACCCGGCGCGCAGTCCCCGTCGGCCCAGCCGAAGAAGCGCTCCTCACCGCCTACGGCATCACGGGTGACACCCTGCTCCTCATCCGCCCCGACGGCTATATCGGCCACATCGACACCGCCGGCTGGGACACCCGCCTCGACTCCGTCGCCCGCCGCATGACCCCAGCCGCGCAGACCACGACCCTATGCCCCCGCGGCACCGCAGCAGCTGCGCACCCCTCACCATCTGGTGGACGGAAGCCGGACGGTGATCGCGTTTGAGGAGCCCGGTCACCGCGGAGCCCACGCCGACGGCGTGCGCGGTCCGGGTGAAGTCGGGGCAGGCACCCCCGGGCCGCCGCACCCATCGCTTCACTTGAGCTGCGCCGACCTCCTTGACACACCTCCGAATGATTACCGGGGTGTCACGGAATGGATACGGAACGGCATTTTGGATACGATGGCGTCGACGCTTTCGGATACGGCGACTCCGTAAACGGGGGTGCGGAGAGGGGAGAAGCCGATGGGCTCAGCGCCTCCGGACGTCCCAGGCAGCCCGGCCTGGTGGGCCAGCCGCCCACCGGCGCCCACAGCCCAACGACGCGGGCGCCCGCCCCTAGACGTCGGGCGGATCGTCTCCGCCGCACTCAAGCTCGTCGACGAGGTCGGCGTCCAGGCGTTCTCGCTGCGCATGCTCGCCGACGTCCTGGAATCGGGCACCGCGACGCTGTACCGCCATTTCGCCAGCAAGGACGAGCTCATGGCGTACGTCGTCGACCGAGTCCTGGGCGAAGTGCACGTCACCGGCCAGGAGGACTTCGCCACCTGGCAGGATGCGATCACGGCCGGGGCGGAGGCGTTCTACGAGACGTTGCGCCGCCACCTCAACGTACTCCCCCTTCTGATGGCCCAGGTACCGGTCGGGCCCAACGGCCTGGCCAACCGCGAACGCCTCATCCAACTGCTGCTCGGCCACGGATTCCCCGTTGAGCTTGCCGCTCGCGCCTTCACCGCCATCGGCCACTACGTCGTCGGGTTCGCGGTTCAACAGCATGGCCCCGGATCGGCTGGCCCTGAGAGCGGACCGCAACTACTGGATTTCTACCGCCACCTCGATCCTGCCACCTACCCGGCCACCACCTCAGCCGCCGAAGAACTCACCACGGTACCCCTCGAAGAGGAATTCCGGTTCGGCCTACGGCTGATCATCAAAGGCCTGGAAAGCGGACGAGACGTCTGAACGAACCCCGACAAGAAACGATCTTGTCGGGGTTTAATCTCAAGCGTGCGTCCAGCAGCTCGGGCATCACCCCAGCTCAAATGAGGTGGAGGGGATGTAACCGGGCGTCAAGCGCGGCAAGACTGTCCGATCCAGACAGTCTCACGTCCAAGGTGGCGAGGTCGACGCCGCGCGCGTGGAGTTCCTTGGAGAGCTGGATGTGGTTCTCCAGCGAGCGGCCGAGGGCGTCGAGCTTGGTGACCACGAGTTGGTCGCCTTCGGGGGCGACGAGGAGGGTGCCGCGGGCCACATTTCATGGTCGGCCAGAAATGATGTCAAGAACCGCTGTGGTGACGTCAGCAGTGCTTGCTGTACCACCGATGTCAGCGGTTCGGGAACTACTTACGGCGGTGGCAGTCATCAGTGCTTCGGTGATGGCTTGTGCGGCCTCAGGTTGTCCGAGATGGTCGAGCATCATGCTGGCCGACCAGATAGCCCCGATTGGATTGGCGATGCCTAGGCCGACGATGTCCGGCGCCGAGCCGTGGACCGGCTCGAACATCGACGGGAAGGTTCCATCGGGGTTGAGGTTCGCCGATGGCGCGATACCGATGCTCCCGGCAAGCGCCGCGCCCAGGTCGCTGAGGATGTCACCGAAGAGGTTGGAGGCGACCACGACGTCCAGCGACCCTGGATCGAGGACGAATTTGGCAGCGAGCGCGTCAATATGCATTAGACGCCACTCTACATCCGGATAATTCTCCGCCACCTCGGAGGCTATTTCGTCCCAAAACGGCATTGTGTGGGTTATGCCATTTGATTTGGTGGCCACCGTGAGCGTTTTTCGCCGCTTCAGGGCCAGGTCGAACGCGTATCGGATGACACGTTCACAGCCGGCGCGGGTAAATATGGACTCTTGAATGGCCATTTCATCACGTATTCCCGAGCTGAAACGCCCGCCTACCTGCGAATATTCGCCCTCCGTATTTTCTCGCACTATGACGAAGTCAAGACCCGAAGGTGGCACCTGCCGAAGAGGGCTAGAGATACCAGGAAAGAGCCGGACGGGTCGCAGGTTGACGTATTGAGAGAATGCGCGCCTTATCGGGATGAGGAGCCCCCACAATGACACGTGATCGGCAACATCCGGGTGCCCAACGGCACCCAGCAAAATCGCATCGGCGCTCGAGAGCTGGGTCAGGCCGTCCTCGGGCATCATCGCTCCGCTGCTCTGGAAGAATTCGCACCCCCATGGTTTATGGTCAAATATACACGAAAAATTATATTTGTCTGCGACGTGGTTGATGACCTGGAGAGCCGAAGCGGTCACCTCGGTTCCTATGCCATCCCCGGGGACAACGGCTATCCGGTAGCGTTCCTGTCCATTTTTTGGCTGGACTTGCTGATCGGCTGAAAATGTCATGCGGTCGTTCTCCTCGTCTCACGACAGATGGGTGTTGAAGTACGGGGTGCCGAAGTGGACGCGCGATCAACGTGGGCGCGTACGGGTTCAGTTCTCTCGGCCTTCGAGGTTCTTCAGCAACGCGGCGCGGGCGTGCTCAAGGTGCATGGTGACGATTTCAGCGGCGCGCTCGGAGTTTCCCGCTGCTATTTCTCCCACGATCATGACGTGTTCGTCGTAGATGCTTCTTGGTGTCAGCAACCGCCTCGACTGCACCTGGGCCATGCATAGCCTCACCTCGCCCATGAGGGAGGTGTAGAGCGATGTGAGCCTGGCGCTGCCGAGTCCGTCCGTGAGCGCCCGATGGAACTTGATGTCCGCGGCAACGATGTCAAGTAGCGGGGACTCGCTCTTGGCGGCGAGCAGGTCGACAAGGGCCGCGTGCGCCTGAGGGGGGACGGTCCGCCGATCCGCCAGTGCCCGCGCCACCTCCCGGTCGATGCATCCACGGGCAAAGTAGAGGTCATTGATGTCGGCGGCAGTCAGTCGCGGCACGCGTGCGCTCGCGTGGGCGCTCCGCCGGAACAGTCCTTCTTGAACCAGGCGGTCGATGGCCGCGCGCGCGGTCGGGCGGGCGATCCCGAACCTGCTCGCGACGAGGCTTTCGGTGACCTGGACACCTGGCGGAATCTCTTCAGTCATCACCTGCTCGCGCAGTGTGTCGGCAACAGCGTCAACCGCGGTGGGCGGCGCTGAGGATCGGGCAGCAGCCACATGTCCTCCTTCCGGGACGGCCGACCCCATGGTGACAGGGCGTATCCAGCGCCTGTGCTGACACACGCGGTCCGTCCTTGTTCGTATACCAACCTTGACACCTTACAAGATTGCCATGCAACATACCTCAACGCCGCCGATTGTCATACAGCTTACCCATGCCGGACTCTCGGCTCGATGCGGCGGAGGGTGGTCCGGCCTGCAGGGAAGCACCAAACAACTCTCGGGTCCCGGCCGGGATCAGAGCGGGCACTGGGTACGCCCGGCGCTCGACGCGTCCGGCCGCCTCTCCAAAGATGTGACGCCGGGGACCTCCTAGACACCTGGGGGTTCTGTTTGGCGCTACCAGCGGCCTCGCTGCCTATCGCGCACGACACGCTGACGAACCCGTACCAACCAGACTTCGGAACAGGTCCTGACAAGGAAAAGGAGGGCGCAATGGGAGATTCCGTCGAACTCGTCGATGATTTGCCGAGCGGAGCGCCTACCGCGCAGGCGGCTGCCCGCCCCACGCGTGTACGGTGGAAGATCTTCGTCCTGCTGCTGGGGATCGTCGCGCTGAACTATGTCGACCGAGGGTCGATCTCGGTCGCCATGCCGTTGATCACGAAACAGCTGCACATTTCCAAAGGCGCCACTGGCGTTGCGCTGTCCGCCTTCTTCTGGAGCTACGCGCTGATGCAGCTACCTGCTGGTTGGCTGGTGGACAGGTTCAAGCCCCGGGTGATGGCTGCGATTTCGTGCACCGGCTGGGGCATTGCGCAGGCGCTTACGGCCGCCGCGTTCAGTCTCGGCGGGTTGATGTCCTTCCGGCTGCTGCTCGGTGCGGCCGAGGCACCGATCTACCCGGCGGGCGGCAAGCTCAACGCCAACTGGATGACGCCGGCCGAGCGTGGGCGAGGCGGGACGTTGCTCGACGGTGGTGCCCCCCTTGGCACCGCGATCGGTGGTGTGAGCATCTCGTGGTTGATCGGGCTCACTGGTGGCTGGCGACCGGCGTTCGTCATCGCTGGGGTGGCCACGTTGGTGGTCGGCCTGCTCGCGGCCTGGTACATCCGCAACACCCCGCGGGAGCACCCGGCGGCCAACGCAGCGGAGATCGCGTACGTCGAGGCTTCGCACAGGCAGGAGGACGCCGATGATCCTCAGCCAGCCGGCCGGGTCAGCCTGTTGCGGTACGCCCGCTACCGCTCCTTCTGGGCTATGTGCCTTGGCTGGTGCGGGTTCAACGGTGTGTTCTACGGCCTGCTCACCTGGGGACCCCTGTACCTGTCGGAGACCAAGCATTTCCAGCTTGCCGCCATCGGATACTCCACTCTGGTGATCTTCGGTGCCGGCTTCGTCGGTGAGCTCGTCGGTGGCTGGCTGGCCGACTGGTGGCGTGCCCGGGGCGCGTCCCCCAACGTTGTGCTGCGTACCTTGTTGGGCGCTGCCGGGGTCTTCGTGGTGCTTGCTTTGCTCGGGGTAACTCTCGTGCCCAATGCGACGGTCGCCGTCGCCTTCCTGTCCGTGGTGATGTTCTTTCTGCGGTGGGCCGGCGTCTACTGGAGCGTTCCGTCGATCCTGGCCGGCCGGACCAACGCGGGGATCATGGGCGGAGCCATGAACCTTGGCGGGAACGTCGCAGGCATCCTCAGTCCGATCATCGTCGGGTTCATCGTCGGCGCAACCGGCAGCTATACCGGTGCCCTGCTGTTCTTTGTCGGCTGCGGTGTGCTGTTCACCGTATGCAACGTGACATTGGACTACGCCCGTCGGCTTCCAGTGTGAACCTTCTGACTACTTCTGCCGGAGAACAGTGATGGAGAACAACGAATCCGGACAGCTCCGGGTCGGCATGCTCACGCCCTCGTCCAACACATGCCTGGAACCGGTGACGTCGGCGATGCTGCTCGGAGCCGGAACGCCCGCCGTCATGTACGCCAGCCGGGTACCGGTGTCCAGGATCGCCTTGGACAGCGAGGCCACTGCGCAGTTCCAGGTCGAACCCATGATAGCGGCGGCACGGCTGCTCGCCGACGCGCAGGTTGATGTGATCGTCTGGAACGGCACGGCCGGATCATGGCTGGGTGTGGACCACGATCAGGCGCTGGTCGCGGCCATCGAAAAGGAAACCGGTATCCGCGCGACCACCTCCACGCTCGCCCTGCTGGACGCCTGCCGCGCCTTCGGGGTGACCCGGCTGGGCCTCGCGGTGCCCTACACCACCGACGTGACCGAGCGGATCGTGGCCCGCTACGCCGAGCACGGAGTGGACTGTGTGCGTACGGCGTCTCTGGGGCTGACCGAGAACACGGACTTCGCCACCGCACCTGCGCAGCGGGTCCGGCAGCTCATCGAGCAGGCCGGATCGGGTGATGTGCACGCGGTCGCAGTGGTCTGCACCAACGTGTACGGCGCGCCGCATGTCGTCGATGTGGAAAACCAGTTGGGCATACCGGTGTTCGACAGCGTGGCGGCGACCCTGTGGCACGCTCTGCGCCTGGGCGGTACGTCCGGAGTCATCAATGGCTGGGGACAGCTGCTGGCCACCGGCACACTGCGCATGCGATTCCAGCACGCGCTGGAGAACCTGCTGTCCGCGACCGGCGCACACCGCACCACATTCCGCATCGACCTGCCGGAACACGGCATGCACGTGGACCTGACCGCGGGCGAGGCCGTCGCACCCGGTGTTCGGTCGATTCGCCGTGACAGTTCCCTGGACCAGCGGCGGCTCAATACCGTGCAGTGGCTGGAACAGCATCGCCGTCCGCTGGTGCAGCCGCACTTTCGCGCCGACCCGACGCCGCCAGACGCATTGATCACGGTGTACGGCGTCAACGCGCAGATGCTCGCTCCCATCGAACGTGGCCGCAAGCTGATCGGCTGGCTGTCGGTGCACAGTCTCAGCGAGCGCGAGTGGAGCGAGGCCGACCAGAACGCACTGACTGAGGCGACCCGACAGGTGCACGAGGCGCTCGACGGTAGCTGACCCTTGGACTCGCCATCCACGACGTCTTCACCCTATGTCAAGGAGAACTTCTGATATGACCAAGGACATCCAGATCTGCCTCGGTGTCGATGTCGACGCGGTAGCTGGCTGGCTCGGCTCCTACGGTGGCGAGGATTCGCCCAACGACATCCAGCGTGGCATGTTCGCCGGCGAGGTGGGCGTCCCGCGCCTGCTGCGCCTGTTCGAGAAGTACGAGCTGCGAACCAGTTGGTTCATTCCCGGCCATTCCATAGAGACCTTTCCCGACCAGATGCGCGCGGTCGCGGACGCTGGGCACGAGATCGGCGCCCACGGCTACTCACATGAGAACCCGATCGCGATGAACCCGCAGCAGGAACGGGACGTGCTCGCCAGGAGTATCGAGCTGATCGAGAAGCTCAGTGGCCAGCGGCCACGGGGCTATGTCGCGCCGTGGTGGGAGCTGAGCGAGTACACCGCATCGCTGTTGCAGGAGAACGGATTCAGCTACGACCACTCGCAGAACTACAACGACTTCACGCCCTTCTACGCCAGGGTGGGCGATTCCTGGACGAACATCGACTACAACAAGAACGCAGCCGAGTGGATGCGACCACTGGTCCGTGGCCGCGAGGTCGACCTCGTGGAGTTTTGCGGCAACTGGTACGTCGACGATCTACCGCCGATGATGTTCATCAAGCAATCCCCGAACAGTCACGGATTCGTCAACCCACGCGACATCGAAATGCTGTGGCGCGACCAGTTCGACTGGGTCTACCGCGAGATGGACTACGGGGTCTTCCCAGTCACCCTGCATCCCGACGTCTCCGGCCGACCCCAGGTGCTGCTCATGCTGGAGCGCCTGATCGAGTACTGGCGCGGCCACGAGGGCGTTCGGTTCATCACCATGGAAGAGGCCGCCCGGGACTTCCGGCGCCGGTTCCCGTTCAACGGGCGCTGAGCGTGCCGGAGCATTTCGTTCACCACATCACCGGTCGGCCGGGTACGGCTCTGAGAGGAACTCCCATGTCAGCTTCCGATGTTACGGTCTCGTCCGACCAGCGCCTTACGGTGTTCGGCCTTGGCGGCACGATCTCCATGACGGCCAACGACAACGGAGGCGTCGTCCCGGCGCTGTCAGCGAAACAACTCGTCGCCTCCGTGCCCGGTCTGGACGATACCGGGATCTGCCTCGAGGTCGAGGACTTTCGTCGTGTTCCTGGGTCCTGCCTCGGTTTCGACGACCTTGCCGCACTGTCGGACGCGATAGACCAGCGGTTCCGCCAGGGGGTGGACGGGGTCGTCATCATCCAGGGGACCGACACCATCGAGGAAACCGCGTATCTACTTGATCTGGTCCATGACCGGCCCCAACCGGTGGTGGTCACCGGGGCGATGCGCAACCCCACCCTGGCGGGCGCCGACGGGCCGGCCAACTTGCTTGCCGCGGTGCGCACTGCCGCCAGTCCACAGGCCCGTGACCTGGGCGTCGTTGTGGTGTTCGCTGACGAGATCCACGCCGCCAGCCGCGTCCGAAAGGCCCACTCCACCAGCGCATGCCCATTTCAGTCAGCCAACGGCGGCCCACTCGGATACGTTGTGGAAGGACGGCCGCGAGTGCTCAATCACCCCTTCGGCCGGACCGTCGTTCCGATGGTCGACGCGCAGCGTCGTGCTGTAGAGATCGGCCTGGTGACGATGGTGCTCGGGGACACCGGATGGTGGTTGGACGGTGCCACCGATCGGCTTGACGGGCTGGTCATCGCCGGTTTCGGCGCAGGGCACGTGCCCGACCGGGTGGCGGACGCACTCGCTGAAGTGGCCTCCCGCATCCCCGTGGTGCTGTCCTCCCGCACCGGTGCCGGTTCGGTGCTGGCCCGCACCTACGCCTATGCCGGCTCCGAGTCCGACCTACTGAGCCGTGGTCTGATTTCCGCCGGGTTCCTCGACCCGCTCAAGGCACGCATTCTGTTGCGTCACTTGCTTGTCGGTGGGCACGATCGCTCCGCTGTCCAGGCAGCATTCATGCATGCGGGAGGCCACGTCGATCAATAATTGGGGGTCGAGATCTCTCGTCTTCCGCACTGGCCGGTCAACGGCGCGTGCGTGGGTGACTCAGGGAGGTGATCATCCGGGGGGGCGGGCTAGCTGTATTGCCCTGAGAGGTTAGGAACGCGGCTGGCGGGTGGCTGGCCTTTCAGCGCGGTGTGTCCGCGGTGGTGATTGTAGGTGTGCAGCCAGTCGGGGAAGGCGTCGCGTCGTTGTTGTTCTGACCGGTAGGGGCGGGTGTAGGCCCACTCGTCGAGCAGAGTGCGGTTGAACCGCTCGACCTTGCCGTTCGTCTGCGGCCGGTAGGCGCGCGTGCGCTTGTGCGTGATGCCGGCTGCTGCCAGGGCATCGCGCCACAGACGGACTTGTAGCAGGAGCCGTTGTCGGTCAAGACGCGCTCCACGGTGATACCGCAGGAGGCGAAGAACGCCTGCGCCCGCCCCCAGAAGGCGACGGCGGTCTCCTTCTTCTCGTCGGTGAGGATCTCGCTGTAGGCCAGGCGGGAGTGGTCGTCGACGGCGGTGTGCACATAGCTGTAGCCGGCACCGGAACGCGTCTTGCGACCTGCCTGGCGGCCCAGGACCTTGTGGCCGCCGCCGTCGGGGATGTTGCCGAGCTTCTTGATGTCGACATGCACCAGCTCGCCGGGCCTGTCGCGTTCGTAGAGGGGGGCCGCCGACGTCGGTGGTCATGGGTTTCCATCCACGATTCACGGCTGCGGTCCACCTCGTACTCGGCGACCACGAGGTGGGTGTTCCGGCCAAGCCGTCCACCGCTGCTTGAGGTGTCGATGTCCTCCTCGGCAGCGCGTATCTCACCGCCGCCCCTCTCCAGGCGCTTGATGTTGTACGAGCTGAGCGTGGCGTCACGACCGAATCGTGACCAGCGCCATACCAGGACGACATCCGCCTCGCCTCGGGCCACTCGCTGGATGATCTGCTCGATCTGCCGTTTGGCGAAGTACTTGCCGCTCAGATTGAGGTCCTGCAAGACGTCGACGACGACCATGCCCTCACGCTCGGCGAGAGCGGTACAGGCCTCGATCTGGAGTTCGGGCGAGATCTTCTCGTCCTTGTCCCTGTACCGTGATACCTGCACGTAGATGATGGCGCGCTTGGGCTGCCGGGGAGTCGAGGAGCCGATGAGCATGCCGGGAGTCACGGCTGTACCCCCCCGTTGGCGATCTTGAGCGGACGTTTGTGTCATGAGTACTAGTATCGGAATCGTCGGTCTGCCCAACGTCGGCAAGTCGACCCTGTTCAACGCCCTGACCAAGAACGACGTGCTCGCGGCCAACTACCCGTTCGCCACGATCGAGCCGAACGTCGGCGTCGTCGGTGTCCCCGACGCCCGTCTCGCCAAGCTGGCGGAGATCTTCAAGTCGGAGCGGATCCTCCCGGCGACCGTGGACTTCGTCGACATCGCAGGCATCGTGCGCGGCGCCAGCGAGGGCGAGGGCCTGGGCAACAAGTTCCTCGCGCACATCCGTGAGTCGGACGCGATCTGCCAGGTCATCCGCGCCTTCAAGGACGAGAACGTCGTGCACGTGGACGGCAAGGTCTCGCCGAAGGAGGACATCGAGACGATCAACACCGAGCTCATCCTCGCGGACCTGCAGACGATCGAGAAGGTCCTGCCGCGCCTGCAGAAGGAGTCGCGGATCAAGAAGGACGTCGCCCCGAAGGTGAAGGCGGTCGAGGAGGCCAAGGAGATCCTGGAGAAGGGCGACACGCTCTTCGCGCACGGCATCGTTCAGGGCACCGAGCGCAACGAGCTCCTCCACGACCTGCACCTCCTCACCACCAAGCCCTTCCTCTACGTCTTCAACGTCGACGAGGACGAGCTGATGGACGACGCGTTCAAGGGCGAGCAGCGCGCGCTGGTCGCCCCCGCGGAGGCGATCTTCCTCAACGCCAAGCTGGAGGCGGACCTCGCCGAGCTGGACGAGGACGAGGCCCTCGAGCTCCTCGAGTCGGTCGGCCAGCACGAACCGGGCCTCGCGACCCTGGCCCGCGTCGGCTTCGACACCCTGGGCCTGCAGACCTACCTCACGGCGGGCCCGAAGGAGTCCCGCGCCTGGACGATCAAGAAGGGCGCCACGGCCCCCGAGGCGGCCGGCGTCATCCACACCGACTTCCAGAAGGGCTTCATCAAGGCGGAGGTCATCTCCTTCGAGGACCTGGTGGAGACCGGCTCGGTGGCGGAGGCCCGCGCCAAGGGCAAGGCCCGCATGGAGGGCAAGGACTATGTGATGCAGGACGGGGACGTGGTGGAGTTCCGCTTCAACGTCTAGTTGCCGCGACTCCGATATGGCCCGCGGCATCGCCGTCCTGGACCATGGGCCGCCGGATCGCTCCCGGCGCCTGGAGGCGGCGCGCTTTCAGTCGTCCTGTTTCCAGGAGTCGGTGGGCCGGCCGTTCACGCAGCTCACCCGGAGCTCGATCTTGCCGGTGGCTCCCTCGAACGTCACCTCGGCGTGCTCGTCCGGGCCCCGGTCGGCGCGTTTGACCCCGAAGCCCTGCGCGGGGGCCCATGACACCAGCCGCACCGTGGCGCCGTTGCACTCGGCGATGACTGTCCCGCCCGGAGTGGAGAGCGTCTTCTTGACCGCGCCGGTGGACGGGATCCGGGTGGTCGGTGCGGGTGTCTGCGGCGGGGTGGGCGACGCCGTGCTCGGATCGGCCGATTGCGAAGCCGTCGCGGATGCGAGTTGCCGCTCGACCTGCTGGGGGGTGAGCACCCCACTGTCGGTGGAGGCCGTGATCCCGTCGCCGATGAGCTGGACGGCGGCCAGGCCGGTGAGCGTGGCGGTCACGGCGGCGGCCGTCCAGCCGGCCATGGCGAGGAGGGCGCGGCGAGGCATGTGCAGGACTATGCCGCTTCTGTCGTTAAGGACGGAACCGGGCAACCCTAAGGGACGGTTAACGGCCCTGGCGCGCCCGCTTGTTGAGATAGCGTGCCGATGTGGCGCGCCTGCTGCTCATCGAAGACGACCCGACGATACGGATGCCGCTGATCCGTGCCCTGGGAGAGTGCGGCCATGCGGTCGCCGCCGCGCACACCGCGATGGGCGGCCTGCAGACCACACTGGACGAGCGTCCCGACCTCGTGGTCCTCGACCTCGGCCTGCCGGATCTTGATGGCATCGAGTTGCTGCGGATGCTGCGTGCGGTCAGCTCGGTGCCGGTGATCATCGCGACGGCACGGGACGACGAGGCGGAGATCATCCGTGGACTGGATGCCGGCGCTGACGACTATGTGGTGAAGCCGTTCACCGCCGCCCAACTCGAGGCGCGGGTCCGGGCGGTGCTCCGGCGGGGGATCGGCCACCAGGATGGCGCGGCCGTGACCGTCGTCGGTGATCTGCGCATCGACCCGGGCGCCCGCGAGGCGAGCCTGACCGGCGTCATGCTTGATCTCACTCCGCGTGAGTTCGACCTCCTGCACTACCTCGCCGACCGGGCCGGACAGGTCGTCACCAAGCGGGAACTGCTCACCGAGGTATGGCGGGTGCCCTACGGCAGCACTGACAAGACGGTGGACGTACACCTGTCCTGGCTGCGTCGCAAACTCGGCGAAACCGCACAGGAGCCGCGCTACCTGCACACCGTGCGCGGAGTCGGGGTCCGGCTGAGTGCACCCGCGGACCGGCGATGAGGCGCAGGCTGACACTGCTCGTCGCAGCCACCATGTGCCTGGCTCTCCTCGCCTTCGTGGTGCCCTTGGCGCTGCTGCTGCGTACCGTGGCACAGGACCGCGCCGTCGTCGCAGCCAGCGCTGACGCCCAGAGTCTGGTGTCCGTGGTGGGCACCGCCGAGCAGGACGCCCTGCGATTCAGCGTCGAGCACATGGCCGCCGAGTCCCGCGGCC
The DNA here is from genome assembly GCF_040682835.1 of Streptomyces sp. NPDC051104. Classification (NCBI taxonomy): domain Bacteria; kingdom Bacillati; phylum Actinomycetota; class Actinomycetes; order Kitasatosporales; family Streptomycetaceae; genus Streptomyces; species Streptomyces sp. NPDC051104. The sequence continues at coordinate 429,578 of NZ_JBFBBS010000001.1, read as the reverse complement.
CGATCACGGTCTTCCTCCCCGACGGGTCGGTGCTGGGCACGCCTGCACCACGGACCAGCGCCGTGCAGCTCGCGGCCCGGGCGGGAGTCAGCCGGACGGTGGAGCGTCCCGACGGCCGCGAAATCGTGGTGGCCGTGATGGGACGGCCGGACGGCACCGCCGTGATCCGAGCGTTCGTGCCGGCTGCCGAAATGACCCGCGGGGTGGCCCGGGCCTGGCTGGTCCTCGTCGGCCTCGGCGTCTCGCTCCTGCTGCTCGGCCTTCTCGTCGCGGACCGGCTCAGCCGCACCCTGGTCGCCCCCATCGCGGAGCTGTCCGCCGTGTCCCACCAGCTGGCACGGGCGGATCTCACGGCACGCGCCCACCCGGTCGGTCCACCGGAGCTGCGTGAGGTCGCCGGGGCGCTCAACCACCTTGCCGGGCGGATCCAGGAGCTGCTGCGGGAGGAGCGCGAGCAGGTCGCGGACCTGTCCCATCGTCTGCGTGCACCGCTGACGTCACTGCGGTTGGAGGCCGAGTCACTGGCCGACGGCGCCGACGCCGCCCGTATCGCCGTGCGTGTGGACGCCATGGAGCGGGCGGTCACCGGCCTGATCCGCCAGGCCCGCCATCGCCGGGATACGTATACCGGCGCGGGCTGCGAGGCGACCGCTTCGATACGCGACCGGGTGGCGTTCTGGACCGTGCTGGCCGAGGACACCGGCCGGGCCGTCACCCTCGACGTGTCGGCGAGCGGCCCGCTGCCGGTCGGGGTCCCCGCCGACGAACTCGGCGCCGCCGTGGACGCTTTGCTGGGCAATGTGTTCGCCCATACTCCCGACGGCACCGCCTTCGCTGTCACCCTGGCGCCCAGGTCCGGTGGCGGAGCCGTGCTGACGGTGGCGGACGACGGCCCCGGCCTGTCGTCGGACCAGGTCCGGCGTGGTGCGAGCGGCGGTGGGTCGACCGGACTTGGACTGGACATCGCCCGTCGCGTCGCCCAGTCCAGTGGCGGGCGGCTGGATCTGGCGACCGGTCCGACCGGCGGTGCCCGGGTGACGCTTGAACTGGGGCCGCCCTCGCCCGGTCCGCGCCCGCAGGGACCGTCTTAGCCTGCTCTTAGCACGGGCGCAGCGCGGCCCTATCCCGACTCGGGCGAACCTTGCAGCACCACACGGCATTCGCAGGAGGTTCGCCATGAAGCGCACGTCCATGATTCTGCTCGCTGCGGGGGCATTGGCCGCCGGGGTCGCCGGCACCGCTCTCGCCGACGACAGCCACGGCACGACCCCCACCCGGAGCGCGTCGTCCGTTGCGACCACGACGCCCACCCCCGTCCCGGCGGCCGATGTGACGGCGGGTCCGACCGCGACCGCGAGCACGCCGGTGAGTCCCGGACGCGCCGGCGAGATCGCCCTTCTTCACGTAGGCGGTGGGAAGGTCATCGAGGTCGAGCCGGAGGTGGAGCACGGCCGTACGGCATGGAGCGTGAAGATCCTCAAGAACGGCAGCCGGCTCAGGGTATACGTCGACCGGGGCAGCGGCCGGATCGTGAGGGCGGAACACGAGTCAGCTCGCGACGATCGCGGCCGCGACGGCGAGGGCGGCGCCATCGACGACGACCCCACCGGGACCGACGACCGTCGTGCCAGGGACGACTTCACCGGGACCGACGACCGTCGTGCCAGGGACGACTTCACCGGGACCGACGACCGTCGTGCCGGCGACGACCGCTCCAAGGCCGACGACCATGGTGGCCACGACGACGGACGCCACGGTGGCACTGACGACATGGGCGGCGACAACCACGGTCGGAGCCGCCACTGACAGTGCCACCCATCATCGGGTCGCACGCAGTGGAGGTGCCGAACCCCACGTGTAGGTGCGCGGCGGCCCGATGACGGGACACCCGAGGCGGACAGCCCGAGCATCGGGCCGATGGCATCGAGCTGCTTCACGGACAGCCGCGAGGCGAAGAAGATCCCAACCAGGGTGGCCAGGGTCCGCGCCACGACCGCCCAGGTGGCCGGGAGGCAGCCTCGGGCCGGAACATCAGCGGTTCCGGCTCTTCCTCCTCGCCGTCCTGGTCCTGACCTCCGGGGATCTCCCGCCGGCAATAGAGCGCGTACGCGGCGAAGAACAGCGCCGAGCGGCGCTCCCCAGCGCCTGCTCCTCGGGAGCGGGCTGTGCTGCTCGGCGCCGCTACGGGGCTACGGCCGGGTGAATTCTTCGGGCTCCGGCCCCCCGGCCTACGTCTGCCGGATCTGCTGCTCGACCGAGACGGTGGCGTGATCGACTGCCCACAGGCTGGTCAGGCGGTGCGCGGGCGGCGGTGAGTCGCCGGGCGGTGACGGAGGGCGAACCCCTCCAGATTGGGGATGGCGGGGTACCCAAGACGTGGCTGCCGGGGCGGGCGTGCGCTCGTCACTCTTGAGATTGCCTCAGTACCGCCGACTGCTCAGCGCCCGTCGGGTGGGGCATTTCTCAACGAGGGGGGAAGCCGTCATGAGCAAGTTTGCGCGGGGCGCGAGCAGGGGGAGACGTACCGCGGCCGCAGGCGTCGTCATTGCCGTGACCGCGGTCAGCGCATCGATCGCACCGCTCGCCGCCCAAGCCGCCGTTCCGGCTTTTCCGGACAACATCACCATCTTCCCGGACCGGGACTACGTCTCGATCGACGGCTTCTCCGAACACGCGGGCGAGCAGGTGACCATCGAGGTACGGCGCCCGGGAGTCGGCGTGGTCGGCTCGGCCACCGGCACGCTGGGGTCGGCTGCCTCTATCGCGGCCGGTAATCCCGCGATCGAGGTGAACCACCCCGGCGGACTCTGCTGGGGCGCCGGTGGCGGCCTGCAGGTCACGCCCGACATCCGGGCCGGTGATGTCGTGTCGGTCAAGTTCGCCGGCACCGTCGTCGCCGACACCACGGCGCTCGACGTCGCCGTCACCGGTGGCACCCTGACCGCACCGACCACGCTGGTGATCCAGGGCCGGCTCGGTCCCGCGGTCGACCCGGCGTTCACGGAACAGCGGATCGTGGAGCCCGCCCTGCGGGAAACCGAGATCGGGCGCCGCGACGTTCGCTCCGTCCCGGGCCCGCTGGCGAACGCGCCGAAAGGCGGTTACGCCTCCGGCCTCAACGTTGCCGACGGCAGCTTCACCGCGACGTACGAGTTCCTCAACGCCGACACCGCGGCGATCGCGGCCGGCGGGCAGTACCAGGTGATGGCCTGGCAGGACCAGGACGCCGACGGTAACACCCAGGGTGTGACGATCTCGGAGTTCGGTGAGCTGGGTGGACCCGGCATGGGCGGCTGCCCGCCGGGCCCGGTCCAGCAGGGACCGCCCTCGCCGACCGACGTCGTGGTGCGCGACGACGGCGACTCGACCTCTGTCAGCTGGACCCCGCCAGTACCGACTCCGGGTACGGCGCCGATCCTCGGCCAGGTCACGGCACGAATCGTATTTTCGAGCGGCACAGGGCCCTGCGGTAACGCCATAGATCGACGATCAAGGCTGTGACCTGGGCGGATGATCTATCGGCACCTGCAATCTCGTGAACAAGGCCACCGGGTCGCTCATCGGCAGCAGGCGCAGCACGGCGAACGCGTTCGTCACTGTCAGGTAGGCCAATTGCAGCAGCACGATCGGCCATCATGCTGCGGCGAGTACCAGCCGTGCGAGAGGACCCCTTCGAACGCCCGATCCCCCGCGCATCCCGCACATCATCTCCCACCAGAGACTGATGAGGTTTTCGGCAGGCGCAACGTTCTCGACTGCGGCGTTGGCCGGTGGGCGGTCCTTGCTCTCCCCGCTCGCGTCGAAGGTCTTGATGTTGCCGTTGAGCTGGAGGTAGAGGGCACCGGCTCCCGCGATGAGCAGGATCGTGACGGAGGCCAGCGCGGCGACGCTCCACCGCCTGCGGCTCCGCGCCCGCCGCCGGCCCGCGCGGCGGCGGGCAGCGTCCTCCTGCGCCGTGTGACGTCCGCTCGTCTCCGCCACTTGCCTGTCGTGCGTATCACTGGGCCACCGCTTACGGATGCCGGCCGGGGCGGGTGGAACTGGTCGTGGGCGTGGGGGCGGAGGAGGTGCCGCCGGTGGTGCCGCCGAGCAGCCCGCCGCCCCCGCCGCCGGTCCAGCCACCGGTCCCGCCGGTGGTGGTGCCCGAGGTGTCGGTCGGGGTCGGGCTGGCGCAGTCCTTCTTCCGCCCCTGGCACGGTCCGGTGGTGGGGCTCGGCGTGACCGGTGCGGTCGGGGTGGCCGGCGGGGCGCTCGCGGTGGCGGAGGGGGTGGGTGAGGGGGCGCCGTACTCGTCGGCGCTCTGGCCCGGTTGGGGTGCGGGCGGGAACTGCTGGATGGACTGTCCCTGGAGGGCGGCGGTCATGTAGCCGGTCCACACCTCGGTGGGCATGTCGGCGCCGAAGACCTTGGAGTAGCCGCCGACGCCCTGCATCGACTGCAGGCCGGCCTTTTTCGGGTCCTCCTTGAACATGCTGACGGCCGTGGTCAGTTGGGGCGTGTAACCGATGAACCAGGCCGACTTGTAGTCGTCGGTGGTGCCGGTCTTGCCGGCCGCCGGGCGGCCGAGGGCCTGGGCGTTGGTGCCCGTGCCGTTCTTGACGACGCCCTGCAGGACGTCGGTGACGGTGCCGGCGGTCGAGGCGGGCATGGCGGTTGTGCCCTTGGGCTTGTCGAAGCCGGGCAACTGCTGGCCCTCGGCAACGACCTTGGTCACCGAGTACGGCTCGTGCTGGACGCCGCCGTCGTCGAAGGTGGCGTACACGCCGGCCATTCGGATCGCCGAGGGGGTGGAGGTGCCGATGTAGAAGCCGGGGGTGTCGTACTGCAGGCTCGTGCGCAGCAGGCCCGCCTTGAGGGCTTCGTTCTCCACGTTGTCGTAGCCGGCGTACTCGCCGAGCTGGACATAGGGGGTGTTGACCGACTGCTCCATCGCCTTGCGCAGGGTGATGTATCCCCACCGTGTGGTGGTGTCGTTGTGCTGGTGGAGCAGTCCGGTGGGGTCGCCCGGGTCTGGTTGCGGTCGGCCCTGCTGGTTCTTGATGGTGATGCCGTCGTCGCCGTTGAACTTGGAGTCGGGGGTGATCGGCGAGGGCGGCTGGCCCGGGGAGAGTACGGCGCCGTGGTCGAGTGCGGCGGCCAGGTCGATGGGCTTGAAGGTGGAGCCGACCGGCACGCCGGTGGCGTCCGCGTTGTCGGTCCAGTGGCCTTTGTCCCAGCCCGCCCCGCCGTACAGGGCCACGACCGCGCCGGTCGACGGGTCGATCGACGCCGCGCCGACCTGGACGTTCTTGTCCGCCGACCGGTGGTTCGGGTTGAGGTGCTTCTTCTCCATCGCGGCGACGGACGTCGACAGTGCGTTCACCTTCTTCGTGTCGAAGGTGGTGTAGATCTGGTAGCCGCCGTGGCCCAGTTGCTGTTCGGTGAGGGACGAATGGGCCTCGACGTACTTTTCCGCGGTCTGTACCAGGTAGCCGGTCTGCCCGGACATCCCCGCCGACGGCGTGTAGGGCTTAGGCGTGGGGAACCCGGCGGCGAGGTACTGCTGTTCCTGCGCCTGGCTGATCTTGTGGATGATGGCCATGCGGCCCAGCACGTACTTCCAGCGCGCCACGGCCTGGGCCTTGGCCTGCGGGTCGGTGTCGGCGAGCATCATCACGCTCGGCTCGTTGACCGTGGCTGTGAGGAAAGCGCCCTGGCTGACGGTCAGTTGGGAGGCGTGCACGTGATAGTAGGCGTTGGCTGCGGCCTCGATGCCGTAGGCGCCCCGCCCGTAGTAGTTGCTGTTGAGATAGCCCTGCAGGATCTGCTGCTTGGACAGCTGGCTGCCGATCTTCAGGGAGATAAGGATCTCCCTGAACTTGCGGGTGATCGACTGACTCTGGTTGAGGTAGGTGTTCTTCACGAACTGCTGGGTGATGGTGGACCCGGACTGCACCTCACCGCCCGTGGCCATGTGGTAGACGGCGCGGAGCATGCCTTGCGTGTCGACGCCGGGATCGGTGTAGAAGGTGGCGTTCTCCGCGGCGAGGAAGTCCCACTGAACTAGCTTGGGGACTTGGGCGAGGTCGACGTTCTGCCGGTTGGTCGACCCCTGGGTGGCCATCACCGAACCGTCCGACCAGTAGTAGGTGTTGCTCTGCTGCTGGGTGCTGGGATTCGCGCTCGGGATGGTCGTGCTGGCGTACGCGTACGCGACCAGGCCCAGCAGGCCGCCACAGAGCAGCAGCAAGGTGCCGAGCACCCGCTTCCACGAGGGCAGCCACCGCCTGAGGCCCGACTTCCCGGCGCGCGGATGGTTGACGCGTCCGCGCCGGCCGCTCCGCCCGGCATCCGGACGTCGCGTGTCAGCGCCGGCACCACGGCGTCCCGCTCGTCCGCCCCCGGCCTGGGCGGCCCTGCGCGCCGCGGCCCGGCCGCCGTACCGTATGTCGTCCGGGCCGGACGGCTCGGTCCTCCCAGACGGCCTGCGCCGGTGTCCGCTCATGTTCGCCACTCCTCAGCCAGGCGCGGGCCCGCTCTCCGCTCCGAAGTCGACCCTGCCGCCCCGCCGTGGTTCGCAACGGGGGACCGCGGCCTGGGGGCGAGCTGACGCTCCCGGATATGTCCTACGAGCTGTAAGATTAACCCGCGTCTTGCCTGCGACGGCAACCGTCCCTGAGTGAAGTCGCACAGCGGGTAGGATCGGGCGCGGTGCGAGTGCGGGAGGAATCAGGAGGACTGGTCATGGCTGGCGACGGCGATGGCGAGCACCCTGACCGCAGGGCGAGCGGGGCTCTGGAGGCCGAGGTCATGGCCGTACTGTGGAGTGCCGGGGAGCCGATGACCGCGGGCGCCGTCCAGGATGCCCTCGCCACGGGGCTCGCCTACAAGACCGTGCTCACCGTGTTGGGGCGGCTGCACGCCAAGGGGATGCTGGAACGCGAGCGCATCGGCCGGGCCCACGCCTATCACCCGTGCCAGGAAGCGGCCCAGGCTTCCGCCGAACAGATGAAGACCGCGCTGGACCGCGGCCACGACCGCACCGCCGTACTGCAGCGCTTCGTCGAGACCCTGGACCCTGCGGACGAGGCCGCCCTGCGATCCCTGCTCGGCCCGGGCGAGTGACGCCGTCCGGAAGAAACGCCACGCACGTGGTGTCGGCCCCCCGGCTGCTGGGCCGTACGACCCAGCAGCCGCTGGAGCGCCGCCTGGCAGGCCGCCCTGGTCGCGCTGCTCACCGGACTGACCCTCGCCCCCTCGACCACCACCTGCGGCCGCTGTTCTGGGTCGCGGTCGTCTCCGCGATCGGCTCGGTCTTCCTTGTGGCAGCCGTCCGCGAGTCCCGCGCCGTGCCGCCGACCGTCCCCACGCGGGAGACGAAGCCGAAAGCGGCCTGTCGGTCTCTCCCGGGCGGCTACTGGCGCGTGCTCGCCGTGCTGACCACCTTCAACCTGGTCAACTTCCCCGACGCACTGCTGCTGTTGCGCGCCCATGACCTGGGCCTGTCCACCGCGCTCGTGGTCGCCGCCTATGCCGTCCACAACTGCCGTCGTCTACGCGGTGCTTAGTTACCCGGCCGGCGTGCTGTCTGTCCGACCGGTTGCCCCGGCAGGCCGTCTTCGCCACCGGGCTGGTCTTCTTCGCTGCCGGATACCTCGGCCTTGGCCTTTTCCACTCCAGCTGGGCCGTCTTCGCCGTCTACGGCGGCTTCAACGCCTTGCCGACGGGGCTCGCCGGTAGGTTCCCCGCGAGTGGCGTGCTTTGCGCCCGCAGTTCGCTCATGGTGGCGCCGGTCTCGGCAATGTCGCCGTCCAGGGGTTCGCGGACGGCTCCCGGAGCGAAGTGCCGCGGTCTGACCTCAGGACAGATGCAGGACGTGCACGCAACGGGCCAGGTCGGAAGTGACTTCGGCGAAGGCCAAGCCAGTCAGGGCGGTGACCGCTACGGCGGGCAGGATCGCGGCCCAGCGGCTGGTCGGACGTTCGGCCTGCAGGGCGCCAACGCGCGCGGTGACCTTGTGCCGCAGATAGGCCAAGACCGCCTGCGGCCCATGGGTTCGGGCGGCGTCGGCGATCGCGAGCGCGGCACGGGCCAGGGAACGGGCGGCCAGCGGGCGGCTGCCAGTGGTCAGCGCGGCTTCCTCGTCCGCCCAGCGTTCGATGTGGAAGGTGATGTGGTCGCGCATAGGCCGCAACAGCGGGTTGCAGGCGGCCGCTGACTCGGCGACCACCGCGTAGAGGTGGTGCCGGTGGAGCAGGTGGGCGCGTTCGTGGGCGAGCAGCACGGCCTGTTCGTCGGAGGGCAGGGCGCGCAGCATCGCGGCGGTCACAACGATCCGCCGCGGTCGGCCCGGCAGCGCGTACGCGTCCGGCCGGTCCCCCTCGACCACGAGCAAATCACCGGCTGCGGGCAGTTCCCTGAGCTGGGCAAGCTCGCGCACGGCACGCCGTCGGCGCCACATCACCGTGAGCGTCCGGAGCAGCCCGCTCGCGAGCAGGCCGGCGGCCAGCGCCCCCAGGACGTTGGGAACCGGGTCGGAGCTGGCCAGGGCGGCCGGGCTGCTGTGGGCGTGGTCCTGGAACGCGTCGGTGCGTCCCAGCCCGCCCACTGTCAGAGCGGTCAGACCCCACACGGTGGCGACCGTCGCGATGATGCTCAGCCCGGTGAGTGTGCGCACCACGGCGGCGGGGGCCAGATGGCGTGCCAGGTGCGGGCCGAGGAAAGCCAGCAAGGCCGGGGCCAGCAGGAGGAGGTAGACGGTGATGCGCACGGCAACCAGCTCCGGTCGGCGGTTTCAGTTCCGGGCGTCGAGCAGGGCGCGCATGGCCGCCTTGTCGGCGGGGCCAGGGCCTCGACGAAGCGCTGGAGGACAGCGGCGCGATCGCTGCCGCGCGCCAGAGTCGCATTCATCTGGTGGGCGGCGGTCTCCGGGGGCGCCTGGCACGGCCTGTAGGTGTGGGCACGCCCGGCCTGCTCGCGCTCCAGCAGGGCCTTGGCGTGCAACCTGGCCGGCACCGTGAGTACCGTCTTGGTAGGCGAGTTCCTGCCCGACGGCCGTGTGGACCTGCATGACGGTAATCGCCTCGTCGCCGACCCACAGCGTGGCCATCACCTCGGCCTCCAGCGCTCCCGCCGGGCGTCGACCGCCCTGCAGATCATGCGCGTGGTCGTGCGCCGGCATGTGCCTGCTCTCCTCATGTCCGCTCCGTAGACCCGCCGCTCCAGTAGAGCACGCCCCCTGGCCTCTTTGTCGCGCATCGGGTAGGAAATGCGTTAATTCTGCAAGCTTCATCAGTCCCGCACCCCTGTGCCTGGCGGGGCCCCCGGCTGAGGCGCCGAGGATGGCCCGGCGGTCTCCGGGCCCAGTGGCTGCGCTTCGTACACGCAGGGATCGCGACCCAGGCAGTCGTCGTCGCGGCGCTGCTGCTCACGGTCCGGCTCGGCCGGTCAGATCGTGCCCGGCGGTGACGGTGCACGCGGGCCCGTACTGCAGCGCCCTGGTGATCTTGTTCGTTCGGGGGCGCTCGACAAGCGCGGTCGCGGTGGTTGCGTGTGCGGACGGCCTGGGCTGACAGGTCCAGGTTTTCACTGATGTGGCGCGCCGCGCACGCTGGGTCCCCGAGTCGGGCGCGGCGGTTGACGGAGCTGTTGGGGGCATAGCGGGTTCCGTTGGCGCGGTGACGCGAAAGCCTCCGGGAGTCTCCTCGCCAGGGAGCCTGTGCGGCGCCCTGGCGCACACGATGTAGGAGGTCCCGATAGTTTGGTCCCACATAATGTAGGAGTTCAGGGGCCCTGCCCGAGCCGGGCCCTCTGCTCCACCGACGGCAGGGGGTGCCGGTTACGGGTGCACGAATGGGAGCAAGGGTGTCCAGCGTGAACGATGGCGTCGTGACGGTGGCGGTCATCACGTACAACGACGCGGAGCATGTTGCGGAGGCGGTCGCCTCGGCGCTCGCACAGGGCGAGGCGGTCGGCGAGGTCGTCGTCGTCGACGACGCTTCCACCGACGACACCCCGCGCGTACTGGAACGGCTCGCAGCCGCCGAGCCACGGGTGCGCGTCGTGCGCCGTGCGGCCAACAGCCGCGGCTGCGGCACCCCGCGCAACGACGGCATCGATGCGGCCCGCTCCCCGTGGCTGGTCTTCCTCGACAGTGACGACGTGCTGCCGCCGAAGGCTGTGGACGCGCTGCTCGCCGTCGCACTGCGGCATGACGCCGATGTGGCGGCGGGGCTGTGCGTACGGCGCGAGCTGCACAGTGGACGCGAGATCCCCTGGCAGGAGCAACTGTTCACGAGGGAGTCGGTGCACGACGGGGTGGCCGGGCGCCCGCAGACGCTGTGGGACACGCTGTCGGTGAACAAGATCTATCGCCGTGATTTCCTGCTCTCCCGACAGATCCGTTTTCCCGACGGCGCGGCGCACTACGAGGACTTCGTCTTCACCGCGCGTGTCTATGCGGCCCGTCCGCGCCTCGCCGTCACCCCCGAGACTGTCTACGTCTGGAATGTGCGCTACGGCACCGGTCGGGCCTCTATCTCGCTGCGCCGAGACCGGATCCAGAACTGGAAGGACCGGGTCGCCGCCCATCAGCAGGTGCTGGAGATCATGCGGGACAGGGGCGACCAAGAGCTGCTGATCGCCGCGCAGACCAAGTTCCTCGAGCACGATCTTGCCGTTTACCTGAGCGAACTGCCGCGGCGTGCGTCGGAGTATCAGGACGTCTGGTGGCGGATCTCGCGCGAGCATGTACGCCCCTTCGCGGCGGAGGCCGTACGCCGGGCCACGCCCGCCGCCCGCTGGCGCACCGCGGTGCTGCTCGGACGCGAGCGGAAAGCCGCGAACATCCGGCGGCTCGCGGAGCTGGCGGCCGACCCGCCGCGGCTGGCGCCGCCGTACGCCGGTGACACACGGCGACCGCTGTGGGACGAGGCAGATTCCGTCTCTGACGGGATGTACGAGATCGTGCTCGACGGCCTCGCCGAGGCCCCGATCGGACAGCTGCCGCTCTATGTCGCAGCGGACGTGCGCGCTGGCCGCCGTCTCGTCCTCGAACTGCGGCTGGCCGACCTCTACGGAAGAACCGGGCACGCGGGCCCGGAGCACGCGACCGTCGAGCTGCGCCACCGGGTGAGGGGGACGACGCACCGGTACGAGACCGCGTGGGAGGCCGGGCCGAGCGGACACGGCGGCTGGCGTGCCACCGTCACCGTCGACCCGGCGGCGCTGTGCGAACCTGGCGCGATCACCACCTGGGACGCCTGGGTGACCCTGACCTTCCGGGACGGTGAGCCGGTCACGACGCCCCTGCGTGCCGAGTCGGGCCTCAGACGGCTGGTGCACGTCGGCCGCCGAGGGCAGGTGCTGCTGCTCCAGCCGCACGCCACCAACAGCGGCTGCCTCGCCGTGCGCGTCGCCGACGGCCTTGCCGGTGCGGGCCGCGTTCTCGCCGGACGGCTCGCCCGCCGCGTGCGGCACTGAGCGGCGACGCGGTCAGCTGCTCGTCGGTGCCGTGCCGGACGCGTCTGCCAGCTCCTCGGCCGGCTCGCCCAGGAAGACGCGACGCACCACGCGCTCGGCCGCGTGCCCGTCGTCGTAGGGGCAGAAGCGCGCCCGGAACCCGGAGAGCCGTTTGGCCGCGCCCGGCCCCGTGTACTCGCCGCTGCGCAAGACCTTCGCGAGCTGCTCCTGCGTGGTGGCGATCGCGCCGGGCGCCTCGGCGAGGAGGTCGAAATAGGCCCCTCGTGTGCGCCGGTAGATCTCCCAGTCGGGCGCGTAGATCACGATCGGCCTGTCCAAGGCGGCGTAGTCGAACATCACCGAGGAGTAGTCGGTGATCAGCACATCGGCCGCGATGCAGAGGTCTTCGATCGACGGGTGGGACGAGACGTCCACGACGCCCCGCGACGCCGCGTTCTGCGGGGCGTCGAAGTAGTGCAAGCGCAGCAGCAGGACATGGTCGTGGCCGAGCTGGACGGCGAGCCGCTGCGCGTCGAGCAGAGGCGCCGCCTCGTCCTGGTGGTCGCGGTGGGTGGGCGCGTAGAGGACAGCGGTCTGCCCGGGGGCGATGCCCAGTTCGTCCCGTACGCGGTTCACTCGGTCGGGCGAGGCGTTGACCAGCCGGTCCACGCGCGGATAGCCCGTCTGGAGTACCTCGTAGCCGCCGGGATAGACCCGGGTGAACACCTCGGTGGTGTGCGGGTTCGGCGAGACCAGGAAGTCCCACCGCCCGGACTGCTCCACCAGCCTGTCGAAGTTCATGCCGCGCGCGGCCGCGGGGTGGTCACGCAGGTCGATCCCCATCTTCTTCAGAGGGGTGCCGTGCTGTGTCTGCACCAGCACCGCGCCGCGCCGCTTGGGCAGCTCATACGGGAAGTTCACATTGTTGACCAGGTACTTCGCCCGCGCCATGGTGCGCAGACAGCGGGCCGAGCCGTCCACCACGTACTCGACGCCCGGCGGGATCGAACCCGTCCTGTCCTCGGCGACCACCCACACTCCACGGATGCCCGGCGCGAGCTCGCGGGCCTTGTCGAAGATGGCCGCGGGGTTGCAGGCGTACCCGCGGTTCCAATAGGCAGAGTAGACGGCAAGGGTGTCGTCGGCGGGAAGCAGCAGGCAGGCGCGGAAGTAGGCCCGCCGCACCGCCGTCGCAGCGAGCCGGGATGCCCGCAGTGCCACACCGCGCGTCCGGCCGAGGGCGGCACGAAGTGCGAGACGAAGTCGGTTCACCGGCTCCAGCGCCGCGTACGCGCGGAAGGCATCCCGCTCCACCAGCCGGTACTGCAGGCCGCGCAGGCCGGACGGGTACGAGTAGCCCTGTGGCCGGAACCGCCGGAAGTGCTCCGACGTCCGCCGGAAGAAATCGCGCCGCAGCTTCTTCGGTACCAGGCCGGGGGTGGCGAGTACGGTCGTCGCATGGCGCACGGTGCGGTCGAAGACGGCCTTTCGGAACAGCTCGGCGGTCGCGGCCTCGCGGTCGATGAAGGCGAAGATCCGCTCGTACTGGCCGAAGAGATCGAAGTGCCTCGGGCTGGAGGTGTTGGTGATTGCGCCCTCTCGCCCGCGCCGGTAGTGGTAGCAGACCCGGTCGAGCATGCTGAGTCGACGCGCGGCGAGCAGTAGGGGGTAGGTGACGGAGATGTCCTCGTAGAACCCGCGTCCGAAGTCCACGTCCAGGCCGAGGAGGAACTCCCGGCGCAGCACCCTGCTCCACGCGGTCATGATGAGGTCCAGGGTGCTGGGGCGCACGGCGAGCGTGAACGTCTCGGGGGCGTCCCAGAAGAGATGCGCGCGCACGTTGCGCTCCACACCTCCGTCCGGGTTGGCCAGGGCGAAGTCGACGAGAAGTACGTCGGGGCTGGTCCGCCGCAGCCGCTCGGCGACCGCGGCCAGCGCCCCGTCGGTCAGCCGGTCGTCGCTGTCGACGAACCAGACGTATTCGCCCTTGGCCCGCGCCAGGCCCTCGTTGCGCGCCTGGCCGAGGCCGACGTTCTGCGGCAGGTGCACCACGCGCAGCCGCGGGTCCCGAGCCGCGTACTCGTCGAGAAGGGCACCACTCCCATCGGGGGAGCAGTCGTCCACGGCCACGACCTCGACCCCCCTGAAGGACTGCGACGGCCCGAGCACCGAGTCCAGACACTCTGGCAGATACTCCTGCACCTGATAGACGGGCAGGACGATACTGATCAGTATCCCGTCCTCGGACAGCGGCGTGATCTGGGTGCCAGTCGTTGCCACGTGACCTCCAAGCACATGTCGGTGTGTATGCGTCCTGCGCACCTCGTCATCGGTTCGCGTTGCGGCCTGGCCGATGCACGGGTGCCCGCAGGAATCCCGGAACCGTCGCCCTATACCTCTATGCCGAGGCTCCGTGTGCCGGCGGCGCTGGTGCTGTGCCGCCCGCTGGTCTGCGTCGGGACGCCGTCCACGGGCACCGCCAGCGGCAGCAGCACCGCTCCGATAACGGCTTTCCGCCGTGCTCGCGAAGTCATCTCGCACCTTTCCGAGCCACGAACGGACGATCTGCCCGTGGCCGCGCACCGCCCCCGGACCTACGTCTGCGCAGGGTTATGCGGCGGACTCTCAGGCCCAGAGTAGTCCTACATGATGTAAGAGTTCTAGTGCGACCGTGAATGGTGAGGTGGAGCAGCCCACTCGGAGATAGCGGGAAGCGTGTCCGTTCCCGCGCCCGGAACCCCACCGAAACGCCACCCGAAAGAGCGGGTCCGCGCAGAACTTCATCGCCGATCACGGCTACCTGGTCGTGTTCCTCCTGATGCTGGCCGAACGGGCGTGCACCCCGCCCCGTCGGAGCTGATCATTTTGCGAGTGCGCGCCCGCTTCCTCGTCCCCGGCGGCCGACTGTGCATCACCGACGTGACGGCCGTCCCCGACCGGCTTCCGTCCGAACTGACCGGCCCGGCCTCGCGGATCGCCTGCATCGCCGATGCCCGCCCGCTGGACGAGTACGCCGAGATCCTGGCCGCCGCCGGGCTGCGCACGGAGCGCCACGACCACGCCATAACCCGCATGATCGACCAGATCGAGGCGGTCGTTGCTGTACTGCGCTGCTGTGCGGCAACCACCGCCGTTCGCAGGACTGTAAGACGTTCGGCTCTTACAAGATTTTCGTAGTCGGTGATCGGGTCGGCCGCAGCTCGGGACGTGACGTCAGTTTGGTTGCAGGCTGGGTGGTGTGTGATGTCGAGTTGGAGGTCCTGCTGCCGCATCTGGCCGCGGTGCAGGTCGAGGGGCTGGAGGCTGGCACCGGGCTGATCCGCATCACGGCACGGACCCGTGACGGCATCGCGGTGGCCTGCCCGGACTGCGGCCGGTCCTCGGACTGGGAGCACAGCCGGTATGTGCGGCACGTGACGGACGAAGCGGTCGGCGGCCGCCCGGTGGTGATCGACTTGTCGGTGCGCCGCCTGTACTGCGAGAACCCGGACTGCCCGAAGACCACCTTCGCCAAGCAGGCGGACGGGCTGACTGCGCGCTACCAGCGCCGGACCCGGCCCTGCAGAGGGTGGTTGAGCAGGTAGCTGCCGCTTTGGCAGGGAAGGCCGGCGCGAGGCTGCTGAGCCATCTGCACCAGGTTCTGTCCTGGTCGAGCATGCTGACCTGTCTGCTGCACATCCCCCTGCCGCTCCTGGAAACGCCCGCGGTGCTGGGCGTGGACGACTTCGCGCTGCGGCGCGGACATCGCTATGCCACGATCCTTATCGACGCCGTCCATGGCGCGCAGGGCAGTGTGACGAGACAGGCCCGCCGCGAGTATCGCCAGCAGACGTGATCCCGCCCGGCCCGCCAACTCCTTGACCACAGCCTTGACTTGCCTGGTCAGACGGGCCGTGCGTCGCTGGTAACGCTCCAGCACCCCGGGCACCTGCTCGCGGAAGGTCTGCAGGCAGCCGCGCGTGGGACACACCAAGCGTCGCACCCGCACCCGCACCACCACCCGCCGTCCGTCGACCGGCACGTCGGCCACCGTCCGCAGGTGAGATCCGTGCACCCGCCCCGACGACGCGCCGCACACCGGACAGACCGCGGTGCCCTGCGGAGTCCGCGCACGCACCACGATCCGCTCGCCCTCGTCGGCCACATCCTCTATGACCAGCCGGGGAAAGACCCGAAAAACACCGTCTGCACAAGCTCGTTGACATCCTTCACGCGAGTGTCAACGATCCTCACGACTCTCCGTCACCACCGAATGTGAGACAGGGCCTAGTCAACGGCGGATCTGCTGATCAAGGGAGAGACGCCGCGTGAGCGAGACGACGATCGAGCACGAGTCCGTGGAGGAGCCGGTCGGCGGTGGGATGCCGTCTGCCGCCTCGGACGAGCAGCTCGTCGCGATGCTGGTTGATCGGGCCCAGAGTGAGGGTCTGCGACTGACCGGCGAAGGCGGGCTGTTGCAGATGCTGACCAAGCGGGTGCTGGAGTCAGGGCCGAATGGCAGAACCGTCCCCTCGACCGCGGCTCTGTTGTTCAGCTCGCCGACGGGGCTCCATGGATGTCCTGGACACGGCCGGGCAGCTCGCCGAGCTGCGCGAGCGCACCGACCATCTACTAGACCGGATCGCGGTCAATCGTGTGCGAAGTGGACGAATGGACGACCGTCTTCGGTCTCGTGGCCGAGGGAGCAGGTGTCACCTCCGTCTCCCAGCCGCTGAACTTCGCCTGCTCCCGGGCAACGTCGGTCCTGCGGTCCCTGCGGCGGATCCCGCTCCGTGGAATCAGCCTGGAGTGTCGCATCGATCTCGTCCCGCCGAAGGGACACGCCGCCAGCCCCGCCGCCCGCCGCTTCGTGGAGTACGCACGCACGCGCTGCCCGCCGTGCGGGACCCTTCGTGAGCGCCCTCGTGGGCTCCGGGGGAGGACGATGCGGGTGTCGTGCCGGAGGGCGAAGGCCCGGCGCCCGTGTGCCAGTTGGCGGTGGCTCCCGGCGTGCGCCGGGGCGGGCTCACTCGGCCGAGCGCGAGGTCACTGGGCAACCGGCCGGATTTCCGCGGCCCGGTCGGTCGCGGGGCGGCGCAGGTGATGGGCGAGGAAGGCGACGCAGCGGGCGACGACCGGAGCGACGTCGGCGTTGAGGAAGATGTGCTCGGCGCCCGGTACGGCGACGAGCTCCGCGTGGTTGCCGGCGGCCCGCAGGAGTCCGGCCAGGCGCTCGCTGTGCTCGAAGGGGACGAGCGTGTCGTGGGTCCCGTGGACCAGGAGGAAGGGCGGCGCCGGGGACCGCGCGTAGCTGACCGGGCTGGCGGCTGCCGCCAGGTGCAGCCTGTCGGCCGGGTCGCCGCCCAGGAAGGTGACGAAGGGGTCGTGGGGGCCGGGCGCGTCCGGCAGCAGCGCCCCCACGTCGGTGATCCCGTACCAGTCCACGACAGCCCCGACCGTCGTGTCGCCCTGTGCGATCCCTTCCGTTCCTTCGAGCGAGGGGTGGGCTGCGTCGGTGAGCCCGGCCAGCGCGGCCAGGTGACCGCCGGCCGACTCGCCCCACACGCCGATCCGCGTCCCGTCGATCCCGAGCGTCCCGGCGTAATGGCGCAGGTAGCGGATGGCCGCTTTGACGTCGTGCAGTTGGGCGGGGAAGGGGGCTTCGCGGGCGTGGCGGTAGTCGATGGTGGCGACGGCGAGTCCGGCCCGCAGCAGGGAGCCGAACAGGAGGTCCGCGCTCACGGTCGGCGGCGGGTGGCGCCGGTCGCCCTCCATCCAGGCGCCGCCGTGGATCCAGACCACCACGGCGGGGGGTTCGGCAGCCGCCGGCACGGACAGGTCCAGCAGCCGCGGCCGGTAACCGGAGTTGGTGGCGTAGCTCAGCCCGTCGTATCGGCGGACGCCGTCGGCGGCGGTGGTGGGGGCGGTCGGTGGGAGCTGTACCGGCGGTACGGCGAGCTCGGGCGGCGGCCAGGCGATCGGCTCGGAGGGCAAGGCTGCTCCAGGTGTCGTCGGGTGAGGGGTGCGCGGCGCCGGTGCGGCTCAGGGGTGGACGAGGACGACGTCGAGGATGCGGGGGCCGTGGACGCCTTCGACGCGTTCGAGTTCGATGTCGCTGGTGGCGGAAGGACCGGAGATCCAGGTGAGCGGGCGGTTCGGTGACAGCCTCGCCACGGCGGCCGGAACCGAGGCGACGACCTGTTCCGGAGCGCGCACCACGCAGAGGTGGTGGTCGGGGATCAGGCTCAGCGCACGCCGGCCCTGCCCCGGCCCGCCGTCCAGCACGATCGTGCCCGTCTCGGCTATGGCCAGCGCACACCCCGTCACCACGCTGTCCGCCGCGTCCCAGGCGCGCGGGCTCAGCGGCGGGGTGTCGGTGAGCCGTTCGACCACGGCCTCGGACAGCCACTCCTCGGGCAGCCCCTCGGGGACGACGACCGTACGAGCACCCCGCCGGGCCAGCACCGCGGCCACCGTCCCGGGCAGACCGGCGGGGTCGCACCGGTGCACGGCCGCGCGGTACTCGGTGAGATGGTCCTGAAGCAGGTCCAGCAGCTCACCGGGGTCGTCCGCGGCGTGTGCGGCCCGGTAGTCGCGGGCGACGGGGACGTCCTCGGGCCCCTCCTGGCGGGGGACGTCGCTCAGGGCCGTGCGGATACGGCCGAGCACCACGTCCCGGCTGCTCATGGGCGCTCCTCGGTCGTTCGGTTGGCGCGCCACCAGTCGCGGAAGGGCGCGGCCGGGATACGGGGCAGATCGCGGGACTCGCTCCAGGCACCGCTGCCGGGTCCGGGCAGGCGGCGGGGGTGCAGCCGTCGGGTACGGGAGGCGGTGCGCTCGGCCGCGGCGAGAACCGCCGGACGGTCGAGGACCCAGCCGGCCGCGCGGACGGCGCCCTTCTCCAGCCGGTGGCCCGCACCGCCCTGCTCGGCCACCCGTTCGCGGAGGTGGACGAGGACTTCGGGGATGTCGATGGCAACCGGGCAGACCTCGTAGCAGGCGCCGCACAGGGAGGAGGCGTAGGGCAGGGAGGCGTCCAGTTCGGTACCGATCCCACGGAGTTGGGGGGTGAGGATGGCTCCGATGGGGCCGGGGTAGGGCGAGCCGTAGGCGTGGCCGCCGGCGCGTTCGTAGACGGGACAGACGTTGAGGCATGCGGAGCAGCGGATGCAGCGCAGCGCCTGGCGGCCGACTTCGTCGGCGAGGGTGGCGGTGCGGCCGTTGTCGAGCAGGACCAGGTGGAATTCCCGGGGCCCGTCGCCTTCGGTGGTGCCGGACCACATCGAGGTGTACGGGTTCATCCGCTCGGCGGTGGAGGAGCGGGGCAGGGTCTGGAGGAAGACCTCCAGGTCCCGCCAGGTGGGTACGACTTTCTCGATCCCCACCACGGAAATCAGCGTCTCGGGCAGGGTCAGGCACATCCGGCCGTTGCCCTCCGACTCCACGACGACCATCGTGCCGGTTTCGGCGACCATGAAGTTCCCGCCGGAAATGGCCACCTTGGCGCGCAGGAACTTCTCGCGCAGGTGCAGGCGGGCGGCCTCGGCCAGTTCCGCGGGATCGTCGGTGAGTCCCTCGGGCGCCGGGCGTCCCCACTGGCTCATGGTCGCGCGGAAGATGTCCCGGATCTCGCCCCGGTTTTTGTGGATTGCCGGGACCAGGATGTGGGAGGGCCGGTCGTCGCCCAACTGCACGATCAGTTCGGCGAGGTCGGTCTCGTAGGCGGTGATGCCTTCGGCGGCCAGGGCTTCGTTGAGGCCGATCTCCTGGGTGGCCATGGACTTGACCTTGACGACCTCGGTCTCCCCGGTGGCCTTGATCAGGTCGGCGACGATCCGGTTGGCCTCGCCGGCATCGGCCGCCCAGTGCACCACACCGCCGGCTCGGGTGACCGCCGCCTCCAACTGCTCGAGGTAGTGGTCGAGATGCCGCAGCGTCCGGTCCTTGATCGCGGCTCCGGCGGCGCGCAGCCGTGCCCAGTCGTCCAGCTCGGCTACGGCCTGCGCGCGCTTGGCGCGGATGGTGCCGGTGGCCCGGGTCAGGTTCGCCCGCAGACGGGTGTCCTGGGTGGCGGCGGCGGCCGCGCGGGGGAAGGCGGGCATCCCCAGGTACGTACCGGTCATCGCAAGGGTTCCGTCCGGGTGGAGGCAAGGATTTCGGCGAGGTGCAGCGGGCGCAGGTCACTGCCCCGGCGGCGCAGCATCCCGTCCAGGTGCATGAGGCAGGAGTTGTCGGCGCCGCACAGCACGCGGGCGCCGGTGGCCTCGGCGTTGCGGATCTTGTCGGCGCCCATGGCCGCCGAGACGTGGGGGTTCTTCACCGCGAAGGTGCCCCCGAACCCACAGCACTCGTCCGCGCCGGGCAGTTCCACCAGTTCCAGGCCCTCGACCGCCTCCAGCAGCCGCCGGGGACGGTCGCCGAGTCCCAGCACCCGCAATCCATGACAGGACGGGTGGTAGGTGACGGTGTGGGGAAAGTACGCGCCGACGTCGGTCACGCCCAGTACGTCGACCAGGAACTCGCTGAACTCGTGGACCCGGCCGGCCAGCGAACGGGCCTGGTCGGCAAGGTCGTCGGCCCGCCCCTCGGCCGCGGCGCGCGAGCCGAGCCGGGGATAGTTGTCGCGTACCATGGCCACGCAGGAGCCCGACGGGGCCACCACGTGGTCGTATCCGTCGAACGCCTTCGCCATGCGGCGCAGCAGCGGCTCGGTCTCCCGGCGGTAGCCGGTGTTGTACTGCGGCTGGCCGCAGCACGTCTGCTCGAAGGGGAAATCCACCTCGACGCCGAGCCGTTCGAGGACGGTGACCGTGGCGATCGCCGTGGCGGGGTGGACGGCGTCGTTGACGCAGGTGGGGAAGAGGGCGACGCGGAGGGAACTCATTCCTTGGTCGCTCCGGCGAGCATCCCGGACACCAGTGTGCGCTGCGAGAACAGGAAGAGCACCAGAACGGGCAGGATGGCGACGATGATCGCCAGGGCCAGTTCCGGGATGGTGATGTTCAGACCGGCACCGGCAACGGGGTTGAAGGACGGCGTGGAGGTCAGCAGCTGGTACAGGCCCACCTGGACGGGGAACTGCTCGCTTTTCGGCAGGACGAGGTACGGCAGGAAGAAGTTGTTCCAGTTGCCCACGAAGCTGAAGAAGGCGACCAGCCCGACCACCGGCTTCGCCAGCGGCAGCGCGATGCGCGAGAAGAGCTGCCATTCCGTACAGCCGTCGATCCGCGCGGCCGACAGCAGGTCCTTGGGCAGGCTGCTCCCGAAGTAGATGTACACGAGGTACACGCCGAACGGGTAGAAGGAGAAGGGCAGGATCACCGACCAGATGGTGCCGATCAGGTGGAAGCGGTTGAGTTCCAGGAAGACCGGAAGCACCAGGGTGGCCTGCGGCATGATCATCGTGACCAGGGTGATCATGAGGAGCGTCTTGCGTCCGCGGAACTTCGTCAGGGCCAGTGCGTACCCGGCGGGCACGCTGACGGCCAGCGTCAGGATGAGCGAACCACCGGAGTAGATGGCCGAGTTGCGCAGCCAGGTGACCATGGCGCCGTCCTGGAAGGCGAACAGGTGCCGCCAGGCGGCACCGATCTGCCGGAACGAGCCGAAGGAGAACGGGTTGTCCTGCACCACTTGGCCCGCGGTCTTCGACGGCGCGAGCAGCAGCCAGATCACCGGCAAAACGAAGAACACCAGCAACAGGGCCAGCAGGAGGCCCACTACCAGGAAGGAGGCGGCCCGGGAAGGGGCGAAGCGCCGGCCCGCCGCCGCCGAGGGGACAGTGGTCTGTGTCATTTCTCGTCCAACTTGAACAGGTTCGATCGGGCCACCAGCAGTCCGGCCGCCAGGAGCCCCAGCGCCAGCAGGAAGACGGAGATGGCGGCGGCGCCGTTGAAGTCGCCCTGCTGGAAGGCGTAGACGTAGGCGAGCTGGTTGGGTGACCACGTGGGGCTCACCCGGCCGAGGCTGGCGGTCTGGAGCAACTGGGGCTCGACGAACAGCTGGGTGCCGGTGGCGAACGCCATGATCGTCATGTAGACGATCCACTGCCGGATCATCGGGATCTGGATGTGCCAGGCGGTGCGCCAGGGCCCCGCGCCGTCCATCCGGGCGGCTTCCAGCACCTCGTCGGGGATGTTGTTCAGCGCCCCGTACATCACGACCATCCAGCCGCCGGCGCCGGTCCAGAAGGCGATCAGCATGAGGACCAGCGGCAGGTTGCCGGGCGAGAGCACGGCCGCGAAGGTCTGCAGTCCCATGCTCTTGAGCATCCAGGACACCGGGCTGACGTCGGGGTCCAGCATGAACAGCCAGACCAGGACGCTGGCGACTCCGGCGAGGGCACCGGGAATGTAGTACAGGAAGCGGAAGAGCGCCGAAGTGCCCGGCCGCACCCGGCTGCGCAGGACCACCGCGACGAGGACCACCAGGACGACGAGTGTGACCAGCCACATGACCAGGTAGATCAGCATGTTCGTGAAGGCCGGCACGAAGCGGTAGTCCTGGGCGACCTTCAGGAACTGGTTGAGTCCGGTGAACTGGCCCCGGTCGTTGGTGAGCGCCAGGTAGAACGAGTAGCCGGTGGGGAAGACGCCGAACGCGAGCAGCAGCACCGCGTAGCCGGCGACGAAGAAGTAGCCCGCGAGACCGCGGCCCCTCCGCCGCGGCATGATGCCGCGGCGGAGGGGGGAGACGGCGACGCGCTCGGTCTCCAGCAAGGTCATTGGTTGACCACCTGGTATCCGTGGGCCTTCGCCTCGTTGCTGATCTCCTGCTGCCACGCCGGCAGGGTCGAGGTCAGGGTCTTGCCGGCGGTCAGGGCCGGCAGCACGACGCTGGACCAGGCGGTGGCGTCCGGGAACTTGGTGTTCGACCAGCCGGTCCACACCTCGTTGGCGGCCTCCTGGAAGGGCTTGCTCACGTCGTTGGCGAAGTAGTCGCTGTTGGCCGGGTTGGCCAGCCACGCCTCCGCGGCCTTGGTGTAGGCCGGGTAGGTCGGCGCGGAGGCCTGGTTCTGGTCGGAGGTGGTCAGCCAGGTGGCCAGGTCCGTGGACGCCTTGAGGTTGGCGCTGTGCGAGGACACCATCCACACGCCGCCGCCGACGTTGCCGGTGGCGGCCGTGGTCTCACCCTTCCAGGTCAGCGGGGACGCCGCGGCGATCTGCTTGGCCGGGGCGTTGAAGGCGGCCTTGAAGAGGTACTGGCCGTACCACGACGGGCCGTACGCCATCAGGACCTTGCTGCCGCTCTCCTTGGCGAAGCCCTGGCTGAAGAAGCCCTTGGTGGTGACGGCCTTGGCGGAGATCAGCCCGTCCAGCAGCTTCGCCATCCGGGTGCAGTTCGGGTCCTGCAGGGCGCTGCGCAGAGTGTCCGGCTTCGTCAGGCTGAACGCCGGGCACCGGCCGGACCAGAAGTACGACTCGTGGGAGTTGGTGTCGCCGACGGAGCCGACGAGGTAGCCGGGGTGGTCCTTGGCGACCTGCTTGCCCAGGGCTTCGTAGTCCTCCCAGGTGGTGGGGACCTTGTAGCCCCACTTGTCCATGAGGTTCTTGTTGTACCAGAGCACGACCTGAGCGATGTCGTTGCGCAGGCAGTAGGTGTGGCCGTTGAACTGGCAGGGCGCGAGGGAGCCCTTGGCGAAGCCGTCCAGCGTGCTCTGCGGTACGAGCTTGTCGTCCAGGGGCGCGGCGAACGGCTGTGCGCCGGGCTTGGTGGGCTCCGACGCCCAGGTCACGTCGGTGGGTGAACCGAACACCACGTCCGGCCAGCCGCTGCCGGTCCGGTCGAAGAGCTGCACCTTCGTCTGGAGATACGTGGAGCCGTCGGCACCGCCGTCGTACGTGACGATCTTCATCTTCACGTTCGGGTGCGACTTCTGGTACGCCTGCACCGACGGCAGGCGGGTCGAGTCGGCCCACACCGTGATCTGCGAGCCGTCCTGCTGCGTGACCGGCTTGAACGCCGGCTGCGCGGACGAGGACGACTGGGCGGTGGTGTCGGCGCTGGCGCAGCCGGCCAGGACAGCCGCTGTGGCCAGGGAGAGCGCGGCCGCCGTGGTGCGCAGCACTGCGCGGCGCCGGCCGATTCTCGGAGATCCGGAAGACCTCATCGTCTTGCCTTTCTTGTTCCTTGCGTGGGACAGGTAACGCGCCTGATGGGGGGCGCCGCTGCGGTGGCGGTCCGGGCGGACGGCCACCACACGGTCAGCGCGGCTGCTCGACGAACGGCAGGAGCTCCTTGCCGTAGCCGAAGTCGAGCGGGAGGGCTATGCCAGGCCCCGTGGGGGCGTGCACCAGGCCCTGGTCGTCCACATGGCGCTCGCGGACGACCTTCGCCGCGGTCACCAGGGACTCGTAGTAGGTGGTGTTGGAGATCGCCATGCACAGGTGGTGGTTCGGGATGTCCGAACCGTGCACCTCGGCCCGCAGCCGGTAGGCGTCGGCGAGGTGTGCGGTGCGCATGGCGCCGGTGATGCCGCCGCGGAGGGTGGTGCCGGCCCGCACCCCGAAGGTGGCGGCACCGGCCCGGATGAAGTCCGCGGAGTTCATGTGCGCTCCGTCGGAGGTCTCGGCCACCAGCAGCGGTATGTCCACGGCCGCTGCCAGCCTCTGGTACGCGGAGATGCTGAACTCGCGCATCGGCTCCTCGTACCAGAGGTAGTCGGCCTCCGAGAGCGCCCGGCCCAGGCGGATCGCGTCGGGCAGGTCGAAGCCGGCCGAGCCGTCGTACATGAGGGGGATCGACGGACCGACGTGGTCGCGCAACGCCAGGCACAGCTCGGCGTCACGCCGGGCGTCGCCCCAGGCGTGCAGCTTGATACCGCGGTAGCCCAGTTCCAGGCACTGGTCCGCCACGTCGAGGAACTCCGCGATGCTGGAGAACGTCGAGGTGGAGGCGTAGGCGGGGATCGCCTCCCGGAAGCCGCCCAGCAGGCGCCAGACAGGCTGGCCGTGGTACCGGCCGGCCAGGTCCCACAGGGCGGTGTCGATCAGGCCCAGGGCGGGGAGCGGGAGCTCGTGGATACGGTCCAGCTCCCACACCCGGTGCCACAGCCATTCCCGCTGGAACGGGTCGGCTCCGACCAGTTCGTCACGGAAGACCCGCTCCACCAGGTCCCGCAGGGTGGCGAAGGCTCCCGGCCGGGCGAACAGCGCCACCCCCTCGGCTCCCTCGTCGGTGCCGATGTGCAGTACCGCGCCGTCGCCCACCGGAGCGCTTCCGCTCAGTCCGTCCCTCCAGCGGAAGGGCGGGCTGGCCGCCGGAACGTCGATCCGGTGTACTTCGACATGGGTGATCTTCATCCTGATGTCATTTCTCTGTGAGCGGGCCGGCTCCAGGGGCGCGTACGGGTCAGAAGTCGCCGTATGCCTGGAGCTCGTAGATGCTGCCGCCGTTCCAGCTGGAGCCGGTGACGGTCAGCCGCAGGTAGCGGGCGGTGACGGGCGAGTCGGCGAACGAGTAGTTGGTCGCCGAGACGGTGTTCTGGGAGGTGTGGTCCTCGAACGTGGACCACGTGACGCCGTCGGCGGAGTACTCGAGCAGGTACTTGTAGCCGCTGGGCTTCTCGAAGGTGGTCACCACGCTGGAGACCGACGTGTCCTGGCCCAGGTCCACCTGGATCCACGACGGGTCGGGCAGCCCCAGGCCCTGGGCCCAGCGGGTGGACAGGTCGCCGTCCACCGCCTTCTGAGGCGTGTTGTCCTCCGAGTACGAGGAAGCGGTGA
Source organism: Streptomyces sp. NPDC051104 (assembly GCF_040682835.1). NCBI lineage: Bacteria > Bacillati > Actinomycetota > Actinomycetes > Kitasatosporales > Streptomycetaceae > Streptomyces > Streptomyces sp. NPDC051104. Next base: position 404,436 of record NZ_JBFBBS010000001.1, on the reverse strand, counting down.
CCGCCTTGTTCTGCGCCAGGTCGCGGTCGGCCGGCATGGTGATGACGGCCGCCGGGCTGGGGTCGGAGGTGTTCAGCGCGGCGTCGCGGGCGACGACGGTGAAGGAATACTGCTTTTCCGGAGTCAGGCCGGAGACCCGCAGGGTCGTGGCGTCGGTGACGGCGATCCGCTTGCCGTCCTGGTAGACGGCGTAGGTGGTCACGCCGGTGTCATCGGTCGCGGCGGGCCAGGTGAGGTCCGCCAGACTGGGCAGCAGCGGCTTGACGGTGGGCTGCCCGGGGGCCGCGGGAGGCGTGTGGTCGGAACTGGGCGCCCTGGGCGTGCCGTAGACCTGGAAGTCGTAGATGCTGCCGCCGTTGCCGCTGGAGCCGGTGACCGTCAGCCGCACGAAGCGCCCGGCGACCGGATCGGCGGTGTGGGAGTAGTCGGTCATCTCCGTGGTGTTCGCCAAGGTGTGGTCCGCCAGCGTCTGCCAGTGGACCTCGTCGGGGGACACCTCGATGCGGTACTTGTAGCCGCTGCTCTTCTCGAAGGTGGTGATCGCGCCGTTCACGTCGTACTGGGCACCGAGGTCCACCTGGATCCAGGACGGGTCGGGCAGACCGAGGCCCTGGGCCCAGCGGGTGGACAGGTCGCCGTCCACCGCCTTCTCGGGGGTGTTGTCCTCGGAGTACGAGGAGTAGGTGACCGGCTTCTTCAGCGCCAGGTCGGAGCCGGAGGGCATGGTGACCTCCAGTGCCTGGCTCGGCTGGGACTCGTTGCCGGCCGCGTCACGGGCGGTGATCTGGAAGCTGTACGTCTTCCCGCCGGTCAGGCCGGACAGGCGCACCGAGGTCTTTCCGGAGGCGCTGACGAGCGTGCCGTCGCGGTAGACGGAGTAGCCCGTGACGCCGGTGTCGTCGGTGGACGCGGGCCAGTTGAGGTCCGCGATGGTCGGGAAGTCGGTGACCGCGGTCGGGGTGCCGGGCGCGGTGGGCGCCTGGTGGTCGGTGACGTCCGGGCCCGGGTCGAGGTGACGGTAGGGCGGCTGGAGACCGGCGTTGTTCACGATCGAGGCCGGGAGCTGGTCGCAGGAGCCGACGGTGGTGTTGCCGCTCACGTTGTTGCCCGTGCTGTTGGCCTGGGTGGTGAACGCGGGCTGGGTGGTGAAGTTGCCGGTGGCGGTGATGTCCATGCCGTGGTTCATCAGCAGCCACTGGTACGCCACGTCGCAGAAGGCGTTGCCGGTGTTCTGCCAGTAGCGGCTGCCCTCGTCGTGGTAGACGGCACCGTAGGCCGGCGCCGGAACGCCGTGGATGTAGTTGCCGGAGACCACGCCACCGGGGTTGGTGCTGAGGGTGTAGATGGCGCCGCCGTCCGCCTGCGACTTCATGATGTCGGAGATGTCGTTGTCGGTGACCTTGTTGTCCCGGCTGGTGGTGTCGGTGTTCCAGATCGGTACGCCGGAGTTGCCGGGGTAGTTGGTGTCGCCGCCCTTGTCGGTCAGACCCCAGCCCCAGCCGACGGAGATGCCGCTGTAGGGCAGGTCGTAGACCTTGTTGTGGGTGATCACCGTGTGGTCGGTGTAGCCGGCCAGGATGCCCACCGAGCCGTTGTACTGGTCGGCGACCTTGGTGACCACGTTGTTGTCGACCGTGGTGTCCTTGGTGATGTCACGCGGATCGTCGGGGTGGGCGTCGATCACGTCGGTGCCGCCGATCTGGATGCCGGTGGCGGCGATCTGGCGGAAGACGTTGCCCGTGATGTCGGTGCCCTGGGTGCCGGTGTTCAGATTGAGACCGACCGCGCCGAGGTGGGTGAAGGTGTTGTCCTGGAAGCCGACGCCGTGGCCGTAGCTCACGTTGACCGCGCCTGGCGTCTTCTGCCACTTCAGACGGGTCGAGTCGAAGTCGGGGTTGTTGTCACCGACCATCCGGAAGCCCGCCTGACCCTCGATGAGGCCGTCGGACGAACTGGGGGCGAGCCAGGTGGAGTACGAGAAGGTGATGCCCTGGAAGGACACGTCGGTCACCGGGTCGGCCCTGGTGCCGTTCAGGTCGACCAGATCCTGCACGCGCGGCACCGTGACGGTCGCGGTGGACAGGTCCTGACCGTCCTTGGGCATGTAGTAGATCTCGCCCGCGCCCTTGTCGAGGTACCACTCGCCGGGGGTGTCCAGCAGCTCGCGGGCGTTCTCCAGCCAGGTCGGATTGGTGATCTCCTGACCCTGCTGAAGGTTGGCGTTGTGCCAGCAGGGCTGCTGCATCGTCATCGTGTTGCCGGAGATCGACTGTACGGGGCAGCGCATGAGCTTCCAGCCCCAACTGCTGACGACCTCCAGGTCCGAGGGACGCTTGTAGCTGCTGAGGCTGCTGTCGGTGAAGGTGTAGCCGGTGGACGTCTTGCTGAAGCCGGCCGGGTTCTTCCCGCCCCGGGCCCGGGTCTCCAACTCGCCGTTCACATAGAGCTGACGGGTGTCGAGGTCGCCGACCTCGGCCTTGTAGACCTTCCCCGACGAGTCGGCCGGGGTCCAGCCGGTGACCTGCGTGCCGCCACTGATCACCGGTTGCGCGCCGGGCGCGGCCTCGTAGACGACCCGGTGCCCGGCACTGCCCGAGTCCTGGGCGGTGAGGGTGAAGGTCCGGCTCAGCCGGTAGGTACCCGACATCAGCAGCACGCGGACGTCGCCGGAGACCTTCGTCTTGACGTCACGCACGTAGTCCCGTGCGTGTTCCAGCGTCTTGAACGGATGCTTGGCGGTACCGGAGCCGGCGTCGCGGCCGGTAGGCGAGACGTAGACGTCCAGGCCCGACGCGTTCGAGGGGGACGCCTGCGCCGGCACGGCGGCCAGGGGCGCCGTTGTCGCAGCGAGGGCCAGTGCGGCCACGAAAACTCTTCGGAGCGGCACGAATATTCGTGGAGAAACAGACGGTACAGACACAGGAATCCAATCGCCTGAATGAGGTGGCGTCCGGGAGCCCGCTCGTCCTGCGGGTTCCTCCGGCGTTGGGCGGCTCGGTCCGCGAGCCCGTGGTACCGGCGCGGTGCCGGACTATGAGGCGGATGTCTCCGGGGACGACGGCTCGTCCGCGGCACCGGCGCTCCTCGGCGGCTGCGCCGGCGCCCCGGAAGCGCCGCGGCCGTCAAGATTGAACAGCCGGTCACGGATCTTGCGTTCGAACTGGCTCTGAGTGGTGGCGATGTGCTCCATCATCAGCTGCCTGGCGAGATCGGCCTCCCCCGCGGCGACCGCCTCAGCTATGGCGAGGTGCTGTCCTGCGGCTACTTCCAGTGACCCGGGAGCGTCACCGTGGAAGAGCAGCACGTCGGACTGTGACGCGAAACGCCGCACGTTGGCGACGCTCGCTCTCAGAAAGACATTGTGTGCGGCGGCGCCCACCGCGTCGTGGAACGCGGCGTCGGCCCTGGCGAAGGCGTACCCGTCTGCCGCCCGGGCCGCCTCCAGTGACGACTGGGCGCACTCCCGGACGGTGCGGACCTCGATCGGCGTGGCGAGGGAGGCCGCACGGCGCGCCGTCTCCGACTCGATCACCGTCCGGTAGTCAAGCAGCATCAGGACGTGTTCCATGCTCGTCGGCCGGAAGTGTGAGAGCTGGTCGTCCACCAGCCCGCCGGTGGACTCGGCGACGAAGATGCCCGCGCCACGCCGCACACTCAGCCGGCCGATGGCGGCCAGGACCTTCACCGCCTCGCGGGTGACATTGCGGGAGGCGCCCAGGATCTCCGCCAGGCCCTGCTCCGTGGGCAGCCGGTCGCCGGCCCGCAGCTTCTGCTCCTCGATGTAGTTCAGCAGCTGCTCGGCGACCAGCTCATAGCCCGGCCTGTAGCGAGGCGACGCGTCGTCATCCTCTTCACCAGGTACCTGTGTTGCGGCTGCCACGGGGTAACCCTCCTCTTGCCTGTTTCACATTAATCAGGTTCATCGGCGGGGGTAACTATGGCATCGGCGTTACGGACTGGAAAGAGTCCGAGGATTTTTTTGTTCGTCTCCTCTTCGAAACACCCATCTACCAGGACATATAGGGAATCTCACTCGGAAGTATTGCGCACGAAGGGTCAGATCCTTATGGTCCTGACTGTCGGATGAAGCAGATCCTTCGCGATGGAGATCGCGCCGGCCCCGGGACGGGCGCTCGGCGCGGCTGCCACCAGGACCTGCATCCGGCTCGAGCCGCGATCGGAGTGCGGGGCCGTACGGCCCGGTGGCGCCCCATGCGGCGGGAATTCCGAGCACGCACCCGTGGGAGAGACCCCTATGAGACTGGCCCGGCACGGCACGGCAGGAGCCGAACGCCCCCTGATATCCGGGGCCGACGGACCGTGGCACGACCTGCGCCCCGTCGTCGCCGACCTGACGCCCGACACCCTTCCCACGGTCCTGGACGGCGTCGACCTCGACGCGCTGCCGGTGGTCGAGTCGCCCGGCAGGTTCGGGGCGCCGCTGACCGGGATCGGGAAGATCGTCTGCATCGGGCTGAATTACCGGCAGCACGCCGCGGAGACCGGCGCCGCCGTCCCCGAGGAGCCCATCGTCTTCCTCAAGACGCCGGACACCGTGGTCGGCCCCGACGACGAGGTCCTGATCCCCCGCGGCTCCCTGAAGACCGACTACGAGGTCGAACTCGCCGTCGTCATCGGCCGCGAGGCCCGCTATCTGCCCGACGAGGCCGCCGCTGCCGCGTGCGTGGCCGGCTACGCGATCAGCAATGACGTCTCCGAGCGCGAGTTCCAGCTCGAACGCGGCGGCCAGTGGGACAAGGGCAAGAACTGCGAGACGTTCAATCCGCTGGGCCCCTGGCTGCTCACCGCGGACGAGGTGCCCGACCCCCAGGCGCTCGGCCTGCGGCTGTCGGTCAACGGCGAGCCGCGCCAGGACGGCAACACCTCCGACATGATCTTCGGTGTGCACCACCTGATCCGGTATCTGAGCCACTTCATGGTGCTTCGTCCCGGTGACGTCATCAACACCGGTACCCCCGCGGGCGTCGCACTGGGCCGGCCCGGCCTGCCCTACCTGAGAGCGGGTGACGTCGTGGACCTGGAGATCGACGGCCTCGGCCGCCAGCGGCAGACATTCGGGCAGGCCTGACATGGGTGCTTTCGACGGACTCAGGGCTCTGGTCACCGGCGGTGCCTCCGGCATCGGCCTTGCCACCGCCCGGTTGCTCGCCGCCGAGGGGGCCCAGGTGGCCGTGCTCGATCTGCATCCCGCGCCCGAGGGCTTCACCGCTCACGTCCGGGCCGACATCGGCGACGACACCTCGGTCAGGGACGGCGTCGGAGCGGCCGTCTCGGCCCTCGGCGGCCTGGACGTACTGGTCAACAACGCCGGGATCGGTGCGCAGGGCGGCATCGAGGACAACCCCGACGAGGAGTGGCACCGCGTCCTGGACATCAACGTCCTCGGGCTGGTGCGGGTCACGCGCGCCGCGCTGCCCGCGCTGCGTGCCTCCGCCCACGCGGCGGTCGTCAACATCAGCTCGATCGCCGCGACGGCCGGTCTGCCGCAGCGGGCGCTGTACTCGGCCAGCAAGGGCGCCGTGCTGTCGCTGACCCGGGCGATGGCCGCCGACCTGCTGCCGGCCGGCATCCGGGTCAACGCCGTCAACCCCGGCACCGCCGACACACCGTGGGTCAGCCGGCTGCTGGACCGGGCGGACGACCCGGCGGCCGAACACGCGGCGCTGGCGGCCCGGCAGCCACACGGCCGTTTGGTCAGCGCCGACGAGGTCGCCGCCGCCGTCGCCTATCTGGCCTCCCCGGCCGCCGCCTCCACGACGGGCACCTCCCTGGCCGTGGACGGCGGCATGGACGGACTGCGACTGCGGAAGGAGGGCTGAGCGGATGCAGCGCTTCGCCGCCGTGATCCGTCTGCGGCCCGAGAAGGAGCGGGAGTACCGCGAACTGCACGCCGCCGCGTGGCCGGGCGTGCTCGCGGCCCTCAAGCGGGCCAACATCGGCAACTACTCCATCTTCCTCCGGGACGGCCTGCTCTTCAGCTACCTCGAGTACACGGGGACCGACTACTCCGCCGACACTGCGGCGATCGCCGCCGACCCGGTCTCCCGCGAGTGGTGGGCGTTGACCGATCCGTGCCAGCAGCCGCTGGACAGCGTGGCCGAGGGGCAGTGGTGGGCCCCCGCCGAGGAGGTCTTCCACCTCGACTGACGGCACGTGCCCGCCCCGGTCCGCGCCCACACCGACCCCGCGGAGGTCCTGCCCCGTTCCTACGCCGACGGTGGGGGCAGGAGCCCGACCGACATCCGTCCACCGACCCAGAGGACCGAACGGTGCGCATCGACGCTCATCACCATCTGTGGGACCTCGCAGTGCGGGACCAGCCGTGGACCCGCGACCTGCCCACCCTGCGCCGCACCTTCACCACCGCCGAACTGCGGCCGGCGCTCGACCGGAACGCGATCGAGGCCACCGTCCTCGTACAGACCATCGCCGTTGCGGAGGAGACCCCCGAACTGCTCGCCGTGGCCGCCGGAGACCCGCACGTGCGAGCGGTCGTCGGCTGGACGAGCCTGACCGATCCCGGCATCGCCGACCGCCTGGCGCGACTGCGCGAGCTGCCCGGGGGATCCGCGCTCGTCGGCATCCGGCACGGCATTCAGGACGAGGCCGACCCGGACTGGCCGGCGCGTCCCGAGGTCCGTCGCGGCATCGAGGCGGTGGGTGCCGCGGGCCTCGTCTACGACCTGCTCGTCCGGCCCGACCAACTGCCCGCCGCCGTCCGGACCGTACGCGAACTGCCCGACGTTCGTTTCGTCCTGGACCACGCCGGCAACCCGGTCGTCGGCACCGACGGCCTGACGCCGTGGACCAAGCTGCTGACCGAGTTGGCCGACTGCCCCAATGTCGCCGTGAAACTGTCCGGCCTGGTCACCCGGACCGCAGCCGATCCGGCCCGCGCTCTGCGTCCCTTCGCGGACGTACTGCTCGCGACAATGGGCCCGGGCCGCCTCATGTACGGCTCGGACTGGCCGGTCTGCCTGCTCGCCGCCGGATACGACGAAGTCCTGGCCGTCGCGGAGACGCTCACCGACCACCTGAACCCCGGCGAGCGCGAGGCGGTCTTCGGCACGACGGCCGCGCGCTGGTACGGGATCGCGTCGTGACGGCCCGCCGGCTCGGCCGTACGAGCGTCCGGGTCAGTGCACTGGGGTTCGGCGCCGCCCCCATCGGCAATCTCTACGCCCCGCTCGACGACGACCAGGCGCGGGCCGCGGTCGAGGCCGCCTGGGACGCCGGTGTGCGCTACTACGACACCGCCCCGCACTACGGCCTGGGGCTGTCCGAACGCCGGCTCGGCGCGGCCCTCGCCCACCGGCCACGAGCGGAGTTCACCCTCTCCACCAAGGTCGGCCGCCTGTTGGAGCCACACCCCGCCCCCACCGGATCCGACCTGGCCGCAGGTGGCTTCGCCGTACCGGACACGCTGATCCGCCGCCCCGACTACTCGCGCGACGGCGTGCTGCGGAGCCTGGAGGGCAGCCTGACCCGACTGGGTCTGGACCGTGTGGACGTCGTCTACGTCCACGACCCCGACGATCACCTCGACGCGGCCATCGACCAGGCACTGCCCGCGCTGGTGGCCCTCCGCGACCAAGGCGTCATCGGAGCCGTCGGCGTCGGCATGAACGCCGTCGCTCCACTACTGCGGGTCGTCGCCGAAGCGGACGTGGACACCGTGATGATGGCCGGCCGGTGGACTCTCATCGACCGCACCGCACGCCCGCTGCTGGAGGCGTGCACGAAGCGAGGTGTCTCGGTGGTCGCCGCGGCCCCGTTCAACTCGGGCCTCCTCAGCCGGCCCTGCCCTCCCGACAACGCCACCTTCGACTACGGCCCCGTCCCCGACGCGGTGCTGCGTCGTGCCCGGCGCCTTGCCGACGTCTGCGCCCGGCACGGAACCGTCCTCCCCCATGCCGCCGTACGCTTCCCGCTCCGCGACCCCGTGGTGGCCTGCGTCGTCGCGGGCTTCCGTTCCTCCGACGAGGTCACCTCCGCCGTCGCATGGGCCGGCACCGACCTGAGCGACGCGGCGTGGACGGAGCTCGACGCTGCCGCGGAAGCGGCCGAGGACGGGCCCGGTGGTATCGGTGGCGACGGCGGGCAGGGCGGGTGACCAGAACGAGATCCCGACCCTGCACGAGGTCGATCGCTCAACTCGTGTCGCGTACAAGGCGCTCTGAGGCGATGCAGCTTCCGCTGTGTGCGGCGGACCTCGACGGCGCAGGTGGCTCACGGCGGCCGAAGCTGCCGACGGCCCGCAACCGCCGCCAGGGGGAACGGATCGGCCCCGTCACCGTGCCCGCCGCTGGATCAGCCCTGGCGCGGGTTCGGCTTCAGCACGGCGAACACCGCCTGGCCCGGGTCCGCCAGCCAGACGATGCGTCCGACGTCCGGCACGTCCGTGGCCGGCATGAGCACCGTCCCGCCGTTACCCTGCACCGCCGTGACGGTGGCATCGGCGTCGGCCACGGCGAAGTACGGCACCCAGCGCGTTTCCTCCCGCTCGTCCTGAAGCGGAGCCACGCCGCCGAAGGACCCCTCCTGCTGGTCGCCTTCCTTGATGCTGAGCACCCGGTGCGTCATGCCGGGCGCCTCCATCTCCTGCGAACGCCAGCCGAACAGCGTGCGGTAGAAGCGGATCGCGGCTTCCGGGTCGCCCACGTGCAGTTCCACCCGCACCAGCGTGTTGTCCCGCGACGTCATCTCCAGGCCCTTGGTCCGCCCGGGCTGCCACACGGCGAACCGTGCCCCCTGCGGATCGGTGAACTGGGCCATCCAGCCCTCGCCCATGACGTCCATGGGTTCGGCACGCACACGGCCCCCGCCGGCGACCACGTCACGGGCGGTGGCCCGGATGTCGTGGCTCTGGAAGTACGTCGTCCAGGCCGACCCGGCCCCCTCCTCGGTCAGCGGCCCGACGGCACCGACGGTCTTCCCGTCCTTCTGGAAGAACCCGTAGCCGCCCGCCTCCGGCCCGGCGGACACGAACTGCCACCCGAAGACGGCGCCGTGGAAGGCGGCAGCCGCGTCCGTGTCCGGGCTGCCCAGGTCGATCCAGTTGGGTGACCCGGTGCGGTAGTCGGTGCCGAGCATGCGTTTCCTCCTGCGCGTGCGGTGCGGAGACCCCCGCCACTATGCCGACCCCATGGACAGGGCTCGGCGCACCGGCCCAGCGGGCCCGTGGGTTTCACCCGGGGGTGGGAAGGAAAGCCCGGTCGATGTTCCCGGTTGAGCCATGTGGCAGCTCGGTCGGGCGGCGCTCGCCGCTTCCTCGGCTTCCTCAGCCTCTGCGGTCCGCCTGCCCGGGTTTCTTGTCGGCGGACTTGCCGTTCGGCTTACCGCTGGGCTCGCCCGCGTCGCCGGTCCGCGCCTGTGACGACCGGTCGGCACAGTAAGCAGCGACGTTGTCCTCCCCGCCGGCGGCTGCGAGGAACCGCTGCCAGGCCGTCGAGTCGAGCGCCTTGCCGCGGCCCTTCACCGACGCGTACGCGCGGCAGTGGGCCTGGATGTCCTTGGCCGTGGGCGGACGGTCCTGCGGGGCAGAGGTGGCGGGCGTGGTGGGCTCGGCCGCCTCCGGCGCCGTCCTGGAGGGCTGCGAAACCGTCGATGACGGACGCCGCTGCCCGGGGGCCTGGTCCTGTGGACTCCCGGAGGAGTCGGGCGAGCCGATCGCCGCGATCGCGACACCGCCCAGGGTGAAGGTGGCGACGAAGAGGGCGACGGTGGGTTTCACCCAGCGGCCGGCAGGGCTGCGCCGCGCACGCCAGTCGTCCCGCCTCCGGGTTCGCGCCTCCTTGTGAACCCCTGCGTCGCGCGCGGCGCGGAAAGCGGCCACAGCTCGCCGCTCGGCGGTCGTATCAAGGACGTCGGCACGCAACGCGTGACCGAGTGCCGCTTCCAGGTCCGTGAGACCGGCCGCGCTGTCCGCGTGGGCCACTGGGTCGTCCGCGCCGGCGCGTCGACGGGCGAACGCTCCGCCGTCGCTGTGTCGGTCGCCCATGCCTGTGTCCGTCCTTGCGTGATCGTTGCTCGTTTGTTGTACGCGTCTGGCGCCGTCGTTGCTCATTTCGACTGCCTCAGCGTATGGACCCCTTTCCCTGTCACAGCTCAGGCGCCGAGTTGGCGGGCCAGCCGTTTCAGCCCGCGGTGCGCGGCGGTGCGGACCGCGCCGGGCCGCTTGCCCAGGACACGTGCCGCGGCCGGCCCGTCGAGGCCGACGACGACGCGCAGCAGCACCGCCTCGGCCTGATCACGGGGCAGGCCGCGCACCAGTTCCAGCGCGCGTTCGGTCGAGAGAGCCTCCAGCGCCTGGTCATGGGCACTGTCCGGCCCCGGCAACTCCATGAGGTCCAGGTCGAGCGCGGCAGGCACGGGGCGGCTACGACGGCGGCGCAGGTGGTCCAGGGCCCGGTGGCGGGCGATGGTCGCGCTCCAGCCGCGGAAGCCGGCGCCGTCGCCCCTGAACCGGCCCAGGTCGCGGGCGATCTCCAGCCAGGCTTCGGACGCCACGTCCTCGGCGTCGTCCATGACCAGCCCGCGCAGGTAACCCAGCAGTCCGGGCTGCACGATCCGGTACACGACCGCGAAGGCGGCCTCGTCGCCGTTCTGAGCCCGCGCGACGGCGGCACCCAACTCCGCGTCCCGCGGCTGCCCGCTGCGGGGCTCGCCTCCCTGGCCCACAACCTGTCCCAGTCCGCCCGTTCGTCGAGCACGCGGCGGTGGGCCCGCGTCGCGGTGCCGCGAGTCGCTGCCCACCCCTACATGATCATCAGCGCCGGGACGCACAGGAATGTCACAGCGGTCCGGATGACATTCGGACGACTCTGATCGTGCGGATCGAGTGCGTCGGCGACCCCATGCAGGCAAGCGATCGCAGTGATCTGCGTCACTCCAGCCTGTTTCGCTGGAGGAGAGCTCCGCCACCAAGTTCGGCAGCTGGACCACTCGCTCCTCCACCAGCTACCTCGGCGGCAAGTCCTACTCCAGCGGTTCCAAGGGCGCCAGCCTCACCTGGACCTTCACCGGTCGTTCAGCCGCCTGGGTGGTCTCCCGCGCCTCCAGCTCCGGCCAGGCCTACGTCTACGTCGACGGCACCAAGGTCGCCACGGTGGATCTGAAGTCCTCCACCCCCCTCTACCGGCAGGCGATCTGGACCAAGACGTGGGCCGGCACTGCCAAGCACACCGTCAAGATCGTGGTAGTCGGCACCAGCGGTCGTCCCACCGTCACCACCGACGGGCTCGTCTACATCAAGTGACCCCCGACGCCGCCGACGTGGCGGCGTGCCGTCCGACCGGCGCATGCGGGACCGCATGCGCCGGTCGGCGTGTACGGGACCGCGGCATGACGTCGCGTGCGCCCGCGCGGTCAGCCGGCCGACCGGTGCTCGCCCGGTCGGCGCACCACCGTGAGCAGGTTGTCGTGCTCGGCCACCGCCTCCAACGACAGGGTGCGGTAACCGGCCTGGTCGAACAGCACGGTGATGCGGTCCTGGTCCTGGCTGAGCACCGTGCCGTCGCCCCACTGCTCATGGCGCACCTCGGTGCCGACTGGGTAAGACTTCGCGGCGGGGTGGGCGCAAGTCCGAGTGTCCGCTCCGCCACCGGTTCCCTCGGCGGCCTCGTCGTCACACATGTCGCAGTTCCCGCACGGCGCCTCGAAGGCTTCTCCGAAGTAGCCGAGCAGGAAGTGCCGTCGGCAGCCGGTCGTCTCGGCGTACGCCCGGGCCATGTCGACGCGGGACCGGTCGGTCCGGCGGTGTGCCTCGGCCGTCTGCCGCGCCTGCTCGGCAGCCCGGCCGGCCGGCACCCCAGGGGTCGGGCGTACCTCGCCGTCCTGCCCCGTGGTGACGGCGCCGGCTTCCTCCAGCAGGTTCACCGCCGCGGTGACCCGGTTGCGGGACAGTCCCGTGGCCTCGCGCAGCCGGTCCGGATGCGCCGGGTCCGCGCGGTGGTCGTGGACCGCCCGGGCTACCTCCGACAGGGAGTTCCGACTGGGGCTGCGGCCGGCGAAGTAGTTCTGCATCCCCGTGTCCTCGGCCCGGTAGTGCAGGACGGCGAGGGCTGGGCGGCCGTCCCTGCCGCAGCGGCCGATCTCCTGGTAGTAGGCGTCCAGCGAGCCCGGCAGCGAGGCGTGCAGGACGAACCGTACGTCTTCCTTGTCGATGCCCATGCCGAACGCGGAGGTCGCCGCCACGACGTCCACCTCGCCGCTGAGGAAGGCGTCGTGGATGCGGGCGCGCTCGGCGGCGCGCAGGCCGGCGTGGTAGGCCTCGGCGGACAGTCCAAGGGCTGCGAGTTCCCCGGCGTAGTACTCGCTGTCCTTGCGGGTCGCGGCATAGACGATGCCCGGTTTCGGCTCGGCGGCGGCCCGCTCGACCACGGCCCGGCGGCGGTCGTCCTCGTCCAGGAAGCGGCGGACCTGCAGCCGGATGTTCGGCCGGTCGAATCCGGCCACCATCAGCCGCGGCCGGCGCATGCCGAGCCGCTCGGCGATCTCCTTGCGCACCGGGGGCGCGGCGGTCGCGGTCAGGGCCAGGACCGGTGGTCCGCCCACACGTCGTACCGCGTGCTCCAGACGCAGATAGTCGGGACGGAAGTCGTGGCCCCAGGACGAGACGCACTGCGCCTCGTCCACCACGAACAGGCCGGGACGCGCCTCGGCGAGCCTGTCCACGACATCGTCCTTGGCCAACTGCTCCGGCGACAGGTACAGCAGACGGGCATCGCCGTGGCGCACCGCCTTCCAAGCGGCCTCCGTATCCGCAGCGCCCAGGTCGGAGTTGACCGCGACGGCACCGGGCGCGCCTTCGCCGTCCGGCAGGCCGGCGATCTGGTCCGTCTGGAGGGCCAGCAACGGCGACACCACTACGACCGGAGCGGACACCATCAGGGCGGTGACCTGGTAGATGGCGGACTTGCCGGACCCGGTCGGCATGACGACGAGGGTGTCCTCGCCGTCCAGCACCCACTCCATGGCCGTGAGCTGCTCGGGCAGAAGCGTGTCCCAGCCGAACACGTCGGCGGCGATGGCTCGCAGACGCGCGGCCCGGTCCCGCTGCCCTGCCGGCGGCCGCCCCTTCCGTGCCACGGCACGCTCCTTCGCTGTTCGACGCGGACACGGGCACGTCCCGCGACCGCGGCGTTCGCCGAGTACCCCGGGGCTGGGCGCTTATCCGTAGCCGGTGGCAGGGGGCGAGCAACCCGCGCGGGGGTGAACCCGGGCCCGCGACAGGGGAAGGGGGCCGGTCCCTTCGGGAGCGGCCCCTTGCGCGGTTGTCAGTGCTTCTACGGTTGTCAGTGCTTCTGCGGCGGTCAGCGCCTCGCGGCCGGCAGTGACCGCCATTCGGAGGCATGCGCCGGGGCGAGGTCCACCTTGGCCGACCGCAGGGCCGGGGAACCGGTGGTGGGAGCGCACAGAGCCTTCGCCGCGAACGTGTTGATGGCGTCGTCGATCGGGCTCGGGGTCACCGTGCCGTCCGGTCCGAGCTTGTCGTATTTCGACAGGTTGTAGGCGAGGGCCATCTGTCGGCGGCCGTCCGGGCTGGAGATCGCCCATGTCTCGGCGCCGAACACCGCGCCGCTATGGCCCCAGAACGTGCCGCATCCCCAGTCGAATCGTATGAGGCCCAGACCGTAGTGCCCCGTCACATTGCCCTGGGCGTCGGTCATCGGGACCGCCGTCTCCATCTGGGCCAGTTCGGCGGCGGGGAGCAGTCGCCCGGTGAGCAGCTGCCGGTAGAAGCGGTCGAGATCCGCCATGGTGGAGACGACGGCGCCGGCGGTTCCGGCCCAGGACATGTCGTAGACGCTGTAGTCGCGCGGTGGATCGATCAGTCCGTAGAAGGACTCGTACAGCTTCGGGTGCGGGCCGGTGATGCGCGGGCTGACGGGGAAGTACGTGTGCCGCAGACCGGCCCGGCGGATGACGTTGCGCGTGATGTACCGCTCGGGGTTCTCGCCGGTGAGCTTGCCGAGCAGCAGCCCCGCGATGACGTAGTTCGTGTTGGAGTACGACCACTTCTCGCCGGGAGCGCCGGTCGGCGGAGCCTGCACTCCCATCCGGACCAGCTCCCGCGGGTCGACGTGACGGAAGCGGTTCTCGTCCAGGCTGCTCGTGGACAGCGTCTGCAACGACGGGAAGGCGTAGAGGACGTAGTCCCCGATACCGCTGGTGTGGTTCAGCAGCATCCGCACGGTGATCCGGTCACCGCGCTGTCCGGGGACGAGGCCGGGGAGGTACCGGGAGACGGGCGCGTCCAGGTCGAGACGGCCCGCGGCGACCTGCTGGAGCAGGGCGACAGCGGTCATCGACTTGGAGATGCTGCCGATCCGCTGCTCCATGTCGGGCGTCACCGGGCGGCCGGTGTCCCGGTCGGCGACACCGGCGGCACCGCGCCACGTGGTGTCACCGTCCCGCACGGCCGCGTAGGCGCCGTACATGCCGGCGGTGTGGATGGCCTCGAGCGCATCCGCCAAAACCGCCCGGTCCGTGGCCGGCCGGTGGGCAGCGGCGGCGGGGGTGGCCGGGCGGGTGGCCGCCTGTGCCTGGGGGAGCGCGGCAGCCGAGGTGACAAGGGCCGCGGCACAGGTGAGGGCAACGGCCCATCTCCGTCTCGTCGGGGCCGGGCGTCGCTCGTGTCGGCGTGCTAAGTGCATGTTGTGTCCACGACCTCTCTGCGTGCGGGTACCGGGAAAGATCCTCACGGTGATCTTCGCCTGGGTGGTGGTGAGGGGGCATCGTGCACGCGGAGGAGCAGGGGTGCTACCGGCGGACGAGCGGATTTCGGTCAGGTGGTTCCGGCCGGGCGACGGGAAGGGCGGGGGTGGGGCGCAGCACGGCACCCGGGGGCCGGTGAGTGTGCGCGTTCCATCACATAAACGATAGAAAGGGGGTATGACTGGAGAATCCGGTCGATCTGCGCGCCGCCGACGCCGCCCCGGCCGCTCGCTGAGCGTGCGCAGTCTCGCCGGGCAGGTCTTTCTCCTGCAGTTCGCCGTCGTGGTGCTGCTCGTCGCCGCCACGCTGGTGGCTCTCGTGGTGCAGGACCGGCGCGACAACATGGCGGACGCCCGGAACCGTACCCTCGCCGCCGCCCAGACGTTCGCCAACTCGCCGGGGATCGTGGCCGCGCTGGACAGCCCGGATCCGAGCGCGGTGCTCCAGCCGCATGCCGAGGCGGCCCGGAAGGCCGCTGGTGTCGACGCCGTCATCGTGTACCGGCTGGACGGGACCACCCTCACCCACAGCGATCCGCACCAGATCGGCAAGCATGTCATCGGCCCCTACGCGCAGGCCGCGGCCGGCAAGCCGTTCACCAGGACCTTCCAGGGGTCCCTGGGGCTCTCGGTGATCTCGGCGGTCCCGGTCAGGGCCCCCGACGGCTCGGTCGTCGCCATCGTCTCCGTTCCCGTCACGGTCGAGAAGGTGCAGCACCGGGTGGACCGGCAGTTGCCGGTGCTCTTCGGCGGCACCGCCGGGGCACTGGTCATCGCCGTGGGCGGGTCCGCCCTGGTGAGCCGCCGGCTGCGGCGGCAGACCCATGGCCTGGGCCCGACCGAGATGACCCGGATGTACGAGCACCACGACGCGGTCCTGCACGCCGTACGGGAAGGCGTACTGATCATCGACGCCGAGGGCAGACTGCTGCTGGCCAACGACGAGGCACGGCGGCTGCTGGACCTGCCGGCGGACGCCGAGGGACGCCATGTCACCGATCTGGGTCTCGAGGAGGACCTGCCCGGGCTGCTGGCCTCCGACCGCCCGGCCACCGACGAGGTGTACCTCGCGGCCGACCGCCTCCTGGCGGTCAACAAGCGACCCACCGCACCCCACGGACCGGCCGGCAGCGTGGTGACGCTCCGGGACACCACGGAGCTGCTCGCGCTGTCCGGCCGGGCGGAGGTGGCGCGCGAACGCCTGAAACTGCTCTACGACGCCGGGGGCCGGATCGGCACCACCCTGGACGTGAAGCGCACCGCCGAGGAACTGGCGGAGGTGGCGGTGCCCCGGTTCGCGGACGTGGTCACCGTCGAACTGCTGGAGCGGGTCCTGTCCGGCGGGGAGCCCTCCGCGGCGAACCCCGACGTGCGCCGGGTCGCGGTCGTGGGCCTGCACGACGACCGTCTCCTCTACCCCGTCGGCGCGCTGGTCCGGTTCATCCCCGCCCACCCCGTCGCCCGGGCGATGGAAGGCGGACGGGCGGTCCTCGTCAGGGACCTGAGCGCGGACGACAGCTGGGTGGCCCAGGACGCCGTACGGTCCCGGCGCATCCTCGACCACGGCATCCACTCCCTGCTGGCGGTCCCGCTGCGAGCCCGCGGGGTGGTACTGGGAGCGGTCGACTTCTGGCGGGGGCGCGCCTCCCCGCCGTTCGACGAGGAGGACGTGTCCTTCGCCGAGGAGCTGGTCGCCCGGGCCGCGGTGAGCATCGACAACGCCCGCCGCTTCACCCGTGAGCACACGATGGCCGTCACCCTGCAGCACAGCCTGCTGCCCCGCGGGCTTCCCGAGCAGTCCGCCCTCGACGTGGCCTACCGCTACCTGCCCGCGCAGGCCGGAGTGGGCGGCGACTGGTTCGACGTCATCCCGCTGTCCGGTGCCCGGGTGGCCCTGGTGGTCGGCGACGTCGTAGGCCACGGCCTGCACGCCGCGGCGACCATGGGCAGGCTGCGGACCGCCGTGCACAACTTCTCCGGCCTGGACATGCCCGCGGACGAGCTCCTCGGCCGACTGGACGAATTGGTGGCCCAGATCGACGCCGAGGAGGTCACCGCAGGGGAGGACGGGCAGGGGATCGCCGGGGCGAGCTGCCAGTACGCCGTCTACGACCCCGTCTCCGGGCAGCTGGCCATCGCCACCATGGGCCACCCGGGACCGGCGGTCGTCCATCCCGACGGGAGCGTGGACTTCCCCCCGGTGCCCGTCTCGCCGCCCCTCGGCCTGTGCGCCGGTCTGCCCGTCGAGAGCGCCGAGCTGACCGTGCCCGAGGGGTCGCGGCTGGTGCTCTTCACCGACGGCCTGGTCGAGGACCGCGACCGAGACCTGGACACCGGCCTCGCGACCCTGCGCGCCGCCCTGACCGGACCCGACCGCACCCCGGAGGCCATCTGCGCGAGGGTGATGGACGCGCTGCTGCCCGAGCGGCCCACGGACGACATCGCGCTGCTGGTGGCCCGCACCCGCTGTCTCGGCCCCGACCGGGTCGCGGAGTGGCAGGTGCCCCGCGACCCCGCGGCGGTGGGCCCGGTGCGCACCGCCTGCGCCCGCCGGCTGACGGAGTGGGGCCTGGAGGAGAACGTCTTCACCGCCGAGCTCATCCTCAGCGAGCTGATCACCAACGCCGTCCGCTACGGCGGCGAACCCATCTCCGTCCGGCTGCTGCGCGACCGCGCCCTGATCTTCGAGGTGGCGGACGGCAGCAGCACCTCGCCCCGGCTGCGCCGGGCGAAGGCCACCGACGAGGGGGGCCGCGGACTGTTCCTGGTCGCCCAGTTCGCCGAGCGCTGGGGCACCCGCTACACGGGCACCGGCAAGGTCATCTGGGCCGAACAGTCCCTCCACGGCGGCGCCACGCCGGGCGCCGAAGGACTCGGCGAGATCCTGCTCGGCCAGTGGGAGGACACGGCCCTGTGAGGGCGCCGCACACACCGCCTCACCTGCGCGATCGCCCGGCGTGGGTACGCTGGCCTGGATGACCGAAGGGCCGACGCGGTACCCGTATCGCGGCGGAAGGCCCGAGAGTTCCGAAACCCCACGATCGCGCCGCCCGCACCCCGTCTGGAGCCGTCGTGACCGCACCCCGTGGCCGAGCCGCAGCCGTCCTCGGCTGCCTCGCCCTCACGACGCTGTGCCTGAACGCCTGCGGCGGCCCACCGACCACCCGGCTCGAGAAGCCGGCGACGGCGACCTCCGCGGAGAACGCGGGCGGCGTGCGGGCCCTGGCCGCCGCGGCGAAGAAGGAGGGCATGCTCACGGCGATCGCGCTTCCGCGTGACTGGGCCGACTACGGCGGCCTGATCGACGGCTTCCAGAAGAAGTACGGGATCAAGGTGACCGTCCAGGACCCACTGGGGCACAGCCAGGACGAGATCAACGCCCTCACAAGCAGCGGAACGCGGCCGACCGCCCCCGACGTGATCGACGTCGGCGACACCTTCGCGCGGACAGCGGCGCGGCAGAACCTGCTCGCGCCGTACAAGGTCGCGGCGTTCGACGCGATCCCCGGCAACCAGAAGGACCCCGGCGGCCGCTGGTCCAACAACTACGGCGGCTACATCTCGATCGGCTGCGACGCCCGGCGCGTCAAGCCCTGCCCGCAGACCTTCGCCGATCTGCTGAAGCCCGCCTACAAGGGGATGGTCGCCCTCGCGGGCGACCCGACCCGGTCGGAGGCCGCCTTCGCCGGCGTCTACGCGGCCGCTCTGGCGAACAACGGGTCGTTCGACGACATCCGGCCCGGCATCGACTTCTTCGCCAAGCTGAAGAAGAGCGGCAACTTCAACCCCCTGACCGCCACCTCGGCGACGGTCCGGGACGGCCGGACACCCATCACCGTCAACTGGGACTACATCAACCTCCACGCCGCCGACGAGCTCCGCGGCAAGGGCGTGAACTGGCAGGTCTCGATCCCGTTCGACGGCAGCTTCGCCCAGTACTACGCGCTGGCGGTCAACAGACACGCCCCGCACCCGGCGGCCGCCCGCCTGTGGCAGGAGTACCTGTTCAGCACGGAGGGCCAGAACCTCCGGCTCTACGGCTGTGCCCGCCCGGTCCTCATGGATGTCATGCGGAAGGACGGCACCCTGAACAAGACCGCCGCCGCCCGGCTGCCGACGGTGGAGGGAACACCGCAGTTCCCGACGGACGCGCAACTGGAGAAGGCGAGGCGGACCGTCGACCGGGGCTGGACGGCGGCCGTCTCCGGCTGACCGGCGCGCCCTACGAGGAGTCGGCGGGCGCCAGAGGCTGCTCGGTCCAGATGGTCTTGCCCGTGGGGGTGTAGCGCGTCCCCCACTGGTGGGTCATCTGGGCGATGATGTACAGGCCCCGGCCGCCCTCGTCGTCGCTCGCCGCGTGGCGCAGGTTCGGGGCGGTGTGCCCGGTGTCGGACACCTCGCAGATCAGGGAGCCCGCGGCGCATCCGCTGATCGGCTCCGTGCGGATCAGACGCACCTGGATCGGGCCGCCGACGTAACGGATCGCGTTGGTGACCAGCTCGGTCACGATGAGCTCGGTGGTGAACACGAGGTCGTCGAGACCCCAGTCGCCGAGCTGCTTGCCGACGGTGTTGCGGACGGAGGCGACCGCCGCCGGGTCCGCCGCCAGCTCCCACTGCGCGAGCCGGTTGCGGTCCAGCAGGCGGGTGCGGACCAGCAGCAGCGTCGCGTCCTCGTCCACCGGCCCGGGCAGCAGCGTGGCCACCGCCCGGTCGCACAGGTCCTCCAACGACTCGCGGTGATCGGCGAGGGCCCGGGCGAGCAGACCGCGCCCGGTCTCGGGGCCGTCCGCCGCCTGGAAGAGGCCATCCGTGAAGAAGGCGAGAAGGCTGCCCGGCGCGAGCCGCAGTTCGGTGGACTGGTAGGGCGGGCCGGTGCCTCCGAGCGGCGGGCCGGGCGGGAGCTCCGGGTAGTCGGCGACGCCCGTGTCCGGCGCGACGACCGCCAGTGGCGACCGGCCCGCCCGCGCCAGGCTGCACTGTCCCGACACCGGGTCGTAGACCGCGTACAGGCAGGTCACCCCCCGGGCCTCGTCGGCGTGCCGGCCGTGGCCCGCGGGATGGCCGGGCGCGCGCTCGAGCGCGGTCTGCTCGACCAGGTCGGCCAGCCGGGCGAGCAGTTCGTCCGGGGCCAGGTCCAGCCGGGCCAGCACACGGACGCCCGTACGCAGGCGCCCCATGGTGGCGGCCGCCCGCAGCCCGTGGCCGACCACGTCCCCGGCGACCAGACCGACCCGGGTGCCCGACAGCGGGATGACGTCGAACCAGTCGCCGCCCACCCCGGACCCGCTGTCGGCGGGCAGATAGCGGCTCGCGGCCTGCACGGCGGTGTGCGGGGGCAGGCGGTGCGGGAGCAGGCTCCGCTGGAGCTTGAGGGCCGCGGTGTGCTCACGGGTGATCACCAGCATCAGCACGAAGCCCAGCAGCAGGGCGCCCAGGCCCACCACCGTGACCCCGCCCGTCGGGCCGATCACCGGCAGGTCGACGACCGTCGCGCCGTAGCGGGGGTCCGCGTAGACGCCGAAGGCGGCGTAGAGGAACAGCGCGAGCATCAGCAGACCGCCGAGCCCCGGCAGGACACCCTTGCACAGCAGGTCACCGGCGCTGCGGGTGAGGACCCTGCGGTGGTACCACAGGCAGGCGAAGCCGGTCAGCCCGTAGTAGAACGCGATCGCCAGGCCGACCGATTGGACCGAGTCGGCCAGGAAGTCCCGGCTGAACGAGGACAGCAGGAGCAGCACGGCGATGGAGAGCGCGCCCATGCCGACGGTCGACCAGGTCGGGGTGAGGAACCTGCGGTGGACCCGGGCGAACCGGGCGGGGACCGCCTTGTGGACCGCCATCGAGAACACGGTGCGGGCCAGCGGCAGGATGGTCGTCTGGGTGGAGGCCAGCGCCGAGGTCAGCACCATCAGGATCAGCAGCCGGGAGAACACCAGCCCCGGTCCGTGGCTGCCGAAGACGGCGTTGCCCAGCACGGAGAGCACATCGCCCGAGTTGCCGGCGTTGCCCAGCCCGATGCCCGAGCCGGCGATCCCGGCGAACGCCTGCGTGGACGTCGACACCAGTGCGTAGGTGACCAGGAGCAGCACGGTGGAGACCACCGCGGCGCGCCCGGGGATGCGTGTGCTGTCGACGGTTTCCTCGTTGACCGAGACGGCGGTGTCCCAGCCCCAGTAGATGAACACCGCCACGAGGAGGCCGGAGGTCAGCGCCCTCGCCGAGGACACCTGGAAGGGGTCGAACCAGGAGGCGGAGATGTGGATCGCCGTCGGGGGAGCGCTGGTGTAGACCCTGACCAGCGCGGTCACCGCGAACAGGACCAGCACCGCCACCTCGACGCACAGCAGCCAGCGCTGGAGGGCGGCCGAGATCTCGATGCCGATGTAGCAGACGGCGGTCAGTACGACGATCCAGACGATGCCCGCCACGGTGGTCCACAGCCGGCTCGCCGCCAGGCCGTCCAGGCCCACCAGCCGGAAGCCGTAGATACCTGCGATGTCGGCGAGGTTGGCCAGGACGAGGATGTCCGCGACGATCAGGCCCCATCCGGCCATCCAGCCGGTGCGCGGGCCGAAGGCACGGGTCGCCCAGGTGAAGGCGGTCCCGCAGTCGGCGTTGGACGCGTTCAGCTCCCGGTAGGCGTACGCGATCAGCAGCATCGGGATGAACGCCAGCATGGTGACGATCGGGGCCTGCAGTCCCACACCCGCCACGATGAGGCCCAGCGTGGCCGCCAGGCTGTACGCCGGGGCCGTGGAGGCCAGGGCGATGACGACCGAGGAGAACATGCCGAGGGCGTCGCTCTTGAGCCCTTTCCGGCCGGGCCCCGTGCCGGGGGCGGGGCGGTCGGCGGGACGAGTCGAAAGTGCGGCCCTGTCACCCACCTTGCCCATTATGTGGAGAATCGGCAGGGAGCGCTTCTTCGTCACCGGGTGGGACGACCGGGCCGGGGAGGGCGTCCCCGGCCCGGTGGTCTCAGGGGCCGGCCAGCCCCGTCTTCAGCCCCGCCCCGCACAGCGGCACCACCGCACTGCGGGATCCGAGGACCCCCTCCCGTACGGCCGCCCAGCAGGCCACGCCCGTCGACTCCACGTACAGGCCCCGGGACGCCAGATCGAGTTGGGCATGGCGGATCTGGTCCTCGGTCACCGTCAGGAACGTGCCGCCCGAGTCGCGTACCGCGCGCAGGATCTGGCGGGCCCGGGGCGGCCGCGGGATCGCGATCCCCTCGGCCGACGTCGGCCCCGCGGGAGTGACGTCCACCAGGTCCTCGGCGCCCTCCTCCCACGCGCGTGCCAGTGGGGCGACCGCCGCCGCCTGCACCGCGTACAGCACCGGGCGGCGGTCGAGCAGCCCCGCCCCGTACAGCTCCGCGATCGCGAGGGAGGCGCCCAGCAGCAGCGTGCCGTTGCCGACGGGGAGCACGAGCACGTCCGGGAGCCGCCCGCCGAGGTCCTCCCACAGCTCGTGGACGTACGTCTTCGTGCCGTGCAGGAAGTAGGGGTTGAAGACGTGCGACGCGTAGAACACCCCCGGCGCGTCCGCCGCGTCGCGCGCCACCCGCGCCGCCGCCTCACGCCCGCCCTCGACCGGTACCACCCGCGCCCCGTGCGCCTCCATCTGCTCCAGCTTCTTGGCCGAGGTGCCCTCGGGGACGTACACCGTGCACGGCAGCGCGGCCCGGGCGCAGTACGCGGCGATCGCCGTGCCCGCGTTGCCGCTGCTGTCGGCGATCACCTGCCGGGGCTTCAGGCGCAGCGCGAGTTCGGCCAGCAGCACCGCGCCGCGGTCCTTGAAGGACAGTGTCGGCATCAGGAAGTCCAGCTTCGCCGAGATGCCGTCCGTCAGCTCCACGAGCGGTGTACGGCCCTCGCCGAGACTGATGGAGGGCCCCGCGAGCGGCAGCGTCTCCGCGTACCGCCACAGCGAGTTCACCCGGCCGCCGAGGGACTTCAGCGGGGCGGGCGTGGGCGCGAAGTCCAGGTCCAGCGGGCCGCAGCAGACGGGGCAGCACCAGGCGAGCGACTCCGCGGCCACCCGGGTGCCGTCCGCCGGGCAGTAACAGTCCGGCAAAGGTGTCATGCGAGAAGGCTAGTTGTCAGTCTTCTGACTCTCTGTCATGACAGGTGTCCCACTTCCGTGTTCGGGGCAGGTGTGACGGCGTCCACAACGGGGAGAAAGTGCCTGGGTAAAGCCCTCGGCAGGGAGAAGTCATCACATCGGGTGATTCTTTGGCCCGTGCTTGCATGGCGGAACCGACGGTTGCCAGGCTGTTGCTGTCTGTACAACCTGATGGGAGCGGCCAGTGACTTTCGGTGAGCAGCCGGCGTATCTGCGTGTCGCGGGTGATCTGCGCAAGAAGATCGTCGACGGTCTGCTGCCGCCGCACACCCGGCTGCCGTCCCAGGCCCGCATCCGCGAGGAGTACGGCGTCTCGGACACGGTCGCCCTGGAGGCGCGCAAGGTGCTGATGGCCGAGGGGCTGGTGGAGGGCCGCTCCGGGTCGGGCACCTACGTCCGGGAGCGGCCGGATCCGCGGCGCATCGCCCGCTCCGGGTTCCGGCCGGAGAGTGGCGCGACCCCGTTCCGCCAGGAGCAGGCGGACGCCTCCGCGCGCGGGACCTGGGAGTCGCACAGCGAGCAGACGGCGGCGAGCGGCGCGATCGCCGAGCGGCTCGCCATCCAGCCGGGTGACCGGGTGATGTGCACGAAGTACGTGTTCCGGGACGCGGGCGAGGCGATGATGCTGTCCACGTCGTGGGAGCCGCTCGCGCTGACGGGGCGCACCCCCGTGATGCTGCCCGAGGAGGGCCCGCTCGGCGGCATGGGGGTCGTGGAGCGGATGGCGGCCATCGACGTGATCGTGGACAACGTCACGGAGGAGGTCGGCGCCCGCCCCGGCCTCGCGGAGGAACTCCTGGCCCTGGGTGGCGTCCCCGGCCATGTGGTCCTGGTCATCCAGCGGACGTTCTATGCCTCGGGCCGCCCGGTCGAGACGGCGGACGTGGTGGTACCGGCGGACAGGTACCGGGTGGCGTACCACCTGCCGGTGAAGTAGCCGGAAGCCGGTGAAGTAGCCGAAAGGGGGCGGCGCGGCCCGCCTCCGGGAGCACCCGGCACCCGCCTCCGGGAGCACCACGACACCCGCCTCCACGAGCCCCGGCGTCCGTCGCCGACAACCTCACCCCGGCCGTCGCGCCCGTCCTCCCTCAAGTCGCCGTCCCGAGCCCCCGGTTGCCCCGCTGCCCAGGCTGTCCAGCCGCTGCAATCCGGTCGTTTCTCGCCGCCTGACCCCCGGCGCTTCGCGCTGCTCCGCGTGCACCAGGGGCGTGTTAGGGGGCGCGTGTGACGGCGCGCGCTCCCTCTGTCATGGCTGGTTGCGTACCTCTTTGTGAAAAGTCGGATTCGCTGCGTGAAGGTAAGGCGTAGGCTCGGGCATATGCGCAGTGCGGTTTCCTTGGTGGGCGGGGCGCGGCGGAAGCCGGGGGCGGGCCTCGGGCGGGCAGGGGCGGGAAGGAGCAGTGGGGCGCGATGAACGACAGCACGGTCACTCTCCCCTGGCTCGTCATACGGCAGGACGACAACGGCAACCGCTACCGCGTCGGCAGGTACGCCACGCGCGCCGAGGCGCAGAAGATCGTGGACAGCCTCGGCGACCGCGGCCACAAACAGCTCTACTGGGTGGAGCGCGTCGGGCAGAACGGAGGCGCGTGAGCCGCGCCCGTCGCGTGTGGGTGACCCCTCCCGCGTGGGTGACCCGTCGCGCGGCTCCCGTAGGCTCCGGCGCATGACGCAACCGATCGTGGTGGTCGGCGCCGCCGTGCTGGACGGCGGCCGCCTGCTGGCCGCCCGCCGCAGCGCACCCCCGGAACTCGCCGGCGGCTGGGAGCTGCCCGGCGGCAAGGTCGAACCCGGAGAGACCCCCGAGCAGGCCCTCGTGCGCGAACTGCGCGAGGAACTCGGCGTCACGGCGGAGCCGGTCGCACGCGTCCCGGGGGAGTGGCCCCTCAAGCCCGGGTACGTCCTGCGCGTGTGGACCGCCCGCCTCGTCGCCGGCACCCCCGAGCCCCTGCAGGACCACGACGAGCTGCGCTGGCTGACCCGCGAGCAGGTCCGGGACGTCGACTGGCTCGATCAGGACGTCGCGGCGGTCGAAGCGGTACGGGCCGCGTGGCAGCCGCTCCCGCACCACGGCGCCTCGTAGAGCCAGGAACTCCCGCCCTCCGAGCGGGCCACGACAGTTCGGCGACCGTGCCCGGGCCGTGTTGAACTCGGGCTCCTGTGCATGGATACGGTAAAACCTGTGCCCGCTTTGTGAACGGCCTCCGCCGCCGCGCAGGCCGGAATGACACCGTCCCCACCTGCGGAAAAGCCGCAAGTCGCGCCCCGGAGCGGGGGCGTCCCGGTCTCTCGGCGGCTGGTGGTGATGGGGCTGATGTTGCGCCAGGGGCTGGCGCCCCATACGCCGTTCGTGCCACAGTGCGCCCCAGTGCGCGGTAAGGCGCCATTGATATCGGGTATGTGCCCATTAACCCCACGAAACCGGACATGGGTGGGCTTCTGGCCTGGGAAGTGATCGGCGTGCTCGACACTCAAGGCGAAAGCGCCGAGTGGACGTTCCCCGCAGACCCCGGTGCGGTCCGCACCGCCCGCGCCGTAGTCCGGGGCCAGCTGCGGACCTGGGGTCTCGACGAGCTCGGCGATGTCGCCGCGCTGCTGGTCAGCGAGCTGGTCACCAACTCGATGCGGCACGCCACGGGCCCCATCGGCGTCCGCCTCGTCCGGGCCGCCGGCCCCGTGCCCACCCTGCGCGTCGAGGTCTCCGACCCGCTCCCCGACTTCCCCCGCGAGCGTAAGGCCCGCTCCGACGAGGAGGACGGCCGCGGTCTGCAGCTGGTCGCCCACTCCTCGCGCCGCTGGGGCACCCGGCCGGCGGACAGCGGAAAGACGGTCTGGTTCGAGCTCGCGGTTCCCTGCTGACCGCGCTCATCCGGTGCACGGCAGCGCGCCGCGGGCGCGGCCGGCGGGGCGTGCACCGACCGATCGGATCGCGCCAGGAGCGCGGGCGGCGTTCTTTGGTTCGAGCGGGCACCACCTGGTTAGAAGACTGGGAGTATTGCCCGGCCGGTCCAAAAACCATCGGGATCGTGCTGTGATCGTGAACACCGTGTTGTGCGGCACCGTAGTGCTGGATACTGCGGGCAGCCGCCCCCGGTGACCGGTGCCGGACGCGGTGAGCTGGAGGGGACGGTTCGCGTGAGCGAGATACCAGCGAAGGCCACGGAGTCCGAGGACCCGTCGGACGGCGCGAGGGGCGGGGCCGCGGTCGATGCCGCCGCGGCCGTCGAACCGCGCGACCCGGCGGGCGGCCCCCTGTGGCAGAGCAGTCCGCCCGGCTCCATCTACGACTACATCAAGGTCGCCTCCTTCTCCCTCGGCCCCGACGGGCTCGTCGACCAGTGGAGCCTGCGCGCCGAGCATCTCTTCGGCATCCCCGCCGAGCGGGCCGTGGGCATGGACCCCATAGAGGCGTTCGTCGCCCCGGACCTGCGCGAGCGCGGCCAGCGCAAGATGGCCGAGATCCTGGACGGCCGCGAGTGGACCGGCGTCATCCCCTTCCGGCTGCCCGACGCGGAGCGGACCGAGGGGCTCGCCGAGGTCTATGTGATGCCCACCACGACCGAGGACGGCGAACAGGGCGCGGTGTGCATCATCGTCGACGCCCGCACCCTCCGCAGCATCGAGACCGACCTCGCCGCCTCGCAGGCGATATTCGGCCAATCTCCCTTCGGCTTCCTGCTGATCGACTCCGACCTGCGGGTACGCCGCGCCAACGAGCGGTTCGCCTCCACGTTCGGCGGCACGCCCGCCGAACACCGCGGCCGCACCGTCCACGACTACCTGCAGTCCCCGGAGGCCGAGCGCATCACCGCCACGCTGCGGCGCGTCCTGGAGACCGGCCAGTCCATCACGGACATGCACATCGCGGGGTCCGTCCCCGGCTCCGACGAGCGCAAGCACTGGTCCGTCAACCTCTACCGGGTGCACAGCGGCAGCGGCCGGCCCATCGGTATCGCCTGGCTCGGAACCGACATCACCGCGCGCCGCGCCGCCGCCCGCGAGGCCGCCGCCGCCCGCCGCAACCTCGCCCTGCTGAACGAGGCCGGCGCCCGCATCGGCAACTCCCTCGACCTGGAGACCACCGCCCGCGAACTCCTCGACGTCGTCGTGCCCGGCTTCTGCGACCTCGCCACCGTCGACCTCTACCAGGGGCTCCTGGCCGGCGACGAGACACCGCCGGGCCTGCCCGACGGCAGCGCCGAGCTGCGCCGCGTCGCGTTCGCCAGCGCCGTCTCGGACGCGCCCCTGGCCGGCGGGCCCGCGCCCGTCGAGGTCGGCGCGGTGCACCATTTCTCCTTCAACTCGGCCTTCGCCGACGCCCTGCGCACCGCGCGCCCACGGCACATCTCCGCCGAGGACGGCGGCCTGATCCAGTCCACCCTCGCGGTCCCGATGGTCGCGCACGACACCGTGGTCGGCCTGGCCCAGTTTTCCCGCACGAAGGGCAGCGAGCCGTTCGGGGAACGCGACCGCGCGCTCGCCGTGGAGCTCGCCGCGCGCGCCGCGGTCTGCATCGACAACGCGCGCCTGTACCGCCGTGAGCACGAACGGGCGCTGATCCTGCAGCGGTCCCTGCTGCCGCCGGGTGACCCGGAGGCCTCCGGCCTGGACATCGCCTGCCGGTATCTGCCGGGAAACGCGGCCACCGGGCGGCCGAGCGAGGTCGGGGGCGACTGGTTCGACGTCATCGAACTCCCCGGCCATCGCACCGCGTTGGTGGTCGGCGACGTCATGGGCCGGGGCCTGCGCGCCGCCGTCGCCATGGGCGAACTCCGCACCGCGGTGCGCACCCTGGCCCAGCTCGACCTCGAACCGGCCGAAGTCCTCGCGCAACTGGACGAGATCGCGCGCGGCCTCGGCGCCCCTGGAGGTGTCCAGCAGGCCACCCGTGCCGCCCGCCGGCCCCGCGAGGCCGACCTGTCCGAGGTCTACCTCGCGACCTGTGTGTACGCGGTCTACGACTCGGTGACGCGCCGCTGCACCTTCGCCAACGCCGGCCATCTGCCGCCGGTGCTCGTCGAGCCGGGCGAGGCCGCGCTGATGCTGGACGTGCCGCCCGGGATGCCCCTGGGGGTGGGCGGCGAGCCGTTCGAGGAGGTCGAGGTCGAACTCCCGGAGGGCGCGCTGCTGGCGCTCTACACGGACGGCCTGGTGGAGTCCCGCGACCACCCCCTGGACGAGGGCCTGCAGGCGTTCGTCGGCGCCCTCACCGACCCCTCCCAGCCACTGGAGGACGTCTGCGACCACGTCCTCGCCACTCTGGACACCCATCACGGCGAGGACGACATCGCGTTGCTGATGGCACGTGTGCAGGGACTGCCGGCCGACTCCGTCGGCGACTGGACGCTGCCCCGCGAGCCGCGCAGCGTGGGCCGGGCCCGGGAATACGCGCGCGGACAGCTGCTCAGCTGGGACCTCGAACCGCTGGTCGACACCACCGAACTCCTCGTCAGCGAGCTGGTCACCAACGCGTTGCGCTACGGCGAGGGCGAGATCAGACTCCGGCTGCTCCTTGACCGGACGCTCGTGTGCGAGGTGTGGGACTCGGGCCTGGTCCAGCCGCGCCGCCGCCGCGCCCGGGACACCGACGAGGGCGGCCGTGGGCTGCAACTGGTCGGCATGCTCTCCGCGGCCTGGGGTTCGCGCCGTACGCCGCGCGGCAAGACGGTGTGGTTCGAACTCCCGCTGCCGGGCGGCGAGGGCGGCGTCACGGACCCGGCGGAGGCGTTGCTGAGTCTGTTCTAGGCGCCGGGTCCGTGTTTCCCAGCCAGGGCCGGCTCTCGGCCGGCGCCGTCCGGAACAGCTCGCCGCCGTCCCTGCGCCCCCGGGTGGCCGGCCCACCGAAGCTCGCGGGTCCGCCGTGGCCGCCAGGGCCGTGCCGCGCTTCGAGCAGGATGCCGCCGAACACGGCGCCGCCCGTCCACAGACCCTCGCCGTACGGCGTCCCGTACGTCCGTACGTCCCGCTCCGCGAGCCGGCGGGCCTCCCGGGCGAATGCGTCGGCCTCACGGGCGTCGGCGAGGGCGTCGGCCGGCGCGGGGACGGGGGGCACAGCGGTGTTCACCGCACCGCGCAGCCGCCGCTCGGCCTCGGCGAGCCGCGTCCGCGCCTCCCAGCCGACGGCGCCGCGGTGCGTGGTCACATGGTCGGCGGCCGCCCCGACGGTGCTGCGGGCCACGAGCACGGCCCGCTCGAGCCGCCCCGGCGCCCCGGAACCCCGCGCGACTCGATGCAGGGCCCGGTCCAGCCCCAGGGCCACCTGTTCGATGCGCCGCAGCGCGCCCACGGGGTCGTAGGGCCCCTCCCCGTTCCGCTCCTCCCGCACCCGCGCCACCGCCGACTCGGCGTGGGCGATCGCCCGGGCGGTGTCCGTGCCCAGGAGCCCGCGGGCCTCGGCGAAGTCGGCCTCCATGTCGGTCAGGGCCGTGGGCAGGCGATCCGCCGCCGCCGTCAGGTCCGCGGCGAGCCGGCCCACACCGTCCACGAGGACCGTCGCCTGGTCGGTCGCGGCCTCGGCGGCGCGCAGCAGGGCCACCGCGTCGTCCGTCGCGCCGTCCCCCATCGCCTGCCGCGCCCGGTGGAGCACGGTCGCGGCGAAGAGCAGCCGGTCCTTCGCCTGGTCGTCGTGGCCGGCCACCGGCAGACAGGCCGACAGGGCGTACCGCGCGCGCATCTCGGCGAGCGTGCGGTCCGCCTCCGGGACCCGTGCCGTCACCTCCCGCAGCCGTGCCTCGGCACGCTCCAGCGCCTCGCCCGCGGTCCGCTCCAGTGCGCGGATCCGGTCGAACTCGGGCGCCTGAGCGTCCAGTCGCCGCCCGGCCGCCTCGCACCGCTCGACGACCTCCTCCAGCAGCCCCCGCGCCTGTCCCTCCCCGTCGTCGAACCGCTGCCGCAGCCGGAACGCCTGTGCCAGCTCCACCGCGGCGAACTCCACCGCCTCGGCACACTCCCGTACCGCCGCGTCCCCGAACGCCTCGGCCGCGCGGCCGAGTTCCTCCCGGCTGGTGCGCACACAGTCGTCGGTCTCGACGAGCAACCGCCGCGCCCGCCGATCGAGTTCGTCGAGCGGTACGACGGTGGGCAGCATCCCGCCGGGTGTCGTACGGGTCGCCGCGCGCAGCCTGCGCCGCACCGACGCGTACGCCGCCACGGCGACGGCCGCGACCGCGGCGACCAGCGGCAGCACGAGATCCCCGGTGGAGGTCTGGTGCGGCACCAGCACCACGGCGAACACGACAGGCACCCTCCGCGCGGCTCGGAACACGGCGGCCGTGCGCGGTCGGCGTCGACGGTGGGGCGGCGTCACATTTCGGAGCGTATGGCTGAATACGCGGCACCGCGACCGGGGTGCGGCGCCTGATGTACGGGGGATGGATCTGGTTCTACGCAGCGGTTGGTGCCATGATCAGGCCAACGAACCGCCGGGGGCGCGATGCTGCACATCACCTCACTGATCGCCGTGTACGTGGTCGTGGTGCTCCAGGCGGTCGCGGGCATCCTGGTCCTCACGACCGGCCGGGTCGGGCCCTGGGCGCGAACGGAGCTCCCGCGGCCGCGTCTGTGGGACTTTGGAGCGCTGTGCTTCGCCGCGGGCCTGGGGCTGTGCAGGTACGGCTCCACCGTGCGCGACCTCACCGTCCTCGATGTCGTCTCCGCCATCGGCCTGGCCCTGATGATGTCCGGCGCGGTGCTCCAGTTCCGCGCCCGGCACGTCGGCCGCGCACCGGTATGACGGCCGCCCGGACGCCCCTCGGCCGCGACGCCCTCGCCCCCCTGGCGCGCGCCGCGCTCGGCCCCACCCGCCGCCTGGACACCGTCACCCGGCTGCGCGGCGGCTCGAAGAAGGGCGTCTACCGCCTCACCCTCGACGACGGCTCCACCGCGATCGCCTACGTCTGGTCACCCGACGAGGACTACTGGGACGCTCCGCCCGCCGACCCCCGCGACCCCTTCTCGCACGCCTCGGGCCTCGACCTGTTCACGGCGTCGCACGACCGTCTCACGGCCCTCGGCATCCGCACACCGAGCCTGCTGTTCGCCGACCCCACCCACACGCACCTGCCCGCGGACGCCGCGATCGTCGAGGACCTCCCCGGCGGCACCCTGGAGGAGCTGCTGCGCCGCGACCCCCACGCGGCGACCGGCCCGCTGAAGGACCTCGCCGCCACCCTGGCCGCGATGCGCGCCCACACCGCCCCCCGCTTCGGCAAGGTCGCCGTCGTCGACGACGGCGGATCCGCGCACGGCGCCTCGTGCGAAGCCGTCGTACGGGACCGCGCACTGCGGGACACCGAGGAGGCCGCGGCCCGCGAGCCCCGTGCCGCGGCCGTACGCGACCGGCTCGACCACCGCCTGCACGAGCTCTTCGCGGCGGTGCGCCCCCGGGCCCGCCACATCGTCGTCCACGGCGAACTGGGCCCCGACCACGTCCTGCTGGACGCGGAGGGCCGTCCGGCACTGATCGACATCGAAGGAATGATGTACTTCGACGCCGAGTGGGAGCACGTCTTCCTCCAGCTCCGCTTCGGCCCCCACTACGACGCCCTGCGCACCGACGACCTCGACGCGGACCGGCTGCGCCTGTACCGGCTCGCCCTGCACCTCTCCCTGGTGGCGGGCCCCCTCAGGCTCCTCGACGGCGACTACCCGGAACCGGGGCCGATGCGGGGCATCGCGGAACACAACCTCGAGCGCGCACTGGAGTTCGTGTGACGATGACCGGCACGCACTGGGTCCTGGCAGGGTGACCGCGTCGGCGCTGCCGGCGGGCGTGGTGACGGGTGTCGCCGCGATCGCGACGGGCTGGGTGCCGCCGTGGGGCGGGAGCAGGATCATGCGGCCGAGGCTGTAGGGCTACGGCACGCCGGTGGGCGCCGTCGGCATGTCCGGCTACGCGTTCCTCGGCCCCCTCAACGGCGCCCCCTTCGCCCATATGCCCCTCGCGGCCATGGGCTTCGGGCTGTATCTGGCCGGCACGGCGTCGCAGTTGTCGGCCCGGCGACCCGACCGCACCCGGGACGCCGCTGCTACGAAGAACGCCTCCTGATCTTCGAACCCAGCCACACCAGGGGGTCGTACTTGCGGTCGACCGCCCGTTCCTTCAGCGGGATCAGGGCGTTGTCCGTGATCCTGATGCCCTCGGGGCAGACCTCCGTGCAGCACTTGGTGATGTTGCAGTAGCCGAGGCCGTGTTCGTCCTGGGCCGCGCGCTTGCGGTCCAGGCCCCGCTCGGCCGCCGCGTCCAGCGGGTGCATGTCCAGTTCCGCGACCCGCATGAGGTAGCGCGGGCCCGCGAACGCCTGCTTGTTCTCCTCGTGGTCGCGCACCACATGGCAGGTGTTCTGGCACAGGAAGCACTCAATGCACTTGCGGAACTCCTGCGAGCGGTCCACGTCCTCCTGCATCATGCGGTACTCGCCCGGGCCGAGCCCCGCGGGCGGGACGAAGGCCGGGACCTCGCGCGCCTTCTCGTAGTTGAAGCCGACGTCCGTCACCAGGTCGCGGATCACCGGGAAGGTGCGCAGGGGAGTGACGGTGATCGTCTCCTCCCGGTCGAACACCGACATCCGTGTCATGCACATCAGCCGCGGCCGCCCGTTGATCTCCGCCGAGCACGAACCGCACTTGCCGGCCTTGCAGTTCCAGCGCACCGCGAGATCCGGGGCCTGGGTGGCCTGCAGACGGTGGATGATGTCCAGCACCACCTCGCCGTCGTTGACCTCGACCTTGAACTCCTCCAGGCCGCCGCCGCTCGCATCGCCCCGCCACACCTTGAAGCGGGCTTCGTAGCTGCTCATTCGTACAGCTCCTCTTCGGCGAGGTACTTCACCAGCTCCTCCTTCTCGAAGAGGGCGAGCAGGTCGGGGCGGATGGGTTCGGTGGTCTCCCGGGTGAGCGCGATCTGGCCGCGGACCGGGTCCGTCGCCGCCAGGCCCTCGGTCGGGTCGGTGAGCCGGCACAGCAGGTTGACCCGCCGCCACGCCCGGTCCATCGACGGGAAGTCCTCGCGGGTGTGACCGCCGCGCGACTCCGTGCGCTCCAGCGCGGCCCGCGCCACGCACTCGCTGACCAGCAGCATGTTCCGCAGGTCCAGCGCCAGATGCCAGCCCGGGTTGTACTGCCGGTGCCCCTCGACGCCCGCCCGGCGCGCCCGCACCCGCAGCTCCGCCAGCTTCTTCAGCGCCTGCTGCATCTCCGACTCGCGGCGGATGATGCCGACCAGGTCGTTCATGGTCCGCTGGAGTTCCTGGTACAGGGCGTAGGGGTTCTCCGGCGGGCGGCCCTCCGCCCCGATGTCCTCGCCGGGCGCCGGACCCTCCGCCGAGAACGGGCGCAGCGCCTCGGCCGCCGCCGTGTCCACCTGGACGTCGTCCACGCGCGGCCGCTCGGCCAGCCCCATGGCGTACTGCGCGGCGTGCAGACCGGCCCGGCGCCCGAACACCAGCAGGTCGGAGAGCGAGTTGCCGCCCAGCCGGTTGGATCCGTGCATCCCGCCGGCCACCTCCCCGGCCGCGTACAGGCCCGCGACCCCACGGGCCCCCGCCGTGTCCGAGTCGACCGCCACACCGCCCATCACGTAGTGGCAGGTCGGTCCGACCTCCATCGCCTCGGCGGTGATGTCGACGTCCGCCAGCTCCTTGAACTGGTGGTACATCGACGGCAGCCGGCGCCGGACGACCTCGGCGGGCATGCGCGTCGACACATCCAGGAAGACACCTCCGTGCGGGGAGCCGCGGCCCGCCTTCACCTCGGCGTTGATGGCGCGCGCCACCTCGTCCCGGGGCAGCAGCTCGGGCGGGCGGCGGTTGTGGTCCGGGTCGTCGTACCAGCGGTCGGCCTCCGCCTCCGTCTCCGCGTACTTCTCCTTGAAGACGTCGGGGATGTAGTCGAACATGAACCGCTTGCCGCCTGCGTTCATGAGCACCCCGCCGTCGCCGCGCACCGACTCGGTGACGAGGATGCCCTTCACCGACGGCGGCCAGACCATGCCCGTCGGGTGGAACTGCACGAACTCCATGTTCAGCAGCGGCGCCCCGGCGAGCAGCGCCAGCGCGTGCCCGTCGCCGGTGTACTCCCATGAGTTCGACGTCACCTTGAAGGACTTGCCGATGCCGCCCGTCGCGATCACGACGGCGGGCGCCTCCAGCACGAAGAAGCGGCCCGACTCGCGCTCGTAGGCGAAGACACCCGACACCCGGTCCCCCGCGGCGGAGCCGCTGTCAGGCACAGTCTTGAGGATCCGGGTGACCGTGCACTCCTGGAACACCTTCAGCCGGGACTCGTAGTCGCCGGTCTCCTCCTTGTCCTCCTGCTGGAGTGCGACGACCTTCTGCTGGAGCGTGCGGATCAGCTCGAGCCCCGTACGGTCACCGACGTGCGCCAGGCGCGGGTACTCGTGGCCGCCGAAGTTGCGCTGGGAGATCTTCCCGTCCTGCGTACGGTCGAAGAGGGCACCCCAGGTCTCCAGCTCCCAGACCCGGTCGGGCGCCTCGCGCGCGTGCAGCTCCGCCATCCGCCACTGGTTGAGGAACTTCCCGCCGCGCATGGTGTCGCGGAAGTGCACCTGCCAGTCGTCGTGCGGGTTGGCGTTGCCCATCGCCGCCGCGATGCCGCCCTCCGCCATCACCGTGTGCGCCTTGCCGAACAGCGACTTGCAGATCACGGCCGTGCGGGCGCCGCGCTCGCGGGCCTCGATGGCGGCGCGCAGCCCGGCGCCGCCGGCCCCGACCACGACCACGTCCCACTCCTGCCGGTCGACCACGGACATCAGAAGGCCTCACTGTCGTCAGAAGAAGCGCGGATCGGCGAAGGCGCCGGACGCCACCAGGTACACGTAGAAGTCGGCGAGGGCCACGCTGACCAGGGACGCCCACGCCAGCAGCATGTGCCGGGCGTTGAGCCGGCTGATGAACACCCACGTCCGGTACCGCAACGGGTGCCGGGAGAAGTGCTTGAGCTTTCCGCCGACGATGTGCCGGCAGGAGTGGCAGGAGAGCGTGTACGCCCAGATCAGCGCGATGTTCACCAGGAAGACCAGGGTGCCGAGCCCCATGTGGCCCCAGCGGTAGTGCTGGTCGCGGAAGGCGAGCACGGTGTCGTAGGTGAGGACGCCCGCCACCAGGAGCGCCGCGTAGAAGAAGTACCGGTGGACGTTCTGCAGGATCAGCGGGAAGCGGGTCTCGCCGGTGTACGTCTTGTGCGGCTCCGCCACCGCGCAGGCCGGGGGCGACGCCCAGAAGCCGCGGTAGTAGGCCTTGCGGTAGTAGTAGCAGGTCAGGCGGAAGCCCAGCGGGAAGATCAGGATGATGATCGCCGGGGAGATCGCCCACCAGCTGCCGAAGAGGTCCGCGTTGGGCCCCGCGTGCATGGTCCGGCACCGCTCCGCCAGGCACGGAGAGTAGAACGGCGAGACGTACGGCGCGGCGTAGTAGTGCGCGTCGGCGAAGGCGCGCCAGGTCGAGTACACGACGAAGGCCAGCAGCCCGGCGGCGGTGCCGGCCGGGGCCAGCCACCAGCGGTCGGTGCGCAGGTGGCGCCCGGGGATCGCGGCGCGCCTGCCGGTCCGCTCGCCGCCGGGCGCGGCGGCGTGGGTGTCGGGGGATTCGGTGCCAGTGGCCAACTTGGGACGCACCTTCTTCGTCAGGGGGCGTGCCGGTCGCGGGCGCCGAGACCCTCGTCGTCCGAGTCCGTCCACAGGGTGGTGTCGTACGGGGTGTCGGGGATGGCGACGAGATCGGGCCGCCGCAATGCGCCTGCCGCACTGGCCGCCTCGCGCAGCAGCGCCACGCTCTCGCGCAGGTGGTCGGCGTCGGTGCGGACTCGGCGGATGTCGAGCCCGCCGCTGCCCATCTGCCGCTCCAGCCGCCCCACCGACCGGCACAGGTCGTCGAGGCAGCGCTGGACCGATGTCAGTTCCTCGTGCACGGACATGACGTGACCTCGCTTCCACGGGTCCCTCGGACCGGGCCGGCAACGCTCATGCGCCTGCGAGTGTTGCGCGTCACACCGACCGTAGGGAAGGGACATGCAGCGATTGGCCGACGCACGGGGGTGTGTGCGGGTGCGTTTTCGAATCTCCCGCCACGCCGGGGTGGAGGCAGCGGGGGACCGGACAGGCGGTCGGCTGCGCCACATGGGTGAGCTTGCCCCGCCGCGTCGTCGTGTCGTCGCATCCCGCCGCCCCCTTTCCTCTTCAGTGGGCGCATACATCCGATCAGCTCCAAATACCCCCAATGCTTCCAAACCGGATCATAGCGCCCCAACCCCGCTCATCCGCGGAGCGGCCCCTCGGAGGTAGACGTGATGTCCCACGACGGCGTCGGACCGCGCGCGGTACTGCGCTCGGTCGCATTCCTCACCGCGGGAACCCTCGCGGCCTCGGCGCTCGCCGCCTGCAGCGCCGACGACGAGCAGAAGAGCAAGCCGGTCGCCGCGCAGGACGTCGCTCCCGCCGCCCGCGCCCTCGTCGCCGACGGAGGCACCCTGCGCTGGGCCGTCGACGCCGTGCCCGAGACCCTGAACACCTTCCAGGCGGACGCCGACGCCACGACCACCCGGATCGCGGGCGCCGTCCTGCCCTCCCTGTTCCGGCTGGACGCGCAGGGCCGACCGCAGCGCGATCCGGACTTCCTGGAGTCCGCCAAGGTGGTGTCGACCGAGCCCAAGCAGGTCGTCGTCTACCGCCTCAACCAGCAGGCCGTCTGGAGCGACGGCCGGGAGATCGGTGCCGACGACTTCGCCGCCCAGTGGCGCGCCCTCGCCGGCAAGGACAACGCCTACTGGACTGCCCGCAACGCCGGCTACGACCGCATCGAGAAGGTGGAGCGCGGCGCGAACAACCTCGAGGTCAAGGTCACCTTCGGCAAGCCGTACGCCGACTGGCGGTCGCTGTTCTCGCCGCTGTACCCGAAGGACGTCACGGGCACCCCGGACAGCTTCAACGACGCGGCCAGACACGGCCTGAAGGTCACCGCCGGGCCCTTCTCCCTCGCCAAGGTGGACAGCAAGGGCGGGGAGGTCGCCCTCACCCGCAATCCGCGCTGGTGGGGACGGCCCGCCAAGCTCTCCCAGATCGTGCTCGTGGCCGTGCCGCTCGACCAGCGGTCCGCCGCGCTCGCCGACGGCAAGGTCGACATGGCGGAGGTGAACCCGGAGGACGCCGAGCGGATCACCCTCGCCGCCCGCGACAAGGGCAGCAAGCCCCTTCAGGGCCCCTCCGCGCCCCCCAGCGGCGCCACGGGCGCGCCCGGCGCCGCGCCGCAGCAGGCCCTGCGCGGCTTCGTGATCCGCAAGTCCCTGGAACCCGCCTACACCCAGCTCGCCCTCAACGGCTCCCGGGGCCCCCTCACCGACGAGCGGGTGCGCCGCGCGATCGCCCGCGCCCTGGACCGCACCGAGCTGGCCGGGCTGGTCCTCAAGCCGCTCGGCCTGCCCGCCGTGCCGGTCGGCAGCCACCTCGCGCTCGCCGGGCAGGACGCCTACCAGGACAACAGCGGCTCCCTCGGCAAACAGGACACCGCCCAGGCGCAGGCGCTGCTGGCCGAGGCGGGCTGGGTGCCCGGCGGCCCGGTCAAGGAGGAGCCGAAAAAGAAGAAGAGCGCGGCCGGACCCCAGGGCCACGAGGCGGAGCACGGGGACGGCACGGGCAACGACGGCGCCCACATCGTCGGCCAGGACGACAAGCCGCCCGCCCAGCACGACCCCCGCGACCACGCGAACAAGCCCGCCGACGAACAGGCGGGCAGGCACCTCGACGGCGAGCTCCAGCAGGAGCACGGCCGGCGTCCGGGCGGGGCGCCGGGGGCGTACGCGCCCAAGGGCACGGCCGCGCCGGGCGGTGCCGCCTCCGGGGCGCTCGCCAAGGACGGCAAGGCGCTGCAGCTGCGGTTCGTGCTGCCCTCCGGACCGGCCTCGAAGGCCCTGCGGACCGTCGGCGACCGCATCGCCCGCATGCTTCAGAAGGTCGGGATCCGCACGGAGATCACCGACGTCCCCGACGACAGCTACTTCAAGGACCACGTCGCGTCCGGGGACTACGACCTGGCGCTGTACTCCTGGCCCGCGACCGCGTTCCCCGCGACCGACGCCCGGCCGATCTTCGCCAAGCCGGTACCGGCGGCGGACGGCTCACTGAGCGTCGAACAGAACTACACGCGGGTCGGCACCGACCAGGTGGACCAGCTCTTCGACCAGGCGATCGCCACGCTGGACGAGGACGAGGAACGGGACCTGGTCCGCAAGGCCGACGCCCGTATCTGGGCCACGGCGGCCTCGATTCCGCTCTACCAGCGCCCCCAGCTCACCGCCACCCGCACCAACCTGGCGAACGCGGGCTCGTTCGGCTTCGAGACCCCGGTCTACGAGGACATGGGCTACCTGAAGAAGGGCGCAAAACCGTCCCCGAGCCCGTCGTCGTAGCTGCCGGATCCGCAGGACCTGCCGTAGCCGCCGTAGCTGCGGGCAGTCGTGCCGCTGGGGCGGCACGGGTGGGCGCAGCGGCACCTGCCAGCGCCGGGAAGCGCACCCAACCCCCGCCCAGCCCCAGCACCGGGTGCCCCGGAACCAGACCTGAGCTGCACCAACGTAACCCGCCCCCCCTCAGCGGCAGCGCCCCCGTACCATGGGGTGAGGCCGTGGCACGTTCAGCCCGGCAGGGCGCGCGTACCGAGGACGTACGCGCAGCCGTCCCACCACTCCGGGAGTACGCCGCAATATGGCTGTGACTGCAACGCGTCACGACATCCGCAACGTCGCCATCGTCGCCCACGTCGACCACGGCAAGACGACCATCGTCGACGGCATGCTGAAGCAGGCCGGCGCCTTCGCCGCCCACCAGCTCGAGCAGGTCGACGACCGCGTCATGGACTCGAACGACCTGGAGCGTGAGAAGGGCATCACGATCCTCGCCAAGAACACGGCGGTGAAGTACCACCCGAAGGACGGCGGAGACCCGATCACGATCAACATCATCGACACCCCCGGCCACGCCGACTTCGGCGGCGAGGTCGAGCGCGGTCTGTCGATGGTCGACGGTGTCGTGCTGCTCGTCGACGCCTCCGAGGGCCCGCTGCCGCAGACCCGTTTCGTGCTGCGCAAGGCGCTCCAGGCCCGGCTGCCCGTCATCCTGTGCATCAACAAGACGGACCGCCCCGACGCCCGTATCGACGAGGTCGTCAACGAGACCTACGACCTGTTCCTGGACCTGGACGCCGACGAGGACCAGATCGAGTTCCCGATCGTCTACGCCTGCGGCCGTGACGGCATCGCCTCGCTGACCAAGCCGGAGGACGGCACGGTCCCGGCGGACTCCACCAGCCTGGAGCCGTTCTTCTCCACGATCCTGGAGCACATCCCGGCCCCGAGCTACGACGAGGAAGCCCCGCTCCAGGCCCACGTCACCAACCTGGACGCCGACAACTTCCTCGGCCGTATCGCACTGCTCCGCGTCGAGCAGGGCGAGCTGCGCAAGGGCCAGACCGTCGCCTGGATCAAGCGCGACGGCACGATCGGCAACGTCCGCATCAGCGAGCTGATGATGACCGAGGCCCTCACCCGCAAGCCCGCCGAGAAGGCCGGCCCGGGTGACATCTGCGCCGTCGCCGGCATCCCCGACATCATGATCGGCGAGACCCTGGCCGACCCCGAGAACCCCATCGCGCTGCCGCTGATCACGGTCGACGAACCCGCGATCTCCATGGTCATCGGTACGAACACCTCGCCTCTGGTCGGCAGGGGCGGCACGGGCAAGGGCGCCAACGCCAAGGCCACGGTCAAGGACCGCAAGGTCACCGCCCGCCAGGTCAAGGACCGTCTCGACCGCGAGCTGGTCGGTAACGTCAGCCTCCGGGTGCTGGACACCGAGCGCCCGGACGCCTGGGAGGTCCAGGGCCGCGGTGAGCTGGCGCTGGCCATCCTGGTCGAGCAGATGCGCCGTGAGGGCTACGAGCTGACCGTGGGCAAGCCGCAGGTCGTCACCAAGGAGATCGACGGCAAGGTCCACGAGCCGTTCGAGCGCATGACGATCGACGTGCCCGAGGAGCACATGGGCGCGGTCACGCAGCTCATGGGCGTCCGCAAGGGCCGTATGGACAACATGTCCAACCACGGCTCGGGCTGGGTCCGCATGGAGTTCGTGGTCCCCTCCCGCGGTCTGATCGGCTTCCGCACCGAGTTCCTGACCAGCACCCGTGGCACGGGCATCGGCCACTCCATCCACGAGGGCTTCGAGCCGTGGGCCGGCCCGCTGCAGACCCGTAACAACGGCTCGCTGGTGGCCGACCGCTCCGGCTCCGTCACCGCGTTCGCGATGACGAACCTCCAGGAGCGCGGCACGCTGTTCGTGGAGCCGGGCACCGAGGTGTACGAGGGCATGATCGTCGGCGAGAACTCCCGCTCCGACGACATGGACGTCAACATCACCAAGGAGAAGAAGCTCACGAACATCCGGTCCGCCACGGCCGACATCGCCGAATCGATCGTGCCGCCGCGCAAGCTGTCGCTCGAGCAGTCCCTGGAGTTCTGCCGCGACGACGAGTGCGTCGAGGTGACGCCGGAGGCGGTCCGCATCCGCAAGGTCGTCCTGGACCAGCGTGAGCGGGCCCGCGCCGCGAGCCGCGCCAAGCACAGCTGATTTCCGGCCATCCACGACAGGGTCGGGCGCTCCGCGAGACGGGGGTGCCCGGCGCTGTCGCGCAAAACAGGGGATAGGGAAAACCCTTCACTTCCTCCAGGGAGCCGCACAGCCCGACCTGTGCGCACTACCCTGCTGGCGAGGTGCATTCCGGCCATGCCGGGCGGATCGTCGGCGAACGGACTTTGCGGGGGCTGCCGTTCACCCGAACAGGACGCCGCGTGCACGGTGCGCATCGGTGTGCGCGCACGCCAGCGGCGCCCCCGCACACCTTCACTGTAACCGCAACCGGATTTTTCCCCCGAGCGTCCGGAATGCGGACACCGCGCCCCGGTAGATGTGTAACAAGTCCGTTTCGCAGGGATCTTTCGGCAAACCGTTTGTCCGGATTTTGGAAGATGTACGGGCCAGGTGTGATGGAACCGAGACCTTAGGAGTGTGGTTCGTCCTTGGTCGATGGCAGATAGTTAGGCGCGTAGAGCTCGGATCAACGGGTCATGCGCTATCGGTGGCGCCGACTCACGAGCGCGGGGGACACCTGAACGTTTCAGGCGCCGGTGACGGCGACGTGTCAGGTGTCCTCCCATGCGGTGAACCATTGGACTCATGAGGAGGAGCCCCATGCGTGGTGCCAAGAGCGCCAAGTGGGTTGCGATAGCCGCGGTTGTGGCGCTGGGCGCGACGGCCTGTGGTGGTGGCGGGGACAGCGGCTCGGGCGGCGGCAAGAGCAACGGCATCGTGTCGATGGAGATCGGTGAGCCGCAGAACAGCCTGGTCCCCACCAACACGTACGAGACCGAGGGCGGCCAGGTCATCAACGCTCTCTTCACGGGTCTGACCAAGCTTGACGCCAACAACAAGGTCGTCGACGCCATGGCGCAGTCGATCGAGACCAAGGACAACAAGGTCTGGACGATCAAGCTGAAGCCGGGCTACACCTTCCACAACGGCGAGAAGGTCACCGCCCAGTCCTTCATCGACGCCTGGAACTACGGCGCCAACCAGACCAACGCCCAGCAGACCAACCCGCTGTTCAGCCACATCCAGGGCTACAGCGACCTGAACCCGGGCGAGGGCAAGAAGCCCAAGACCGACACGATGTCGGGTCTGAAGGCCGTCGACGACAACACCCTCCAGGTCACCCTGAACGGTCCGTTCTCGGCGTTCCCGTCGCAGCTGTCCTTCACCGCGTTCGTCCCGCTGCCCAAGGCGTTCTTCAAGGACCCGAAGGGCTTCGGCGAGGCCCCGATCGGCAACGGCCCCTTCATGATGAAGGGGAAGGTCAAGCACAACCAGGAAATCGACACCGTCAAGTACGACAAGTACCCGGACGCCTCGAAGATCGAGGTCAAGGGTGTCGACTTCAAGATCTACTCGAACCTGGACACGGCCTACAAGGACCTGGTCGCGGGCAACCTCGACATCGACATCAACGTTCCGACCTCGGGTCTGCCGACCTACAAGAAGGACCTGCCGGGCCGCACGATCGACGAGGCCGACTCGGCCGTCGGCTACATCGGCTTCCCGATCAAGTACAACAAGGCGTTCCAGAACGCGGACCTGCGCAAGGCCATCTCCATGGCGATCGACCGGAAGACGATCGCCGAGAAGGTCTTCGTCGGTGCCCGTACGCCCGCGGACGACTACATCAGCCCGATCATCGACGGCTACCGCAAGGGCGCCTGCGGTGAGGCCTGCACCTACAACCCGAGCAAGGCCAAGGAGCTCTACAAGCAGGCCGGCGGGCTGCCCGGCAACACGCTGGAGATCGGCTACAACGCGGACGGCGGCCACAAGGAGTGGGTCGAGGCGGTCGCCAACCAGCTCCAGCAGAACCTGGGCATCAAGGTGACGGCCAAGCCGTTCGAGCAGTTCCAGACCATCCTCAACGACCTGGACGCCAAGAAGTACCAGGGCGCGTTCCGTATGGCCTGGAGCATGGACTACCCGGACATGGAGGACTACCTCCGTCCGGTCTTCTCGAAGGACGCCATCACCAACGGCTCGAACTACTCCGGCTACGTCAACGAGGAGTTCGAGAAGCTCCTCGTCAAGGGCGACCAGGCCCCGACGCACGAGGAGGCCGTCAAGATCTACCAGCAGGCCGACGACGTCCTGCTGAAGGACCTGCCGTACATCCCGGTGTACTTCTACACGCTGAACGCCGGCTTCAGCGACAACATCAAGTCGATGAAGGTCGCCGGCCACCAGGTCCTCTGGGACACGGTCAAGCTCGGCTGAGCCGTAACTGATCAGGTCCGACCGCGGCCAAAGGGTGAGCAGGGGGAGGGGCTCGAAGCCTTCCCCTGCTCACCCCTTCTGCCGTCTCCCGTCCGACAGTGCCGCCGCCCCGGCCACGGGCGGATCGAGCACCCCCCTCTGGAGCACCCATGGGCCGATACGTCGTGCGCCGCCTCCTGCAGGTGATCCCTGTGGTGATAGGCGTCACGTTCATCATCTTCTGCCTGGTCTTCGCGCTGCCCGGCGACCCGATCCAGGCACTGGCCGGCGACAAGCGCGCCGACCCCAACATCGCGGCCATCATCCGCGCGCACTACCACCTCAACGAGCCGCTGTACCAGCAGTACTGGCACTACATCAGTGGCGTCTTCACCGGTGACCTCGGTGAGACCTACAACGGCCGTGCCATCTCGGACATCGTCGCCGAGCGGTTCCCGGTCACGCTCAAGCTGGGCCTGACATCCTTCGCCATCGAGGCCGTCATCGGCATCCTGGCGGGCATCATGTCCGCGTTGAAGAAGGGCAAGTTCCTCGACAACGTGGTGCTGGTCGCCACCCTCCTGCTGATCTCCATCCCGGTCTTCGTGCTGGGCAGCGTCCTTCAGCTGGAGCTCGGCGTGAACCTCAAGGCCACGCCGGTCGCCGGCATCGACAAGGGCTGGCCGCAGAGCTACATCCTCCCGGCCATCGTGCTCGCCTCGACCTCGATGGCCTATATCGCGCGACTGGTACGGACGAGCCTGACGGAGTCGCTCCGGGCGGACTACGTCCGTACCGCGATCGCCAAGGGCCTGCCGCGGCGCCGGGTCATCGGCCTGCACGCGATGCGCAACTCCCTGATCCCGGTCGTCACCTTCCTGGGCTTCGACCTCGGCGCCCTGATGGGCGGC
Organism: Streptomyces sp. NPDC051104; assembly: GCF_040682835.1. Classification (NCBI taxonomy): domain Bacteria; kingdom Bacillati; phylum Actinomycetota; class Actinomycetes; order Kitasatosporales; family Streptomycetaceae; genus Streptomyces; species Streptomyces sp. NPDC051104. The sequence continues at coordinate 360,815 of NZ_JBFBBS010000001.1, read as the reverse complement.
GCCATCATCACCGAGCGGGTGTTCAACATGCCCGGTATCGGTGGCCAGCTGGCCCAGTCCGTCTATCTGCGCGAGCGGCCGATCGTCGTCGGCCTGGTGACCCTGCTGGTGCTCATCTACCTGGCCGCCAACCTCCTCGTAGACCTGATGTACGCCGTGCTCGACCCGAGGATCCGCTATGAGTGAGAAGACGATAGAGAGGCCCACCACCGACGAGGCCTCCCTCGCCAAGGAGATCGAGGCCGAGGAGAAGGCGGCGGCCCGTCAGGCCAGCCTGCTCAAGGACGGCTGGGCGGACCTGCGCAAGCGGCCCATGTTCCTCGGGACCGCCTTCATCATCGTCTTCCTGCTCGCGCTGGCGATCGTGCCCAGCCTGTTCACGGCACGCTCCCCGTTCTCGGACGGCTTCTGCCAGCTGCAGAACTCCATGAACGGGCCGACGTCCGGGCACTGGTTCGGCTTCGACGTGCAGGGCTGCGACATCTACACGCGGACCGTGTACGGCACCCGGAACTCGATCGTCGTCGGTGTGGTCACCACCGTCGCCACCACCCTGATCGGCGGCCTGCTGGGCATGCTGGCCGGTCTGGTCGGCGGCTGGATCGACGCGCTGCTGTCCCGGATCACCGAGGTCTTCTCGGCCCTGCCGCTCATCGTCGGCGGTCTGCTGATCATGTCGATCTGGGGCGGCGGCGACGTGTGGACGGTGTCGTTCATCATGGCGATCCTCGGCTGGCCGCAGGTCTTCCGGATCATGCGCGGCGAGGTCATCTCGAACAAGTACAACGACTACGTGATGGCCGCCCGTGCGCTCGGCGCGGGCTCGGGTCGGATCGCGTTCCGGCACATCCTGCCGAACACGCTCGCACCCGTCATCGTCATCACCACCATGAACCTCGGTGTCTACATCGCCGCCGAGGCCGCCCTGTCCTACCTGGGCATCGGCATCCAGTACCCCAACATCTCGTGGGGTCTGATGATCAGTGACGCCCAGGACCGGTTCCTGACCTCGCCGCACGCGCTGCTGTTCCCGGCCGGCGCCCTGAGCATCACCGTGCTGGCGTTCATCATGCTCGGCGACGTCGTCCGCGACGCCTTCGACCCGAAGATGCGCTGAGGGAGGCGTACGTGACCACCATCCAACCGACGGACGCCGTCCCGGCTCCGCGACCCGGCGACGCCGGGAAGACCGGCCCGCTGCTCGAAGTGCGTGACCTGCACGTCGAGTTCCAGACCCGCGAGGGTGTCGTCCGGGCCGTCAACGGCGTCAACTACTCGGTGAACTCCGGGGAGACGCTCGCCGTGCTCGGCGAGTCCGGCTCCGGCAAGTCCGTGACCGCGCAGGCGATCATGGGCATCCTCGACATGCCGCCGGCCCGCATCCCGCAGGGAGAGATCCGCTTCTACGGCGAGGACATGCTGAAGATGTCCGCCGAGGAGCGGCGCAAGCTGCGCGGCGCGCGGATCGCGATGATCTTCCAGGACGCGCTCTCCGCGCTCAACCCCGTGCTCAGCGTGGGTTTCCAGCTCGGTGAGATGTTCCGCGTCCACCAGGGGCTGTCCCGCAAGCAGGCCAAGGCCAAGGCGATCGAGTTGATGGACCGGGTGAAGATCCCGGCGGCCGCGGCGCGCGTGAACGACTACCCGCACCAGTTCTCGGGCGGTATGCGCCAGCGCATCATGATCGCCATGGCGCTCGCGCTGGAGCCGGACCTGATCATCGCCGACGAGCCGACCACGGCCCTCGACGTGACGGTCCAGGCCCAGGTGATGGACCTGCTCGCGGAGCTGCAGCGCGAGTACCACATGGGCCTGATCCTCATCACCCACGACCTCGGTGTCGTGGCGGACGTCGCCGACAAGATCGCGGTGATGTACGCGGGCCGCATCGTGGAGACGGCGCCGGTGCACGAGCTGTACAAGCGCCCGGCCCACCCCTACACCCGGGGTCTGCTCGACTCGATCCCGCGCCTGGACCAGAAGGGCCAGGACCTCTACGCGATCAAGGGCCTGCCGCCCAACCTGCTGAAGGTGCCCAGCGGTTGTGCCTTCAACCCGCGGTGCGAGAAGGCGCAGGACATCTGCCGCACGGATCGTCCGCCGCTGGTCCCGGTGACCGAGCCGGACGGAACGGAACTGCCCGGCCGCGCCAGCGCGTGCCACTTCTGGAAGGAGACGATCCATGGCTGAGCCGACCAAGACCGGCGAGCCGCAGGACGCGACACCGAACGTCTCCGCCGTGGACGTCACCGACGTGCACTCCGAGGAGGAGGCGGTCGCCGCCCTCGACGCGCCGGTCGACCGGGGCGAGCCGATCCTGCAGGTGCGCAACCTCGTCAAGCACTTCCCGCTGACGCAGGGCATCGTCATCAAGCGTCAGATCGGCGCGGTCAAGGCCGTCGACGGCGTCTCCTTCGACCTCTACCAGGGCGAGACCCTGGGCATCGTGGGCGAGTCCGGATGCGGCAAGTCGACGGTGGCCAAGCTCGTGATGAACCTGGAGCGGGCGACCGCCGGTGAGATCTTCTACAAGGGCCAGGACATCACCAAGCTGTCCGGCAAGGCCCTCAAGGCGGTCCGCCGCAACATCCAGATGATCTTCCAGGACCCGTACACGTCGCTCAACCCGCGTATGACGGTGGGCGACATCATCGGCGAGCCCTTCGACATCCACCCCGAGGTGGCCCCCAAGGGCGACCGGCGCCGCAGGGTGCAGGAGCTCCTCGACGTCGTGGGTCTCAACCCGGAGTACATCAACCGCTACCCGCACCAGTTCTCGGGCGGTCAGCGCCAGCGCATCGGCATCGCCCGCGGCCTGGCCCTGAACCCCGAGGTCATCATCTGCGACGAGCCGGTCTCCGCCCTGGACGTGTCGGTCCAGGCGCAGGTCATCAACCTGATGGAGCGACTGCAGGACGAGTTCAACCTCTCCTACATCTTCATCGCGCACGACCTGTCGATCGTCCGGCACATCTCGGACCGTGTGGGCGTGATGTACCTCGGCAAGATCGCCGAGATCGGCACGGACGAGCAGATCTACGACCACCCGACGCACCCCTACACCCAGGCGCTGCTGTCGGCGGTCCCCGTGCCGGACCCGGAGGCCCGTGAGAACCGCGAGCGGATCATCCTCACCGGCGACGTGCCCTCCCCGGCCAACCCGCCCTCGGGCTGCAGCTTCCGCACCCGTTGCTGGAAGGCCACGGACAGGTGCGCCGAGGAGGTGCCGCTGCTGGCGATCCCCGAGCGCTTCAAGGACGCGGACTCCCCCGCGGCCCACGAGTCGGCGTGCCACTTCGCCGAGGAGAAGGACGTCGTGCACGCGGCGTGACCCGCACTATGGCAGCACGCGGTTCCCGGCACCTCGCGCAGGTGCCGGGAACCGGCTTTTCCGCTCCTGTCACAAGCTGCCGGTGGTGGGCAATCGACCAGAACGGCGTACGGGTACGGGTGCGTACCCGTATCCTGGGCCGGTAAGTGAGTGGAGGGAGTCCCCATGTCCGACGCCAACGTCCGTATCCCCGCAGAGGCCCGCGACCGGCTCGCCGAGATAGCGGCTGAAGAGGGGCTGTCGTTGCGTGCTTACCTTGCCCGGCTGGCCGAGACGCTTCTCACGCCCGCGGAGCGCGCGCGGCGCGCCGAGGAGGCCCGTGCTGTGCTGCGGGAATGGAACGGATACGACCCCAGCAAGGACGAAGAGGCGGACCTGGACGCAGAGCTCGATCGCCGGCTGGCCGAGGCGGCTGCTCCGTGACCGACTCCCTGCACGTCATCCTCGACACCACGGCGATGGTCGCCGCCGGATCGGGAAACATCCTGGCCTCCCGCCTGATCCACCGCGCGCACGCGGTGCCGGGATGGTTCTTGTATGCGCCGACATGCGCGCTGGTCGAAGCCGACCGGGCGCGGCCTGGTACGGCTGAGCACATCGCGGCTCTTCCCAGCATCGCTGTCCTCGATCTGGACCTTCCCTCGGCCTTGGTCGTCGCCCGTGACACCACCTGGGCACCGGCACAGATCGAGCACGCGGCCCAGCCGACGCCAGACCGACCTGACGGAGCCGTGGTCGCCACCGTTGTTCCAGAGAGCTGGAAAGGGCGCCCGGTCCGCGTGCTCGACCTCAATCCGTGAGGCCGGGGCGGGCCTCGCCGCTCGTATCCACCCGGGCCCGCGCCCAATGGCACGCCACCTGCCCGACGTCACCTCCGCCCAGCACCTGCGGTTCCCGGGTCCGGCACGCGTCCGCGACGCCCGCCCGTTCCGCCTTCCCGCCGGCCAGGATCTGGCAGCGGGGGTGGAAGCGGCAGCCCGTGGGGATGCGGGACGGGTCCGGGGGCTCGCCGGACAGGACGACAGGGGCACCCGGGGCTTCCGGGAGGACCGAGAGCAGCGCCTGGGTGTAGGGGTGCCGTGGGGCGGTCAGGACCTGTTCGACGTCGCCCGTCTCCACGATGCGGCCCAGGTACATCACCGCCACCCGGTCCGCGATGTTCCACGCCAGGCCCAGATCGTGCGTCACCACCAGTGCGGACAGGCCCAGTTCGGTGCGCAGGCGCAGCAGCAGGGCCAGGATCTCGCCGCGCACCGAGGCGTCGAGGGAGGCCACCGGCTCGTCGGCGACGATCAGTTCCGGGTCCAGGACGAGCGCGCCCGCGATCACCACGCGCTGGCGCTGGCCTCCCGACAGCTCGTGCGGATGGCGCAGGAAGAAGCGCTCCGGTGGGCGGAGCCCCGCCCGGGAGAGGGCCCCCGCCACCGCCGTCTGCTCGTCTCCGCCGTACCCGTGGATCCGCAACCCCTCCGCCACCGACTCGTACACCGTGTGCCGGGGGTTGAGCGATCCGCTCGGGTCCTGGAGCACCAGCTGGACGCGTCTGCGGTAGGCCTTCAGGGCCCGGGCGGAGTAGCCGAGCGGCCGTCCGTCGAAGCGGACGCTTCCCGACGTCGGCGGTACCAGGCCGAGCAGTGCCCGGGCCAGTGTCGTCTTGCCGCAGCCCGACTCGCCGACCAGCGCCACGATCTCCCCGGGGCGGATGTCGAGGTCCACACCGTCCACCGCCCGGGACGGCACACCGCCGTGGCGCCCGGGGAAGGTCACGCGCAGTCCCTCCGCGCTCAGCAGCGGTGATGCAGTCGGCGATGTCGTCGCCGATGTCGTCGGTGATGTCGTCATGGGCTGCTCCTCGCGTCCTCCGCCGCATCCGTCGCCTCCGTCGGACCGGGGGCCGGGTGTGGCGACACATGCACACAGGCCGCCCGTCGGCCCGGGCCTGCGTCCCGCAGCTCCTGGTCCTGGGTGGCGCAGCCGTCCAGGACCACCGGGCAGCGCGGGTGGAAGGCGCAGCCGGACGGCAGGGCGGACGGGTCGGGCGGATCGCCCGCCAGGCCGCGTGGGGCATAGCGGGAGGCCGGGTCGCCGATGCGGGGGAACGCCGCGGACAGGGCGCCTGCGTACGGATGCCGGGCGTCGTCGTAGAGCTGCCGGGCCGGGCCCTCCTCGACCACCCGGCCCGCGTACATCACCGCCAGCCGGTCGCAGGTCTCGGCGAGGACGGCCAGATCGTGGCTGATCATGACCAGGCCGAGGTCCTGTTCGGCGACGAGCCGGCCGATCAGCCGCAGGATCTGCGCCTGGATCATCACGTCCAGGGCCGTCGTCGGCTCGTCGGCGATGACCAGCCGTGGGTCGCAGGCCAGTGCCATGGCGATCATCACGCGCTGGCGCTGGCCGCCGGACAGTTCGTGGGGGAACGCCGTCGCCCGTGCGGCCGGGAGGCCCACGTGCTCCAGCAGCTCGCCGGTCCTGCGCTTCGCCTCGGCCGCGGTCGCCTTGCGGTGCAGCAGCATCGGCTCGGCGATCTGGTCGCCGATCCGGTGCACCGGGTTGAGGGAGTGCATCGCTCCCTGGAAGACGATCGAGGCCCCCGCCCAGCGGACCGCCCTGACCCGCCCCCACCGCATCGTCAGCATGTCCTCGCCGTCCAGCAGGACCTGCCCGCCGACCCGGGTACCGGGCGGCAGCAGCCGCAGCAGGGCCAGCGCCAGGGTGGACTTCCCGCAGCCCGACTCGCCCGCGATGCCGAGCCTCTGCCCCGCCGCCAGCACCAGGTCGACGCCGCGCACGGCGGCGGCCCCGCCGGCGTAGGTCACCTCCAGGTCCCTTACCTCCAGCAGCGTCAACGCTCCACCCCCAGCCGGGGGTTGAGGACGGACTCCACCGCGCGGCCGCACAGCGTGAAGGCCAGGGCGACGACGGCGATCGCGATGCCCGGCGGCACCAGGTACCACCAGTCGCCGGAGCTCACCGCGCCCGCCTCGCGGGCGTCCTGGAGCAGACCGCCCCACGACACGACCGTCGGGTCGCCCATGCCGAGGAAGGCGAGCGTCGCCTCGGCGAGGATGGACGAGGAGATCATCAGGGTCGTCTGCGCCAGCACCAGCGGCATGACGTTGGGCAGTACGTGCCGGAGCATGATGTGCGCGTGGCCGCCGCCGAGCGCCCGCGCCCGCTCGATGTAGGGCCGGGACTCCACCGCCAGCGTCTGCGCCCGCACCAGCCGGGCGGTGGTCGGCCAGGACGTCACACCGATCGCCAGGATCACCGTGCCGAGCGAACGGGACATCACGGTGGCGAGCGCGATGGCGAGGACCAGCGTCGGCATCACCAGGAACCAGTCCGTGATCCGCATCATCACCGTGGCGTACGCGCCCCGGAAGTGCCCGGCGGTGATCCCGACCAGCGCGCCGATCGCCACGGACAGCACCGCCGCGGGCAGCCCGACCAGCAGCGAGATCCGCGAGCCCCACACCACCAGGCCCAGCAGGTTCCGCCCGAACCGGTCCGTGCCCAGCGGGAACTCACCGCTGGGATGCTGAAGCGGCCGGCCCGGCGCACCGGTCACACTGGACACGTCGGAACCGACGGTCAGCGGCGCGGTGAGCGCGACCGCGGCGAACAGGACGAGGACGGCCAGGCCCACGAGCCCGGCGCGGTGCGTGCGGTAGTGCGCCCAGAAACGGGCGGCGGAGCGGCGGCGGCGCTGCCACGCGAGCGTGCGCGGGCTCGCCTTCACCACCGGAGGAGTCGTGTCGGTACGGGCCGGTCCGCCCGGGGGAGTCGTGTCGGTCGTCATCGGCCCACCCGGGGGTCGAGCAGCGGATAGATCAGGTCGGCCAGCGTGTTCATGAGGATCACCGCCGAGGCGAAGACGAAGAACAGCCCCTGGACGAGGGGAAGGTCGGGCACGCTCAGCGCCTGGTAGAAGAGCCCGCCGAGGCCGGGCCAGGAGAACACGGTCTCGACGAGGATGACGCCCGCGACCGTCCGGCCGAGATTGACGAAGACCAGCGTCACGGTCGGCAGCAGCGCGTTCGGTACGGCGTGCCGGCGCCGGACCAGGTCGTCCCTCAGGCCCTTGGCGCGCGCGGTGGTCAGGTAGTCGCTGCCCATCTCGTCGAGCAGCGCCGAGCGGGTGACCAGCAGCGTCTGCCCGTACTCGACCGCGACCAGCGTGATCACCGGCAGGACGAGATGGTGGGCGACGTCGACGGCGTATGCGAAGCCCTCCTTGCCGCCGGACTCCATGCCGCCGGTCGGGAACACACCCGGGACCGGGCCCATGCCCACCGCGAACACGATGATGAGCAGCAGGCCCAGCCAGAAGGAGGGGATCGAGTACAAGGTCAGCGCCACACCGGTGTTGAGCCGGTCGCCGAGCCGGCCGTGGCGCCACGCCGAGCGGGTGCCGAGGACGATGCCGAGGACCGTGTAGAGGACGAACGCGGTGCCGGTGAGCAGCAGCGTGTTCGGCAGCGCTTCGGTGATCTTGTCGATGACGGGTGCCCGGAACTGGTACGACGTGCCGAGGTCGCCCGTGAGCGCCTTGCCGCAGTAGTCCGTGAACTGCTGCCACAACGGCAGGTCGAGACCGAATTCCCTGCGGTAGGCCGCCAGTTGCGCGGACGATACGGGGCGGCCGCCCGTCATGAACTTCACGGGGTCGCCCGGGATAAGCCGGAAGAGGAAGAAACTGGTCAGGAGGACGGCGAGCAAGGAGACGGAGGCGCCGCCCGCCTTGCCCGCCGCGTACCGCAGGTACGGCGTGCCGGCATGTGCCCGCAGTTCGCGTGCCGGTTCCACTACTCACGGTCCTCAGCGGTGGCGCGGCGCCGCAGGCCGAGGACCACCCCGGCGCCGACGAGGACCACGACGCCCGCGACGATGCCGATGACGACCCCGGTGGACGAGGAACCGCCCGAGGAGTCACCGGAGTTCGCCGGTACGGCCGACCACCAGCTCCAGTAGCCGTCCTGGCCGTAGATGTTGCCCGCCTTCCGAGGCATGGTGGTGATCGACGCGATCTGGTCCGTCCGGTAGGCCTCGACCGCGTTCGGGTACGCCATGACGTTCATGTACCCGAGGTCGTACAGCCGCGACTCGGCCTGCTTGACGAGGCCGGCGCGTTTGACGGGGTCGTACTCCGCGAGCTGCCGGGCATAGAGGTCGTCGAACGTCCTGTCGCAGATGAAGTTGTCCGTGGCGGCCGTGTCCTTCGGGGTCGCCGGGAGCGCCGCGCAGGTGTGGATCGACAGCACGAAGTCGGGATCGGGGTTGACGGACCAGCCGTCGAAGGCGAGGTCGTACGTGCCGGCGAGCCAGGGGTCGGTCACGTTGTCGAGGCAGTCGAGCGTCAGGCCGATGCCGAGCTTGCCCCACCACTCCTTCAGGTACTGGCCGACGGCCTTGTCGTTCGGGTCGGTGGCGTGGCACAGCATGCGGTAGGTGAGGGGCTTGCCGTCCTTGCCCACGCGTTTGCCGTCGGCGTTCTTCCGGTAGCCCGCCTGGTCGAGGAGCTGGGCGGCCTTCGCGGGGTCGTAGGCCAGCTCCTGGGCCGCCGTCGGCTTCCAGAAGTACGTGGAGAAGCGGGGCGGTATGTAGCCCTGGCCCTCGACGGCGTGGCCCTGGAAGACCTTGTCGACGAGTGTCCTGCGGTCGACGGCCATGAACAGGGCGTGCCGCACCCGCTCGTCCAGGAGGGAGGGGGCGCCGTCGCCGAACTTCTGCCCGTTCCGCGCCCGGGCACCGGGGTTGGTGGCGATGGCGTAGAAGCGGCGGCCCGGGGCGTCGTTGACCTTGATGTCCTTCACGCCCTGCAGGGAGGCGGCCTGAGCAGGTGTCAGGGAGGGCGAGCCCGCGACGAAGGACACCTCTCCCTTGCGCAGGGCCGCCACCGCGGCGTCCTGGTCCTTGTAGTACCGGAACACCAGCTCGTCGAACTTCGGGGCGCCCCGCCAGAAGTTCTTGTTGGCCTTGAGCCGCACATAGCTGTCGGGCTTGTAACCGGTCAGGACGAACGGCCCGTCACCGACCACGGGGAAGCTCTTGTCGTTGTTGAACGTCCCGAAGTCCCCGACTTTCTCCCAGACGTGCTTGGGCACGATCGGCACGTCGAGCGCGGTCATCGTGGCCTGGGGCTTCTTGAGTTCTATGACGAGCGTGGTGGGGTCCGGAGCCGTGACCTTGCGGAAGCCCGCGACGAAGCTGCCGTTCGCGGTGGCCGCCTTGTCGTCGGTCATCATCTTGGTGAACGTCCACGCCGCGTCCTCGGCGGTGACCTTCTGCCCGTCCGACCATGTGGCGTCGGAGCGGATCGTGTACGTCCAGGTGAGCTTGTCGGCGGACGGCTTCCACCGGGTGGCGAGGCCCGGGACCGGGTGGGCGTCCCCCGGGTCGTAGTCGGTCAGGTACTCGTACATCAGCCGGTTGATGCTGGTACTGACCAGGCGGGTCGCGAGGAACGGGCTCAGCGAGTCCACGCTCTGGGCGACCGCCACGGTGAGGACCGTGTCGCTCGCCTTCGCCTCGGCCTGCTGGGGTAGGGCCAGAGCGGCGGAGACCGTGAGGGCGGCGGCGACGAGCCGCGCTGAACGGTGTCGTGGACGGTCCGGGCGCGAGCGCCCTCTGCCGTGCTGGTCTTGCGTGCTCATCGATGCTGACCTCACGTCATCACTGCACGGGGACGGCGGTTCGGGGAACGGCTTGATCCGGCCGGATCGGCTGACGCCGGATGGGTGATGAGTGTGTCTATCAGCGGCGCTCCGCACCCGTCAACGGTGCGTCAAATGCCCTGTGGCCTGCGGAAACGAGGTCGCCGACGGCGGGCTGGCAACCATTGGTCCACACCTGTGAAGCGCCGCTGGTGGAGGCCTGGCGCCCAGGGTCCTTCGTTACGGGAGGCCCGCGTCCGGACGGGGGTGCGGCCAGTCGGGTGGCGTTGCGTGTGATGAGGGGTCTTCGGGTCGATAGTGGCGATAACGGACAGTGTCCCGGCGCCGAGGGCAGGGGCACACCCTCGAGGAGGCACCCCATGCGTGGAGCCAGGCACGCCCTGTGGGCGGCGGTGGCCGCCCTCATGGCGGCCGCCTGTGGCGGGGGCGCGGACGGCGGCGGCACCGTGCCCGGGGTGTTCAGTTCCTCCTGGGGCGATCCGCAGAACCCGCTCGAGCCGGCCAACACCAACGAGGTCCAGGGCGGCAAGGTGCTCGACATGGTCTTCCGGGGGCTCAAGCGGTACGACCCGAGGACCGGCGCGGCCGAGGACATGCTCGCCGAGAGCATCCGGACGTCCGACTCGCGGAACTTCACCGTCACCGTCAAGGACGGCTGGACCTTCAGCAACGGGGAGCCGGTCACCGCCCGGTCCTTCGTCGACGCCTGGAACTACGGCGCGAGCCTGAGGAACAACCAGAGGAACGCGTACTTCTTCGGGTACATCGAGGGCTACGACAAGGTGCACCCGGCCTCCGGCACCCAGACCGCCGACACCCTCTCCGGGCTGAAGGTGACCGGCCCGCGTACCTTCACCGTCCGGCTGGGCCAGAAGTTCTCCACGTTCCCGGACACCCTCGGCTATGTGGCCTTCGCCCCGCTGCCCCGGGCGTTCTTCGACCACCACGCGGACTGGCTGAAGAAGCCGGTCGGCAACGGCCCGTACCTGGTCCGCTCCTACACCCGGGGCTTCATGATGTCCCTGCGGAAGTGGGACGCCTACCCCGGCCCGGACAAGGCCCGCAACAACGGCGTGGACCTGAAGGTCTACACCGACAGCAACACCGCCTACACCGACCTGCTGGCCGGCAACCTCGACCTCGGCGACGACGTGCCCGCCTCGCAGCTCAGGAACGTGAAGTCCGATCTCGGCGGCCGGTACATCACCGCCCCGGCCGGCATCATCCAGACCCTCGCCTTCCCCCACTACGACCCGCGCTGGAAAAGACCGGGGACGGAGAAGGTCCGCACGGGTCTGTCCATGGCGATCAACCGGGACCAGATCACCGACACGATCTTCCACCACACCCGCACCCCCGCCAGTGACTGGACCTCACCCGTCCTGGGCGCCGACGGCGGTTTCAAGGCAGGTCTGTGCGGCGACGCGTGCCGCTACGACCCGGTCCGGGCCAAGAAGCTCATCCAGGAGGGCGGCGGGCTGCCCGGCGGACAGCTGAGGATCAGCTACAACGCCGACTCCGGCTCGCACCGGGAGTGGGTGGACGCCGTGTGCCACTCCATCAACAACGCCCTCGGCAACGACCGTGCCTGCGTCGGCAACCCGGTCGGCACCTTCGCCGACTTCCGCAACCAGATCGCGCAGCACAAGATGTCCGGGCCGTTCCGCGCCGGATGGCAGATGGACTACCCGCTCCTCCAGAACTTCCTCCAGCCGCTCTACTACACGAACGCCTCCTCCAACGACGGCAAATGGTCGAACAAGGACTTCGACAAGCTCGTCGACCGGGCGAACGCCGAGAGCGACAAGGCAGCTGCGGTCGGGCTGTTCCAGCAGGCCGAGGGGGTCGTGCGGGACAACATGGCCGCCATCCCGCTCTGGTACCAGAACGGCAGCGCCGGCTACTCGCAGCGCCTCGCGAACGTGGCGCTCAACCCGTTCAGCGTCCCCCTCTACGACCAGATCGAGGTCCGCTGAACCGCACGCCCGCCCGCCACCCCCGGAGGCCTCATGGGACGGTACGTCGTCCGGCGCCTGCTGCAGATGATCCCGGTCTTCTTCGGCGCCACCCTGCTCATCTTCCTGATGGTGAACGTGATGGGCGACCCCGTCGCCGGCCTGTGCGGCGAACGGCAGTGCGACCCCGCCACCGCGGCCCAGCTGCGCCGGGAGTTCGGCCTCGACAAGCCCCTCTGGCAGCAATACGCGACCTACATGGGCAACGTCTTCACCGGCGACTTCGGCACCGCATTCAACGGGCAGAAGGTCACCGAGCTGATGGCGACCGCCTTCCCGCCCACCATCCGGCTCACGATCGTCGCGATCGTCTTCGAGGTCGTCCTCGGGATCGCGCTCGGCGTGGTCACCGGGCTGCGCCGCGGGCGGCCCGTCGACACCACCGTTCTGCTGCTCACCCTCGTCGTGATCTCCGTGCCGACCTTCGTCACCGGTCTGCTGCTCCAGCTGCTGCTCGGTGTGAAGTGGGGCTGGACCAGACCGTCGGTCTCCCCGGCGGCCACCGTCGGGGAACTGATCGTGCCCGGCCTGGTCCTCGCCTCCGTCTCCCTCGCCTATGTCACCCGGCTCACCCGGACCTCCCTCGCCGAGAACAGACGCGCCGACTACGTCCGCACCGCAGTCGCCAAGGGGCTGCCGCGCCGGCGTGTGATCACCCGGCACCTGCTGCGGAACTCGCTCATCCCCGTCGTCACCTTCATCGGCACCGACATCGGCGCCCTGATGGGAGGCGCGATCGTCACCGAGCGGATCTTCAACGTCCACGGCGTCGGCTACCAGCTCTACCAGGGGATCCTGCGGCAGAACACCCAGACGGTCGTCGGCTTCGTGACCGTGCTCGTCCTGGTCTTCCTGGTCGCCAACCTGCTCGTCGACCTCCTGTACGGCGTACTCGACCCGAGGATCCGCTATGCCTGAGCAGCCACGGTACGAGCGGAAGGGGGCCGTCGCCGGGACGGGCATGGGCGGTGCCATGGACCTCGCCGCCAGCGAGGCGACCACCCTGCAGAGGGGACCGGAAGGCCCGGCCGGACGGCCGCGCAGCCTCTGGTCCGACGCCTGGCGCGACCTGCGCCGCAACCCGGTCTTCCTCGTCTCCGCGCTGGTGATCCTCTTCCTCGCCCTGATCTCCCTCTGGCCGTCCCTGATCACCTCCGGCAACCCGCTCGTCTGCGAGCTGTCCAAGGCCCAGGAGGGCTCCCAGTCCGGGCACCCGTTCGGCTTCGACGGCCAGGGCTGCGACGTGTACACCCGGACCGTCTACGGCGCCCGTACCTCCGTCACGGTGGGCGTCTGCGCCACGCTCGGCGTCGCCGTCCTCGGCTCGGTCCTCGGCGGGCTCGCCGGGTACTTCGGCGGTGGATGGGACGCGATGCTGTCCCGGGCCACCGACATCTTCTTCGCCATCCCGGTCGTCCTCGGCGGGCTCGTCCTGCTCTCCGTGGTGATCGGCAACACGGTCTGGCCGGTCGTCGGGTTCATCGTGCTGCTCGGCTGGCCGCAGATCTCCCGGATCGCCCGCGGTGCGGTCATCACCGCCAAACAGCACGACTACGTCCAGGCCGCCCGCGCCCTCGGCGCGTCCGACACCCGCATCCTGCTGCGGCACATCGCGCCCAACGCGGTCGCCCCGGTGATCGTCGTCGCGACCATCGCGCTCGGCACCTACATCGCCCTCGAGGCGACCCTGTCGTACCTCGGCGTCGGGCTGAAGCCGCCGAGCGTGTCCTGGGGGATCGACATCTCCGCCGCCTCCCCGTACATCCGCAACGCCCCGCACGCGCTGCTGTGGCCATCCGGCGCTCTGGCGATCACCGTGCTGGCGTTCATCATGCTCGGCGACGCGGTGCGCGACGCCCTCGACCCGAAGCTGAGGTGACGGCCGTGCTGCTCGAAGTGCAGGACCTGCACGTGGAGTTCCGGACCCGGGAGGGCATCGCCCGGGCCGTCAACGGGGTCGGCTACAGCGTGGACGCCGGCGAGACGCTGGCCGTGCTCGGCGAGTCCGGCTCCGGCAAGTCCGTCACCGCGCAGGCCGTCATGGGCATCCTCGACACGCCGCCCGGCCGGATCACCGGCGGCCGCGTCCTCTTCCAGGGGCGGGATCTGCTCACCCTCAAGGAAGAGGAGCGGCGCAGGATCCGCGGCGCCGGAATGGCCATGATCTTCCAGGACGCCCTCTCCGCGCTGAACCCCGTCCTCACCGTGGGCGACCAGCTCGGGGAGATGTTCGTCGTGCACCGGGGGATGTCGAAGAAGGACGCACGCGCCCGGGCGATCGAGCTGATGGACCGGGTACGGATCCCGGCCGCCCGCCAGCGCGTGCGGGACTATCCGCACCAGTTCTCCGGCGGTATGCGCCAGCGCATCATGATCGCCATGGCGCTGGCGCTGGAGCCCGCGTTGATCATCGCCGACGAACCCACCACCGCCCTCGATGTCACCGTGCAGGCCCAGGTCATGGACCTGCTGGCCGAGCTGCGGCGCGAGTACGGCATGGGTCTCGTCCTCATCACCCACGACCTCGGTGTCGTCGCGGACGTCGCCGACCGGATCGCCGTCATGTACGCGGGCCGGATCGTCGAGTCGGCCCCCGTGCACGACATCTACAAGAGCCCCGCTCACCCCTACACCCGCGGCCTGCTCGACTCCATCCCCCGTCTCGACCGCAAGGGCCGCCGACTCTACGCAATCGAGGGCCTGCCGCCGAGCCTCACGCACATCCCGCCGGGCTGCCCCTTCCATCCCCGCTGCCCCCTGGCCCGCGACGTGTGCCGCACCGACGAGCCGCCGCTCTACGAGGTGAACGAGCAGCGGGGCAGCGCCTGCCACTTCTGGAGGGAGTGCCTGCATGGCCGGTCCTGAGACGATCCTGGAGGTCAGCGGGCTTGTCAAGCACTATCCGCTCACCCGGGGGATCCTGTTCAAGAAGCAGATCGGCGCGGTGCGGGCGGTCGACGGCGTGGACTTCACGCTCGCTCGGGGCGAAACGCTCGGCATCGTCGGGGAGTCCGGGTGCGGCAAGTCGACGCTCGCCAGGCTGCTGGTCAACCTGGAGCCGCCGACGGCCGGTTCGATCCGGTACAAGGGCGAGGACATCACCCGGCTGTCAGGGCGCGCGCTGAAGGCGGTGCGGCGCAACATCCAGATGGTGTTCCAGGACCCGTACACCTCCCTCAACCCCCGTATGACGGTGGGCGACATCGTGGGGGAGCCGTACGAGATCCATCCCGAGGTCGCGCCCAAGGGGGACAGACGGCGGCGGGTGCGGGAGCTGCTGGACGTCGTCGGACTCAACCCCGAGCACATCAACCGCTATCCGCACCAGTTCTCCGGCGGTCAGCGCCAGCGCATCGGCATCGCCCGGGGGCTGGCGCTGCGCCCGGAGATCATCGTGGCGGACGAGCCGGTCTCCGCGCTCGACGTGTCGGTGCAGGCCCAGGTGATCAACCTGATGGCGCGGCTCCAGGACGATTTCGGGCTGAGTTACGTCTTCATCGCGCACGACCTGTCGATCGTGCGGCACATCTCCGACCGGGTCGGGGTGATGTACCTCGGGAAGATCGTGGAGATCGGCACCGACGAGGAGATCTACGAGCATCCCACGCACCCCTACACCCAGGCCCTGCTGTCCGCCGTGCCCGTGCCCGACCCGGCGGCACGGGAGCGCCGGGAACGGATCATCCTCAGCGGGGACGTGCCGTCCCCGACGGACATCCCCTCCGGCTGCCGGTTCCGCACGCGCTGCTGGAAGGCCAGGGAGCGGTGTGCGCTCGAGGTGCCGCCACTCGCGGTGCCGGAGGAGTTCCGGGGGACGACGGGACCGGCCGCGCACGATTCGGCGTGCCACTTCGCGGAGGAGATGCGTGTGGTGCCGCCCGAGGAGCCACCGGAGGAGCCGCATAACTCCGCAAACACGCACGAAGTGCGTTAACACGCAGGCAACTTGGCTGACGCGATTCCGATATACGGACGCAAGAGAGTGAACAGCGTACGGCCGTGCGGGTGCCGTAAACGGGCCGGGGCGCGCCATGTCGCCCCGGCCCGTTGCCGTGCGGCGCGGCTCAGCCCAGGTTCAGCGCGCGCCGGAGGAAGTCCCGCTGGAGCAGCAGCAGGTTCTCCGCGACCGTTTCCTGGGGGGTCATGTGCGTGACCCCCGACAGCGGGAGCACCTCGTGCGGGCGGCCCGCGGCCAGGAGGGCCGAGGACAGGCGCAGTGAGTGGGCCACCACGACGTTGTCGTCCGCCAGGCCATGGATGATCATCATCGGGCGGGCCGGATCCGCCGCGTCCACCAGGCCCGCGTCGTCGATGAGCGAGTTGCGGCGGTAGACGTCGGGCTGCTCGCCGGGGTGCCCCAGGTAGCGCTCCTGGTAGTGGGTGTCGTAGAGCCGTAGATCGGTCACCGGCGCGCCCACGACGGCCGCGTGGAACACGTCCGGGCGGCGCAGCACCGCCAGCGCCGCCAGATAGCCGCCGAAGGACCAGCCGCGGATCGCGACCCGGGACAGATCGAGGGGGAAGTCGCCGGCCAGGGCGTGCAGCGCGTCCACCTGGTCCTGGAGCACGACCGCCGCGAGGTCGTCCCTGACCGCCTTCTCCCAGGCGGGGGAGCGGCCCGGGGTGCCGCGCCCGTCGGCGACGATCACCGCGAAGCCCTGGTCGGCGAACCACTGCGAGGTCAGGTGCGGATTGTGCGCGGCCACCACGCGCTGTCCGTGCGGGCCGCCGTAGGGGTCCATGAGGACGGGGAGGGAGGCGTCACCGGAGTAGTCCGTAGGCATAAGCACGGCGCATGGGATTCGGCGTGCGCCCCCCAGTGCCAGTCGCACGCGCGGGGACAGACCGGGGCGTTCCGCATACGACGCCACGGTGGCCAGACGCTTGCCGTCGCGCAGCACCTGCACCTGGGCGCCGGGGCGGTCGAGGACCGAGGAGACGAGCACGGTCACGGCCCCCGCGCGCACCGCCGAGTGCACACCGGGCTCCTGCGACACGCGCTCCACGCCGAGTTCGTTCACGCGGTAGACATGGACCTCGCCGATCTCCGGGTCCGTCGCGGCCTCGCCCGCCGACGCGGCCACCAGCACATCCGCGTCCGCGACGTCGAGCACCGCCCGCAGGTGCAACTGCGGTCCCGTCAACGGCCGTTCCCCCACGGCGAGCACGCGCGCGCCGCCCTCGTCGGCGACCCGGACCAACTGCCCGGAGGGGCTCCAGCACGGCACACCGGCGAAAAGTTCCAGCCAATATGGATCTTCGTCCGCGTGCACCATCCGGGTCGCCCCGGTGTCCGGGTCCACCGCCAGGTACAGCTGGCTGCGCTGGTCTCGCGCCTGCACCAGAATCAAAGGTGCCCCTGCCGCTGACCAGTGCACTCGCGCCAGATACGGGTAGCGCGCCCGGTCCCAGACGACTTCCGTGCGCGCCCCGTCGAGGCCCACCACGAACAGCCGTACGTCCGCGTTGTCGGTGCCCGCAGCCGGGTACGGAACCCGCTGCGGCTCCTGGTCCGGACGCGCCGGATCGGAGATCCACCACCGCCGCACCGGCGTGTCGTCCACGCGCGACACGAGCAGCCGGTCGGACTCCGGCGACCACCAGAAACCCCGCGAACGGCCCATCTCCTCGGCCGCGATGAACTCGGCCAGGCCGTACGACACCGACTCCGACTCCGGCTCCGCGATCGCCCGGTCGCCGTCGCCCTCCGCGCCGACCACGCGCAGCGCGCCCCCGCGCACGTAGGCGATGTGCCGTCCGTCGGGGGCCGGGCGCGGGTCGATCACCGGCCCGGCCACGGGCAGTTGGCGGGCCGTGCCCGCGCGCAGCTCCGCTGTGAAAAGCCGCCCTGACAAGGCGAAAGACGCCAACTCCACGGCCGCGTCGGTGGCGTAGCCGACGATGCCGGCGCCGCCCTCGCGGCTGCGCTCCCGACGGGCGCGCTCCTCGGGCGGCAACTGCTCGGCGGCGCCCCCGAGGAGCACGCCCGGGTCGGCCGCGGCGCGCTCCTTGCCGTCCGCCAGGTCGAGGACCCACAACTGGTGCGCGCGGTCCGTGCCGGAGGTGGACCGCAGGAACACGACACGGGAACCGTCGGGCGCGACGGTGAACGCACGCGGCGCGCCGAGCGTGAACCGCTGGGTCCGCGCGTGCCGTCGGGGGAAGGAAGCAGGCTCGGTGGTCATGCCCCGACCATATTGGCCATGCGCCCCCTTGTGCGGCCGTGCGCCGATCGATGCGCACGTACGGATAGTTATGATCACTAGCGCATAGTGGGTATGAACGTGCTGCCTGCTGCGTGGATTTATCTGCGTGGATTTGTCTGCCCCCATAGTCCGAACCCCCCGCGTCCTGGGATCTTTGGAGGTGAGCCGCCGTGGCACTCTCGATTTCGGCGGTGGTGCTGCTGGCGATCGTCGTCTTCCTTCTGATCAAGAAGTCCGGGCTGAAGGCGGGCCACGCGATCGTGTGCATGCTCCTCGGCTTCTACCTCGCCTCCTCCACGGTCGCACCCACGATCAGCGAGCTGACCACGAACATCGCGGGGATGATCGGCAGCATCAAGTTCTGACCCGAGCGGTGCCGCTGGTTCGGCGTCGACGGCGTCCAGCCGCCACCATGGCTGCCCACCGGGCGGGTCCGGGCAGAGGCCGGACCGCGCCCGAGTGCGCCGGGGAGGTCGTCAGCCTTCGGACGCGTACGCCACGAAGCGGGTCCAGGCCTCCGGGGGCAGCGTGAGCCGGGGGCCCGGGACGTGCTTGGAGTCACGGACGTGGACAGCGCGGGGTGCTATGGCGATCTCGACGCAGGAGTCGCCTTCGGGACCGTCGCTGTAGCTGCTCTTGAACCACGTCAGTTCGCAGGTGTCGCTGACGGCGGTCTCGCGGATCATGCTTCTCCCAGCAGTTGCTCGATGAGGGCCAGCGACTCCCGTGGGGAAAGAGCCTGCGTCCGGATGGTGCTGTATCGCAGCTCAAGGATGCGGAGCTGCTTGAGATCAGAAGTCGGGCGACCGTTGAACGCTCCGTCGGAGCGGCCTACCGCCGTCCCGTCCTCGAACTTCAGCACCTCGACCTTGCCGCTCAACCCGGGATGGGCACCGGAGTCCGTCGGCATCACCTGAAGCGCGACATGGCGTAACCCAGCCACTTCCAGCAGATGTTCGAGTTGCTGACGCCACACCATTGCGCCTCCGACCTTTCGGCGCAGCGTCACCTCTTCCTGGGCGAAACTGAGCATCGGCGCCGGATCCCGGTCGAAGATCGACTTGCGGCCCATGCGTGCGGCCACCAGGCGTTCCGACTCGGCTTCCGAGTACGCCGACTGGGACACCTCGAACAAGGCCCGTGCGTGCTCCGGCGTCTGCAACAGGCCATGGATGCTGAGCCCGACGTAGACGCCCATCTCTACTGCCTTCGCTTCCAGCTCGGCCAGTTCCCGCACCTTCTTCGGGTACCGGACTTTCTCCACGTCCTCCTTCATCGCAGAGAGCAGCCCACCCGCGCTCAACACCCCGTCGGCCTTGTCCAGATACTCGGGCCGGGGAATCCGCTTGCCGCTCTCGATCTTGTAGACCATGTCCTCCCCGTAGCCGACGGCCCTGCCGAACTCGCAGGCCTTCATCCCCACCGCCTCCCGGCGTAGCTTCAGCTGCCGCCCGACGGTCGCGATGACCGCGACACCCCACTCGTCGTCCGGATCCACCTCCCAACTGGGCTCATCCGTCTCGCTCTTGAGCCGCCCCGCGTCCGCGTCGACCGTCATCAGCGCGCGCCCCTCCCTCGTACGTCCTGCCGCCGGGCAGTCACCGTAAGCGATTGTCTGATCACTCATCACGGTAAGCGCCCACCGGCACCGTGACCCGTCCCCATGGGCTCCGGTGACACCAGCGGCTGAAAAACAAAGGACCAGGGGAAAGGACCCGACCAAGCCCCACCCCTCCCGCCCGTGCCGCACGCTCGCTCGGGAGGGTGAACATCCCTGATTCGGCTGCGTTTCGCGGCCCCGCGCGGCCCTACGCTCAGCGCGACACAACCGCAGACATGCGACGGCCCCCGCCGGGACGGGCAATCCCAGTGCGAGGGCCTGACCACCGAGGAAGAGGCAACTTCCCGATGGGTAACCAGAATTTTAGCGCGCCCGCGCGCGCCCAGTCCCGCACTGCGGGCAACAAGCACCCGAACCGGGGCCACCACAGCGGCGGGCTGATCCACGACAACATCCGCCATACCACCCGCTTCACGGTGATCGGCAATCACCTGGTCCAGCACCCGGACCTCTCCCTCCTCGCGATCGGTCTGGGCTGCCACATCCAGTCACTGCCGAAGGGCGCCCGCGTCGACATCAAGAGCCTCGCCGCCCGCTTCCCCGAGGGAGCCACCCGTATCGCCGCCGCGCTGCGCGAGCTGGAGACGCACGGCTACCTACGTCGCGAGCGCGAACGCACCCCCGGCGGCCGTATCGTCACCCGGACCATCTCCTGCAACCAGCCGGCGGCCCGACGTCACGCCGACAAACCGAGCTGCCCCGACCGCCCCGCCGCCCGCGCGGCAGCAGCACCCGGCAGGCGCACACCTGCCCGCCCCCGCAAACCCCTCCCCGCCGTACCGCAGCCCGCCTGCACTGCCCCGTCCCTCCTCCAGGCGGCCACCGACCTCCTCGCTGACCTGCGCCGCCACGACTCGCGGTTGTTTCTCTCCGCCCGTGACACGGCCCACCTGGCCCCCGGCGTCGCCGCCTGGCTGGAGCGCGACGTCAGCACCGCCGCCGTACGACGGGCGCTGACCGCCGACCTGCCACCCGAGGGACTCCATCGGCCCGCCGCCCTGCTGGCCCACCGCCTCGCCGAGCAGCTGCCGCTCCCGCCCCCGTTCCGCGAACCGGCCGCTCCGCCGCCCGTACGGCACCCGCTCCAGACCTGCGACGCCTGCGACCGCGCCTTCCGCGCGCCCGAGCCCGGCCGCTGCCGTGACTGCCGCCGCGACGCCCAGGAGGCCGCCTAGCATGAGAGCGACGATCCTTGCCCCTGGGCACAGACGACGAGGAGCGAGCGCCATGACCATCGCACAGGGCAACGCGCGGCAGGGTGCTTCCCACGCCTATCGAGCCATGCGGGACTTCGTTCAGTCCGTGGAGGACACCCTCCCCGGCAAGTTCGAGATCACCAAGGAAGGACTCGTCCACGACATGATGTCGCCCGTGAAGCAGCACGAGCTGACCGCGCTGCATCTCCGGAAGCGCCTGGAGAAGGTCATGCCGGAAGAGCTCGTGGCCCACACGGGGGAGCCCGATGTGGAAGACGAGCCCGAAGCCATCCTGCGGCATCCTGACGTGATGGTCATCGCCATGGCCGATATGGAGGGCGGCGGTTCCTTCGACCCCCGCACCCTGATCGCCGCCGTTGAAATCGTCTCCCGCTCCAACCCGGACAACGACTGGGTCACCAAGATGCGCGACTACCCCCTGATGGGCATCCCGGTCTACGCGGTGTTCGACCCCCGCACCGGCACCGGTGCCGTTCTCACCGACATCCACCTCACCCCGGACGGCCCCCGCTACGCCACCCGCAAGGACTTCGTCTACGGCGAGGACGTCACCATCGCCGACTGGACCATCTCGACCGAAGGCCTGCCGCGTTACAAGGACGAGAGCGCCGAGGGCGAGCATCAGGGGTGACAACGGCAGGGAGCCGAGGCACTCGTAGGGTGGTCCCATGACGGATCTGCCCGACCGGCGTCTGCTCCTGGTGCACGCGCACCCGGACGACGAGTCGATCAACAACGGCGCGACCATGGCCAAGTACGCGGCCGAGGGCGCCCGGGTGACGCTGGTGACCTGCACCCTCGGCGAGGAGGGCGAGGTCATCCCGCCGGAGCTCGCGCACCTCGCGCCCGACCGGGACGACGCGCTGGGTCCGCACCGCGTCGGTGAACTGGCCGCCGCCATGGCCGAACTCGGCGTCGGCGACCACCGCTTCCTCGGCGGCCCGGGCCGTTACCGCGACTCCGGGATGATGGGCGCCGAGCAGAACCACCGGCCGGGCTCCTTCTGGTCCGCGGACCTGGACGAGGCGGCCGGCCACCTCGTGACGGTCGTCCGGGAGGTGCGCCCCCAGGTCCTCGTCACCTACGACCCCGACGGCGGCTACGGCCACCCCGACCACATCCAGGCCCACCGCGTCGCCATGCGCGCCGCCGACCTGGCCGCCGACCCCGGCTTCCGCCCGGACCTCGGGGAGCCCTGGCGGATCACCAAGATCTACTGGAACCGGCTGCCGCGCTCGGTCGCCCGGGCCGCGTTCGCCCGCCTCGGCGAGGTCCTCGACAAGACGCCCTTCACCAAGGCCGCGAGCATCGACGACGTCCCCGGCATGGTCGACGACCACGTGGTCACCACCGAGATCGACGGCGCGGCGTTCGCCGCCGCGAAGGCCGCGGCGATGCGCGCCCACGCCACGCAGATCGAGGTCGCCGAGCCGTACTTCGCGCTGTCCAACGCGCTCGCGCAGCCCCTCCTCACCACCGAGTACTACCAGTTGGTACGCGGCGAGCGAAGCGAGATGGGGGTTCCCCCGGCCGGAGGCTGGGGGAACACCGAGGCCCGTGAAACGGATCTGTTCCAAGGAGTGGCCCCATGACGGCGTCGAGCAAACAGTCGAACGCACTCGCACAGCCCCTGAGCCTGCCCTCGGCCGGCCGGACGGCCGCCTACCTCGGGCTGCTGGTGCTCGGCGCGGGCGTCGGCGTGGCGGGCGGTCTGGTGCAGGCCGCATGGTTCCCCGGCGGACTGTTTCTCGCGCTCGCGGGCGCGGCCGGACTCTTCCTGGGCGGCGCCCAGGCCACCGGGGCCCGCGCGGGGGCTCTCGCGCCCGCCGCCGGGTGGATGGTCGCCGTCGTGCTGCTCACCGCCAGCCGCCCCGAGGGCGACTTCCTGTTCGGAGCGGGCATCGGCTCGTACCTGTTCCTGCTCGGCGGAATGGCCGTCGCTGTGATGTGCGCCACCCTTGCCCACGGGCGGCAACCCGGTCGCCCCGGCGCCCGACTTGGCAAGTGACGTACCACTTCGTCGCTGCGAGTCATGGGATGTCCCCCGGAAAACGCGGTGCGGACGTGGGGGTCCCGTGCGGGTTTCCCTCGCGGGCGCGGTCTACGTGGCGCAGGCGGCCAGTATGGTGGTGCGCGCCGCCGAGCCTCCCCCACGCTCTCGGCTTCGCTCGAGCAGGGGGGACCCCCACCTGTTGAGGTCGAAACAGGCGGTGGAGCCAACCGGGAGAACCTGCCTTGAGTCGTGAAACTGACAGCTCGTCCGCCGGGCCCAACGGGCGTGGCCCAGCCGCGTACCCGTCGGGGACGCCGCCGTACGGCACCCCCCTGGCTGCCGAGGACGGTGTCGACACGAGCCGTTCGGCCTCGCCGTCGGACGAACGCAAGACCGAGACCACGCTGACGACCCGCATCCGGATCAACATCCCCGGATCCCGGCCCATTCCGCCGGTCGTCGTGCGCACCCCCGTCGCGGACGCCGACAGCGCGACGGACGAAGCGGGCTCCGACACACGGGCGACGAGCTCCGTGAGCGCGCTCAGCACCTTCGACCCGCCCGCCGAGCCCGCCGCGCAGTCCGAGGAGAAGACGGCGACGAGCGACTGGTTCGCGCCGCGCAAGCCCGCGGCGGTCAAGGGCGCTCCGGGCAGTGGGTCGACCAACGGCGCGCGGCTGCCCGGGGCTTCGGGCACACAAGGCGCGAGCGGCGCGTCGGGCGTGGGGGCGCCGGGCGAGGGCGCTGGTGGCGGTACGGGTGCGCGGGGCAGCAACGGGGCCTTCGGTGGCCCCGGTGCGTCGAGCGGTCCCGGCGCGGGCGGCACGCGGCCAAGTGGTCCGGGGCCGAACGGCGCGGGTGGCGCGCGTCCCGGCGCTTCCGGTGCGCCGGGCGCACGGCCCGGAGAGGGCGCGGGCGGCACGGGCTCCTTCGGCGCACGCCCGGGCGGTACGAACGGCGCGGGGCTCCCGGGTGCCACCGGCGCCGGACCCGTCGCGCCGGGGCACGGCGGCGGCACCGGCTCCTTCGACGTGTCCGACGCGGTGGCGGCCAGCACGGCCTCCTTCCCGGTGATCGGCGCCGAGGAGAGCGCCGAACCCCGCCGCGACGACCTTCCGTACTTCTCGGAGCCGGGCCGGCGCGGCCCCTCCGGCCCGACCAGCGGCCCGGTCACCGGAGACAGCACGGTCGCCTCGGGCCCCGGCGGCCCCGGACTGACCGCTCCCGGTACGGGCCCCGGCGGCCCGGGCCTCCTGGCGCCCGGCATCCAGAGCACCTACGGCGGACCGCTCGGCCCGGGAGGCCCCGGAGCGCCCAGCGCGCCCGGCGTGCCCGGAGCCGCGGCGGGCCAGGGCCATCCCGGCGGCGGGCTCAGTGACGACACCGCGATCCTCACCCCGCAGAAGCCCGCCCCCGAACCGGGCCCCCAGGGCTTCGGCGGCCCCGGCAGCAACGTCTCCGGGCACACCGTCACCAGCGGCATCCCCGTCGTCCCGTCGGGCGACCGCAGCGGCCCGTTCGGCCCGGGCTCCCCGTCGGAGGCTCCGGCGCCGCACACGCCCCCGAGGCTGCCCGACGCGCCCAAGCAGCAGAACACCGGCGCCGCGAAGCCGGCCAAGAAGAAGGGCCGCAGCAAGCTGGTCCTCCTTGGCGGCGGCGTGGTCCTCGTCGCCGGTGTCGCCTACGGCGCCGGACTGCTCATGAACCACTCCGACGTGCCCAAGGGCACCACTGTGCTCGGCGTCGACATCGGCGGCGGCACCCGGGACGAGGCGGTCGAGAAGCTCGACGCCGTGCTGGGCAGCCGAACCGACAAACCCCTGCAGCTGTCGGTCGACGGCAAGGCGGTTCCCCTCAGGCCGGACCAGGCGGGCCTCCAGTTCGACAGCAAGACCACCGTCGCCGCCGCCGCGACGAGCGACTACAACCCGGTGTCGGTGATCGGCTCGCTGTTCGGGCAGCACCGAGTGGTCCAGCCCGTCATGCCCGTCGACGAGGAGAAGCTGCAGGCCGCCCTGCAGCGCGTCGCGGGCGGATCCGGGTCGATGGTCGAGGGCACGATCAAGTTCGAGTCCGGCCGGGCGGTTGCCGTGTACGGCAAGGCGGGCAAGGGAATCGACGTGCCCGCGTCCGTCGCGGCCGTCGAGGAGGCGTACCGCACTCAGGTGGAGACCGGCTCCGGCACGCCCGTGCGGGTGGCCACCACGAGCCGGCAGCCGGCGGTCACGAACGCCGAGGTCGACCGGGAGATGAAGGAGTTCGCGGAGCCGGCGATGGCGGCTCCCGTGACGGTGCGGACGGACGCGGCGCACTCGGTGCTGATGAGTCCGCAGAAGTCGCTGTGGAAGTTCCTGAGGGTGACGGCTGTCAACGGCAAGCTGGTCGACAAGCCCGACCTGACTGCCCTGAAGGCGCTCTACGGCCAGGCGTTCGACGGTGTGCTCATCACCCGGGCCAACGGCCAGAAGACGCCCGTGACACCCCAGGACGTCTACGTCGCCCTGCGCCAGGCGCTGCTGAGCAAGACCAACCGGGTCGCGGTCATCAACACGAACCCGAGCTGAGGGCACCGCACAGGGGGGGCGCCCGGTGACGACCGGGCGCCCCCCCTGCCGTGCCGCAGACATGACATCTGTCATGCCGGAGTGACGACACCTGGCACTGCCGTGCACGCCCCCGGCCCCGGGACGATGGGTCCATGACGACGACAGTGTCGGCCACCGACGTGGTGGTCGGGTTCGATCAGGTGACCAAGGCCTACAGGGACGTACGGGCCGTGGACGGCTTGTCGCTCGAGCTGCACCCGGGGGAGACCGTGGCCCTGCTGGGGCCCAACGGCGCGGGCAAGTCGACCACCCTCGACCTGCTCCTCGGGCTCAAGCCGGCCGACAACGGCTCCGTGCGCGTGTTCGGGACCAGCCCGCGCGAGGCCATCGTCGCCGGGCGCGTGGGCGCCATGCTGCAGAGCGGCGGCCTGATGGACGAGGTGACCGTCGCCGAACTGGTCAAGCTCGGCTGTGACCTGCACCCGAGGCCGTACAAGGTCACCGACGTGCTCGCCCGCGCGGGCATCGCGCAGATCGCCGACCGCAAGGTCAACAAGCTCTCCGGCGGCCAGGCCCAGCGCGTCCGCTTCGCCCTCGCCACCGCGGGCGACAGCGACCTGATCGTCCTCGACGAGCCGACCACCGGCATGGACGTCTCCGCCCGCCAGGCCTTCTGGGCCACCATGCGGGAGCAGGCGGACCAGGGACGCACGGTCCTGTTCGCCACCCACTACCTGGAAGAGGCCGACGCGATCGCCGACCGCGTGTTGGTGCTGCACCGCGGGCGGCTCCTCGCCGACGGCACCGCCGCCGAGATCAAGGCCAAGGCCGGCGCCCGCCGCGTCCGTTTCGACCTTGAGGGCCCGATCGACGAGGCCCCGCTGCGCGCGCTGCCGTTCCTGACCGCGATAGACGTTTCCGGGCAGACCGTACGCATTCAGTCCTCCGACGCCGACGCGACCGTCCACGCGCTGTACGGGCTCGGCGTCTACCCCCGCAACCTCGAAGTCGCCGGGCTCGGGCTCGAGCAGGCGTTCGTCGCCATCACCGAGGCCGAGGAGGCCAAGCAGTCATGATCTCGCTCATCAGGCTGGAACTCACCCGCGCCCTGCGCAACCGCAAGTTCCTGTTCTTCTCGGTGATCTACCCCTCGGCCATCTTCCTGCTCGTCGCGGGCAAGGCGGACAGCACGACCAAGGTCGACGGCAGCGGCCTGACCGTCCCGACCTACATGATGGTCTCCATGGCCTCCTTCGGCGCCCTGACCGCCGTCCTGATGGGCAACAGCGAGCGCATCGCGAAGGAGAGGGAGAGCGGCTGGGTACGGCAACTGCGGCTGACCACCCTGCCCGGGCGCGGCTACGTCCTCGCCAAGACGGCCAGTGCCGCCGTCGTCAGCCTGCCGTCCATCGTCGTCGTGTTCGCGGTCGCCGCGGCCGTGAAACACGTCCGCCTGGACGCCTGGCAGTGGCTCGCCCTCACCGGGGCGATCTGGGCCGGCAGCCTCGTCTTCGCCGCGCTCGGCGTCGCCCTCGGCTACCTCGCCAGCGGTGACGCGGTCCGCCCCATCACGATGATCACCTACTTCGGGCTGTCGATTCTGGGCGGCCTGTGGATGCCGTCGACGACCTTCCCGCAGTGGCTGCAGGACATCGCCAAGTGGCTGCCCACCCACGCGTACGCTGCCCTCGGACAGGCCATCGAACAGAGCCAGGCCCCGCACGCCGGGGACATCACGATCCTGGTCGCCTTCTTCGCCCTCTTCGCGGGCGGCGCGGCCTGGCTGTACCGGAAGGACACGCTGAAGGCGTGAGTGCCATGACGGAAGACCAGGCGTCGGACGAGGTCCGGGCGGAGCGGCTGATGCGCATGGGTCAGCCGCCCCGCAACCGGAAGGAGCTGCTGCGCAAGACGCTGTGGATCGGCGTGTGGCTGGTGTTCCTGAGCTCGCCGGCCCGGGACCTCGCGTCCGGCCGCCACACCACCGGCGTCACCGTGGCCGGCTGGCTGGGCCTCGCGGCCTTCGTCGCGGTCTATCTGTCGCTGGTCTTCCGGAACATCGGCAGGCCGTACAGCCGGCGGTTCGTCATCGGGATACTCGTCGCCCTCGCGGGGATCGCCACGCTGCTGAACCTCACGCTCGGCGCCGAGCACTGGCTGGGACTGTTCGTGTACGTCTCGGTGGCCTGCGGAGCGACGCTCCCGCTGCGCGCCGCGTACTGGGCGATCCCCGCGACGGCCGCCGTGATGGCCCTGGTCGGTTTCCAGGGCGGCGCGATGGACACGGTCGAGGACCTCCTGCTCCTGGTGGTGCTCATCGGATACGCGATGACGGGCGTCGGCCAGCTCGTACGCACGACGATCGAGCTGCGCAAGGCCCGCGCCACCGTCGCCCAGCTCGCCGCCAATGAGGAGCGGCTGCGCCTGGCCCGCGATCTGCACGACCTGCTCGGCCACTCTCTCTCCCTGATCACGCTGAAGAGCGAGCTGGCCGGCCGCATGCTCCCCGACCGCCCCGAGAAGGCGGCCCAGCAGGTGGCCGACATCGAACGGGTCAGCCGTCAGGCCCTCGTCGACGTGCGTGAGGCGGTCACCGGCTACCGGCGCCCGCGCCTGTCCGCGGAACTCGCGGGCGCGCAGGTCGCCCTCACGGCGGCCGGAGTCACGGCGGACATACCCGCGGAACCCGACCTCACCGGGGTCGCGGAGGAGAGCGAGTCCGTCCTCGCCTGGGCGCTGCGCGAGGCGGTCACCAATGTCGTGCGGCACAGCGGCGCCGGCCGCTGCGCGGTGGAGGTGCTGCAACGGCAGACCCTCGACGGGCCGATGCTGGAACTCTCCGTCGAGGACGATGGATCGGGAGGGGCGGGCAACGGCCCGGGCAACGGTCTGACGGGTCTGACCGAGCGTCTGGAGAAGGTCGGCGGCACGCTGGAGGCGGGGCGCGTCCGGCATGGTTTCCGGCTGGTCGCACGCGTGCCCGTGGGCGCCGTGGCCCACGTAGGATCCGGGGCATGAGCCGTACGGTCAAGGTCCTGCTCGCCGAGGACCAGTCGATGGTCCGCGAGGCGCTGGCCGCGCTGCTGGGCCTGGAGGAGGACATCGAGGTCGTCGCCCAGGTCGCCCGCGGTGACGAGGTGCTGGCGGCGGCGCGCGCTCATGAGGTGGACGTGGCGCTGCTGGACATCGAGATGCCCGGCGCCACCGGGATCGAGGCGGCGGCCCAGCTTCAGCGCGAGCTGCCGACGCTGAAGGTGGTCGTGCTGACGACCTTCGGCCGCCCCGGCTATCTGCGCTCCGCGATGGAGGCGGGCGCCGCCGCGTTCCTGGTGAAGGACGCCCCCGCCGCCCAACTCGCCGAGGCGGTACGGAAGGTGCTCGCAGGGGAACGGGTCATCGACCCGACGCTCGCGGCGGCCGCCCTGGCCGACGGCGCCAACCCGCTGACGGAGCGCGAACGCGAGGTCCTGCGCGCGGCGGCGAACGGCGCGACCAACGCGGAACTGGCGGCGACGCTGCACCTGTCCCAGGGGACGGTCCGGAACTACCTGTCCACCGCCATACAGAAACTGGCGGTACGGAACAGGGCGGAGGCCGTACGGATGGCTCGTGAGAAGGGGTGGCTGTAGCGCCCTGACAGGGGCGCGGGGCACTGCGCGACAAGCCACGCCCTGCCCGCACACGCGCGATGACACAGCCACCTATGGCGCGTGGGCGGACCTCAGTTGAGCATGGCCCGCGCAGCCCGAGCCTGCCCCCGCACCCGCTCCGCAGCCGCGTCGTCAACGGCAGAGACGATCTCGGCATACGCGTCCAACTCCGCGGCCCCCCGCAAGAACTCCCCCCGCTGCACCAGAAGCTGCGCGTGCTCGTACCGCAACCGCGCCGGATGCGACGGCACCAGCAACGACAACTCCACCGCCCACAGGGCGACATCCGACCGCTCGGGGCGAGCCGCCGCCCACGCCCGGATGTTGTTCAACACCCGCAGTACGACATCCAGCGGATCGGCAGCGGTGAGCATCGAAGGATCGAGCGGCGCCCCCGTGGCGCCGGCGACCAGCATCTCGGCGTCACCCCCGGTCAGCACCCGGCCGCCGTCGAACGGATCGGCCAGCACCTGCTCGTCCGGCGGCCCGAACCCCACGACGAAGTGCCCGGGCAGTGCGACCCCGTACACCGGCGCCCCCGCCCGCCGCGCCACCTCGATCCACACCACCGACAGCAGGATCGGCAGCCCGCGCCGCCGCCGCAGCACCGCGTGCAGCAACGAGGACTCCAGGCGCTCGTAGTCCGCGGCAGAACCGCGGAACCCGCAGCGGCCCCCGAGGACGTCCGCCAGCGCCTCGGCCCAGGCCCGCGGCCCGTCCGGCCGGAACGGCACCAGCCCCGCCAGCCGGTCCAGCTCGATCTGGGCGGCGTCGATCCCGGCCTCGTCCAGCTCCCCGTCCGCCGCCGCGCCCACGAGCAGGCACAGCGTCACGAGATCGGGCCGCTCGGACCGCGCCTCCTCGCCGAACCGCCGCCGCACCTCGGCGGCCCGCTCCGGCTCCGGGGGACGGGGGCCACGCATCACAACCTCGAACCCTCTCACGCCACCGGTCCGCGGGAGCCCTCCGGCTCCCGGTAGTGGTGATATGCATGATGCGCCCCGAAACCCAGTCCCGCGTACAGGGCCCGCGCGCCCTCGTTGTCCGTCTCCACCTGCAGCCAGGCCGCCGAGGCGCCCTCGTCCAGGGCCTGCCGGGCCAGCGCCGCCATCACGGCGGTGGCCAGACCCCGCCGGCGCTGCTCCGGGTCGACCTCGACCGCCGCGAAACCGGCCCACCGCCCGTCCACCACGCACCGCCCGATCGCCGCAGGAGGGGCACCCTGAGCCCCCGGCACCGTCGCGAACCACACCGAGGGGCCTCCCCCACTCTCGGCTTCGCTCGAGCGGGGGGACCCGCATCCCAGCACTTTCAGGGCCACCTCGCTCAGCCCCTTGCGCTGGTAGCGGGCGAGCCACGCCTCGTCGGCCGTGCGGGACAGCTCGACCCCGGGCGCCTCGCGGTCCGCGAGGGGCGCCAGGGAGCCGGTCCACAGCTCGGCGGTCACCTCCCGCGTCCAGCCGCGCGCTTCGAGCTCCGCGCACAGCAGCTCCTGCGTGCCCTCCGCTCCCGTCGCGACCTGTATGTAGGCGGGCAGGCCACGGTCCGTGTACCAGCGCCGTACGGCCGTCAGTGCCTCGTCCAGCGGCAGCCCGGGGTCGCCGAGGGGCAGCGCCGAGTTGGCCCGCCGCGTGAACCCGGCGGCCGCGCGCAGCTCCCACTCACCGAGCTGCTCCCGCTCCACCGGCTGCCAGGCCCGGGAGGCGATCCGCACGAGCTCCTCGTAGGACGCCGCGGGACCCCTGCGACGCGCCGGAGCGGCGGGGACGACCCTGCCCGCGACCAGCGACGATTCCGCGATCCGGACGCTTTGACCGTCCCGCCGTGTGATCAGCAGCACACCTTGATCCCATGATGTGAGAACTCCGACCGTGTCGGTGAACTTCTCACCCTCGGCGACATGTTCGTCCCACCGCCGTACGGAGACGCGTTTTCCCACGTCAGCAGCGGTGATGCGGATCTCGAGCCGTCCGCCCGCAGAGATTTCCACAGGTCAGTTCACCCCTCCTGTTCGGATCGTGCCCCGGAACGGAGATACTAGGTGCGGGCATCGACGACGCCGCGCTCCCGCGCGCCAGGCGGCGGAGCCTGAGGAGGCCCGCCAGCGCCCTATCGAGGAGGAACGACAGCGTGACCTACGTCATCGCAGAGCCTTGTGTCGACGTCAAGGACAAGGCGTGCATCGAGGAGTGCCCGGTCGACTGCATCTACGAGGGCCAGCGGTCCTTGTACATCCACCCGGACGAATGCGTCGACTGTGGGGCCTGTGAACCGGTCTGCCCGGTCGAGGCGATCTTCTACGAGGACGACACTCCCGAGGAGTGGAAGGACTACTACAAGGCGAACGTCGAGTTCT
The DNA here is from genome assembly GCF_040682835.1 of Streptomyces sp. NPDC051104. Classification (NCBI taxonomy): domain Bacteria; kingdom Bacillati; phylum Actinomycetota; class Actinomycetes; order Kitasatosporales; family Streptomycetaceae; genus Streptomyces; species Streptomyces sp. NPDC051104. The sequence goes on along the minus strand of NZ_JBFBBS010000001.1, from coordinate 329,203 downwards.
TCGACGAGCTCGGCTCGCCCGGTGGCGCCAGCAAGCTGGGGCTGATCGAGCGCGACCACCCCTTCATCGCGGCGCTGCCCCCGATGAATCAGTAAGCGGCGAATCAGTAAGCGGTCTGCACAACCGTGCCGCCTCGGTCCCGTCACGGTGCCTGCCCGCACCGGACGGGACCGAGGTGTCGGGGAGCCCCTACGCTCGTACGGGGGCGCCCGTCGTAGCAGAAAGTGAGCCGATCCCCGTGTCCGCAGTCTCCGACCGCCCTCCCGTCTCCAGCCACCACGCTGCCAAGGAGTCGCTTCGCGACCGCCTTCCGATCTTCCCCTGGGACAAGCTGGAGCCGTACAAGAAGACGGCCGCCGCGTACCCGGACGGGATCGTCGACCTGTCCGTCGGCACCCCGGTCGACCCGGTGCCCGGGCTGATCCAGAAGGCGCTGGTCGCGGCGGCGGACTCCCCGGGCTACCCGACCGTCTGGGGCACGCCCGAGCTGCGGGACGCGATCACGGGCTGGGTGGAGCGCCGCCTCGGCGCCCGCGACGTCACCCACCGGCACGTACTGCCGATCGTCGGCTCCAAGGAGCTCGTCGCCTGGCTCCCGACCCAGCTCGGGCTCGGCCCCGGCGACAAGGTCGCCTACCCGCGCCTGGCCTACCCGACATACGAGGTCGGCGCGCGCCTGGCCCGCGCGGACCACGTGGCCTACGACGACCCGACGGAGCTGGACCCGAGGGACCTCGAGCTCCTCTGGCTCAACTCCCCGTCGAACCCGACGGGCAAGGTGCTGGGCAAGGAGGAACTGACGAGGATCGTCGCCTGGGCCCGCGAGCACGGCGTACTGCTGTTCTCCGACGAGTGCTACATCGAGCTGGGCTGGGAGTCCGATCCCGTCTCGGTCCTCCACCCGGATGTGAACGGCGGCTCGTACGACGGCATCGTGTCGGTCCACTCCCTCTCCAAGCGCTCGAACCTGGCGGGCTACCGCGCTGCCTTCCTCGCTGGTGACCCCGCGGTCCTCGGCCCGCTCCTGGAGATCCGCAAGCACGGCGGCATGATGACGTCGGCGCCCACACAGGCCGCCGTGGTGGCCGCGCTGGGCGACGACACGCACGTCCGCGAACAGCGCGAGCGGTACGCGGCCCGGCGCACGGCCCTGCGCGCCGCCCTCCTGAAGCACGGCTTCCGGATCGAGCACAGCGAGGCGAGCCTGTATCTGTGGGCGACCCGCGAGGAGTCCTGCTGGCAGACGGTGGCCCACCTGGCCGACCTGGGCATCCTGGTGGCACCGGGCGACTTCTACGGCGAGGCGGGCGGAAAGTTCGTACGGGTGGCCTTGACGGCGACGGACGAGAGGGTGGCAGCAGCGGTGGAGCGCCTCGGCTAGAGGCGCCGCTGCCGCTACCGCTGTGGGCAGTCGTTCCGCTGGGGATATGGGGGTCACCCCTGCTCGAGCGAAGCCGAGAGCTTGGGGGAGGGTGGGCACAGCCCACACCACCGGGCACGGTCCAGCCAAGCCCAGCTGCAACAGACGGGGGGTCCGGGGAAGCTTCCCCGGACCCTCCGCGCAAAGAACCCGGTGTCAGCCGCCCAGCGGCAGCCCCTTCGGCAGCCCGCCCTTGGTCGCGCCCCCGAGCAGCCCGCCGGCCTGCCCCGCCGCGTCCCCGGCCACCTTCTGCGCGACCGGCGCCGCCGTCCCGACGACCTTCCCGCCGGTCCGGCTCACCGCCGGCACCGCCTTCCGGGCCGCCTGGCTTCCGGCCTTGACCGCGTGGCTGCCGGTGTCACCCGCGACCCCGGTGACCTGCTGCGCCGCACTGTCGGCCTTCTGGGCCGCGCCGTCGACGGTGGTGCCGACCTGCGCGGTGTCCAGGGCGGTCAGCCCACCGAGGTTCGGGGTGGCCGGCAGATCGGTCGTCGCCGCGCTGGCGGAGCCGGCCGCACCGACCACGGGCGCCGCTCCCGCCGCGATCAGCAGCGCGGCACGGGCGATCCGGTGGGTCAGGGGGAGGGACATGATGCTCCTTAGACGGGAGAGAACGGTGAAGTGTTCGACTGCGCCCGGGAGTTCGGCCGATTCGGCTGTTCATCGTTCCGGGCTCGGACGCAGTGACTACCGCTCGAAGCCCGCGAAGGTTGCGGTGGGCCAATGTAAAGAGTTGGCAATGCGTCGCATTATCAGGTGGGGATGAAATCGGGCAAACGGCAACCGGTCGGAAAGCCTGCCGAATCCTTACAGCCCTTTGTTCGCAAGGGGCTCGGCGCATACGCCGAAGGCCCCGCAAAAAAGTGCGCGCCCCGTCGACGAGGCGCGCCGCGCATTACCCGCAGGAGTGAGAACTCGTACTGCTGCCCGGGCTACCCCACGGTGACGATGCGGACTTCGGTGGCCGACGCCTTCCCGTCGCCGGAGCCGGTCGTACGCCACTCGCCGGCGAAGCCTCCGCGCGACCACTCGCGGCCCGCGAAGGAGACGCGTGAGATGTGCAGCGCAGTGGAGTTGGCCACCGCCCAGTGCGCCAGCTCCCAGCCGCGCTCCCAGACGGTCCCCGAAGCGGTGGACCTCTTGGGCACCGGAATCGTCACCGTGTCGTCGGCGGCCCGCGTCGGCGTGGCCGTGGGGGACGGCGACCGGCGCCGGGGGACCACCTCCGCGCCGGCCGTCTGGAGCACGTCGCGCCCGAAGTCCCGTACCAGCGCGGCCCGCACCGCGTCGGGGCCCCCGGTCGCCGTCGGCGCGGGGCGCCCCTGGCAGGTCAGCGTGCCCGCCGCGCGGCCGGTCAGGGCGGCGGCTAGCAGCATGGCGTCCGGCTCGTGCTTCGCGTACGCCTCCGGATAGCCGCTGCGCTGCACCCGCTGCGCGGCGACCGTCAGCGGAAGACCCGTGTAGTCCGGCACCTTGGCCAGGTGCTCGTAGAACACGCCCGCCGCGTACGTCGGGTCCATGATCTGCTTCTCGGTCCCCCAGCCCTGCGACGGGCGCTGCTGGAACAGGCCGAGCGAATCCCGGTCGCCGTGCTCTATGTTGCGCAGGCCCGACTCCTGCAGGGCGGTCGCGAGCGCGATGGTCACCGCGCGCTCCGGCATGCCGCGAGTGGTGCCGATGGCGGCGATCGTCGCCGCGTTCACCGCCTGCTCCGGAGTGAACTCGTACGAGGCGCCGTCGTCCTTTCCGGAGACGACCCGGCATCTCGGCGCCGCCGAACCGGTGAGGTACTGGACGACGAGATAGCCCGCGACGGCGAGCAGGACCACGAAGGCCGCCCCGAAACGGAGGAGGCGGCCACGTCGCACGGAAGGAGGGGACGGCTCTGACACGCCGTACAAGGTACTGGAGGTGAACAGCGGGTTGCCCGGCGCTGTGGACAACTCCTGTGACAGGCCCGCACGGTCGGGCGCGCTAGGGTCGAGGACATGGCCGATACCCCGCTTGACCTCACGCTGGACGCCGCTCGGCTCACCGCGCGGCTGGTCGACTTCCCCTCCGAGAGCGGCACCGAGAAGCCCCTCGCGGACGCCATCGAGGCGGCGCTGCGCGCCCTGCCGCACCTGACGGTCGACCGGTACGGGAACAACGTGGTGGCGCGTACGGACCTGGGACGTCCGCAGCGCGTCATCCTGGCGGGCCACATCGACACGGTCCCGATCGCGGACAACGTGCCCTCCCGCCTGGACGCGGGCGGCGTGCTGTGGGGCTGCGGCACCTGCGACATGAAGTCGGGCGTCGCCGTCCAGCTCCGTATCGCGGCGACGGTCCCCGAGCCCAACCGGGACCTGACGTTCGTCTTCTACGACAACGAAGAGGTCGACGCACACCTGAACGGTCTGAAGCACGTGTCCGAGGCCCACCCGGATTGGCTGGAGGGCGACTTCGCGGTGCTGCTCGAGCCCTCCGACGGCCAGGTCGAGGGCGGCTGCCAGGGCACGCTGCGGGTGCAGCTGAGGACCAGGGGTGAGCGGGCCCACTCGGCGCGCGGCTGGATGGGCTCCAACGCCATCCACGCGGCGGCCCCGATCCTGGCCCGCCTGGCAGCCTACGAACCGCGCCATCCGGTGATCGACGGCCTGGAGTACCGGGAGGGCCTGAACGCGGTCGCCGTCTCCGGCGGGGTGGCCGGGAACGTGATCCCGGACGAATGCGTCGTGACGGTCAACTTCCGATACGCGCCGGACCGCACCGAGGAGGAGGCGGTCGCGCACGTCCGTGAGGTGTTCGCGGACTGCGGCGTGGCGGAGTTCGAGGTGGTCGACCACAGCGGCGGCGCCCTGCCGGGGCTGTCGCACCCGGCCGCGGCGGCGTTCATCGAGGCGGTCGGCGGCACCCCGATGCCCAAGTACGGCTGGACGGACGTCGCCCGCTTCAGCGCGCTCGGCGTACCGGCGGTCAACTACGGTCCCGGCAACCCGCTCTTGGCGCACAAGCGGGACGAACGGGTGGAGACGGCGAAGGTCCTCACGGCGGAGGAGCGCCTGCGGGCCTGGCTGACGTCCTGACCTGCCGCCGGACGTGGGGGACGGTCGTCCGAGCCGGACATGCGCACGTCCCCCCTCCGTAACCCGCGCGGATCTACGCTGGGGTGGAACCACCCCCGAGCGGAGGGAGCGCACATGCCTACCGGCAACCCCGAGGGGAAGAAGATTCCGCCGGATGAGCAGCGGCTCGGTCCGGTGCTGCGCAGACGGGGCCAGGTGACGAGGAGCACGACGGACCAGCGCCTGCTGGACGAGCGCGCCCCCACCGACTGGGTCCACACGGACCCGTGGCGTGTCCTGCGCATCCAGTCGGAGTTCATCGAGGGTTTCGGCACGCTGGCCGAACTCCCACCCGCGATCAGCGTGTTCGGCTCGGCGCGGACGCCGGTGGACTCGCCGGAGTACGACGCGGGCGTACGGCTCGGGCGCGGCCTGGTGGAGGCGGGCTGGGCGGTGATCACCGGTGGCGGCCCGGGCGCGATGGAGGCGGCGAACAAGGGGGCCTGCGAGGCGAAGGGCATCTCGGTCGGCCTCGGTATCGAGCTGCCGTTCGAGCAGGGGCTGAACCCGTACGTCGACATCGGCCTGAACTTCCGCTACTTCTTCGTCCGCAAGATGATGTTCGTCAAGTACGCGCAGGGGTTCGTGGTCCTGCCGGGAGGCCTCGGCACGCTGGACGAAATGTTCGAAGCCCTGACCCTGGTCCAGACCCAGAAGGTGACCCGCTTCCCGATCGTGCTGTACGGCACGTCGTACTGGGGCGGCCTGGTGGACTGGCTCAAGAACACCCTGGTGGCGCAGGGCAAGGCCTCGGACAAGGATCTGCTCCTGTTCCACCTCACGGACGACGTGGAGGAAGCGGTGGCCCTGGTCTCCAAGGAGGCGGGACGCTAGGCGCTGAGCCTGAACCGGGGCGGTGGGGTCATCGGGGTCAGGGCACGCACCCGGCGCGGGGGGTGCCCTCCTCGGGGGCTTCGCCCCCGGTCCCCGAAACCGGGCATGGCTCGGGCACGCACCCGGCCCCCCGAGCCCGCGGGGCATGGCTCGGGCGAGTGACCGGCTGTGGCCCGTCCGTGGCTGGTCGCGCAGTTCCCGCGCCCCTTCAGGGGCGCAGCCACGGTTCGCCGTAGCCCCGGAAGCAGCTCCCCGGCCGGGGACCAGGGGCGCTGCTCCGGCGGGGTGGTGGGGCGGAGCCCCGCCGGGGGACCAGGGGACGCCAGTTCCCCGCCGGGGCCGCGGGTCGGAGCCCGAGTGGGGTCCGCGGCGGAGCCCCGTGAGGGGTGCAGGGGACGTGGTCCCGGCCGGGGGCCGGGGGCGGAGCCCCTGGTGGGGTTGAAGGGGCGAAGCCCCTGGAGGTGGGACGGGTAGGGGCGGCGGGGGCGAGGAAAACTCCCGTCAGGCCAGGCCCCGGCGGGCCACCGCCGGCGGCCGGTGGCCCGCGATCGTCGCCACCATGTCCAGCACCTGCCGCGTCTCCGCGACCTCATGCACCCGGTACACCTGCGCCCCCAGCCACGCCGACACCGCCGTCGTCGCCAACGTCCCCAACACCCGTTCCTTGACCGGCTTGTCCAGCGTCTCCCCGACGAAGTCCTTGTTGGACAGCGACACCAGCACCGGCCACCCCGTGGCGACCATCTCGTCCAGCCGCCGCGTCGCCTCCAGGCTGTGCCGCGTGTTCTTCCCGAAGTCGTGGCCGGGGTCGATCAGGACCGATTCGCGCGGCACCCCGAGAGCCACCGCCCGCTCCGCCAGCCCCACCGTCACCTTCAGAATGTCGGCCATGACGTCGTCGTACGTCACCCGGTGCGGCCGTGTCCGAGGCAGCGCGCCCCCGGCGTGCGTGCACACCAGCCCCACCCGGTACCGCGCCGCCACCTCCGCGAGCCGTGGATCCACCCCGCCCCACGCGTCGTTCAGGAGATCGGCGCCCGCCTCGCACACGGCCTCGCCGACCTCGTGCCGCCAGGTGTCCACACTGATCACGACGTCCGGGAAGCGCCGCCGCACCTCCGCGACGAAACCGACCGTCCGCCGCGCCTCCTCCTCGGCCGTGACCTCCTCGCCCGGCCCGGCCTTCACCCCGCCGATGTCGATGATCGCGGCACCCTCGGCCACCGCCTGCTCCACGCGCGCGAGGGCGGGCTCGTCGCGGAACGTGGCCCCCCGGTCGTAGAAGGAGTCCGGGGTCCGGTTCACGATCGCCATGATCACCGGCTCGTGGTCGCCGAATTCTCGCCTGCCCAGCCTGAGCATCCCCTGTGACCTCTCCCAGTACGTCCCGTTCCTCGGCCGCCTGTGACCTTAATTGTCAGCGACGCATGGCACGATCTGACCCAGAGAGAAAGACAGACTCGACATCGGCACTTCCGCGCCGGCGCGCAGCGCGCCGGCACCGAGCGTGGGGACTTAAGTGATGCTCATGTTCTTGTTCCTGGTCGTCGCGCTCGCGGTCGTGGTCGCCGCGGTGACACTGGCCGTGGTGGGAGGCGGCGAGAGCACCCCGCTGCCGGAGGCGGCCCCCGAGCGGTTCGACGACCCGCTCCCGCCGGACCGCCCCGTCGGCCGCGACGACGTGGAGGCCCTGCGCTTCCCGCTCGCCGTCCGGGGCTACCGCATGGCAGACGTGGACGACGCGCTCGGCCGCCTCGGCGCCGAGATCGCCGAGCGGGACGCCCGTATCGCCGACCTGGAGACCGCGCTCGCCGGCACCCGCGCCGCCGGACCGGCAGGGGACGAGCGGGCCGGAGGAGACTCCCAGTGAGCGGTGCGGCCATCGCGGGGCCCGACGGCGTGCTGCGCTGCCCCTGGGCACTGTCCACCGAGGACTACGTGGCGTACCACGACGAGGAGTGGGGCCGCCCGGTCCACGGCGACGACGCGCTGTACGAGCGGCTGTGCCTGGAAGCGTTCCAGTCGGGCCTGTCCTGGATCACGATCCTTCGCCGCCGCGAGGGCTTCCGGGCCGCCTTCGCCGACTTCCGGATCGCCAAGGTGGCCGCGTTCACGGACGCCGACCAGGAGCGTCTGCTCGCCGACCCGGGCATCATCCGCAACCGCGCCAAGATCGAGGCGACGCTCGCCAACGCGCGCGTGCTGGCCGAGTGGGCCCCGGGCGAGCTCGACGAGCTGATCTGGTCGTACGCCCCCGACGGGGCGTCCCGCCCGGCTCCGGCGACCCTGGCCGACGTCCCCGCGGTCACCGAGGAGTCGACGGCGCTCTCCAGGGACCTGAAGAAGCGCGGCATACGCTTCGTCGGCCCGACCACGGCGTACGCGCTGATGCAGGCCTGCGGCCTGGTGAACGACCACCTGGCGGACTGCGCCGCCCGCGGCGGCTGACTCCCGTCGATCGACCGGGGACGGCGCACGGCCACGGCAGTCGCAGACCTACCGGCCCAGGTACTTCGGCCTCTCCTTGTTCACGAACGCCTCCACCGCGATCGCGTGGTCGTCGGACGAGCCCGCCCGTGTCTGCAGCTCGTCCTCCTTCTCCAGGGTCTCCTCCAAGGAGTGCGTCAGCCCGTAGGCCACCGCCTCCTTGATCGCCGCGTACGCCACCGTCGGCCCCTCGGCGAGCGCCACGGCCACCTTCTCCGCCTCGGCCCGCAGCTCGTCCGCGGGGACGATCCGGTTCGCGATGCCCAGCTCCAACGCCTCCTGGGCGCCGATGCTCCGCGGGAAGAACAGCAGGTCGGCAGCGCGCCCGGGACCGACCACGCGGGGCAGCGTCCAGGAGACGCCCGAATCGGCCGTCAGCGCGACACCCGCGAACGACGTGTTGAAGGATGCGGTGCCCGACACGATCCGGTAGTCCGCGGCCAGCGCGAATCCGAAGCCGGCCCCGGCCGCGACGCCGTTCACCGCGGCCACCACCGGCTTGGGCGCACCCGCCAACGCCCGGACGATCGGGTTGTAGTGCTCCCGGACCGTGCTCATCGTCCGGCCCGAGCCGGTCTCCCGGTCGGCGGCCAGCAGCCCGATGTGCTCCTTGAGGTCCTGCCCCACGCAGAACGCCCGGTCCCCGGCGGCGGTGAGCAGGATCGCGCGTACGGAGCCGTCGTCCGCCGCGGACCGCACCGCGTCCCGAAGGGCGACCTTGGTCGCGACGTTCAGCGCGTTCATCGCCTCGGGACGGTTCAGCGTGATCGTCGCGAGTCCGTCGCTCACCTCGTAGAGCACGGTGTCGGCCATGGTGGTCCCCTCCGGTGTCGCGCCTCGGGCGTACCGGCCGGTACGCCCGCGTCCGAAGGACAGCATGGCCGAGATCACCGTCCGCGGAACGGACCGTACGTGTGACCTGCGTCAAAGAATTCCCGCAGGGATCCGCTCGGCGGATGTCCGTGCGGGGGCGAAGTATCACAGTCACATCGCCGAATTGAGTGGTTTTGCTCGCGCGTGTTTCCCAAGCGATGCCGACTGATGTTGGTCATCGGGTCATGAGATGCGGGATAATGGCCTGGAAGCAATGTGTTCGATGCCGGTGTCGCGTGTCCTGTGAAGGATCGCGTGCCCTTCAAGGGGCCGTCGGCTGACGATGAGCTGGTTTCAGGAAGGGGAACGAGCATGGCGGCCATGAAGCCGCGGACGGGCGACGGCCCGCTCGAGGTGACCAAGGAGGGGCGGGGCATCGTCATGCGCGTTCCGCTCGAAGGCGGCGGTCGGCTCGTCGTCGAGCTGACCCCGGACGAGGCCGACGCGCTCGGCGACGCCCTCAAGAAGGTCGTCGGCTGACGCGGCAGACCCCGGATTCAGCTGCCCCGGCATCGTACGCGGTGCCGGGGACCGCTTTTTCCAGGGGGCTTCCCGGGGGTGCTTCGACCCGGACGGCCCACCCGCCCCGCCCCCACGGCCGTGCTCAGCGCCTGACCGCGCACAACAGTCCGTCCCCCACCGGGAGCAGCGAGGGCACGAGGTCGGGGCTCTCGCGCACCGCGCGCAGCAGCTCGCGCAGCCGCAGCACCTCGGTGGGCTGCGGCCCCGAGTCGACCGTGCGGCCGTTGGCGAAGGCGCCCTCGAAGACGACGAGCCCGCCGGGACGCAGCAGACGCAACGATTCGGCGAGGTAGTCGAGCACCTCGAGACGGTCGCCGTCGCAGAAGACGAGGTCGTAGCCGGCGTCCGCCAGCCGTGGCAGGACGTCCAGGGCGCGCCCCGGGATGAAGCGGGCCCGGTTGCTGGCGAAGCCGGAGGCGCGGAAGGCCTGGCGGGCGGACTGCTGGTGCTCCGGCTCCGGGTCCACCGTGGTCAGCACGCCGTCCGGCCGCATGCCGTGCAGCAGATGGATCCCGGAGACACCGCATCCCGTCCCGATCTCCGCCACCGCCTTGGCGTCCACGGTGGCGGCGAGCATGCGCAGCGCGGCGCCCGTGCCGGGCGACACCGAGCGCAGCCCTGCTTCACGGGCCCGTTCCCGTGCCCAGCGCAGCGCGTCGTCCTCGGCGACATAGGCGTCGGCGAACGCCCAGCTCGTCTGCCGGTTGCCGGTAATGACCCTCTCCTGTCCCGTGATTGCTTGGGCGTGACTGTATCCGTTGACGGCGGGAACCCGCAGATGGGACCGGGCGTTGAGGAGGGTGGGAAGAGGGCGCGGGGAAGGACCGGGACAGACGCGTGGACGTGGATGCCGAGCAAGTGCTGACGCAGCCGTATCAGCGGGCATCAAATTCTCGTAAAACCGCTTATCCGGAGCTAACGGGCGAGGTGGCTATGGTAGGGGCTCCACTGGACACCACCGGAGCCGACAGGGGAGGTGCGGCTGCGCCTGCGGATCGGGGAGGGGTGCTACGGCTCCTTCTCAGGTCATCGGGTGAGCCGAAATCCGTGACCGACATCGCTGACACCCACCACGCTGCCGACACCGCGCAGATCGCGACCTTCGCCACCGACGCGGACGCGCAGGCGTGGACTCCGCCCACCTGGGAGGAGATCGTCAGCACTCACAGCGGCCGGGTCTACCGGCTGGCGTACCGCCTGACCGGAAACCAGCACGACGCCGAGGACCTCACCCAGGAGGTCTTCGTGCGGGTCTTCCGCTCCCTGTCGACGTACACGCCCGGCACGTTCGAGGGCTGGCTGCACCGCATCACCACGAACCTCTTCCTGGACATGGTCCGCCGCAAGCAGCGCATCCGCTTCGACGCGCTCGGCGAGGACGCGGCGGAGCGCCTGGCCAGCCGTGAGCCGACGCCGCAGCAGATCCTGCACGACGCGCACTTCGACGCGGACGTCCAGCAGGCGCTGGACACGCTCGCGCCCGAGTTCCGTGCGGCCGTCGTCCTGTGCGACATCGAAGGGCTGTCCTACGAGGAGATCGCCGCGACCCTGGGCGTCAAGCTCGGCACGGTGCGCTCCCGGATCCACCGCGGCCGCTCGCAGCTGCGCAAGGCGCTCGCGCACCGGGCGCCTCAGGCCCGCGCGGCCGAGCGCCGCTCCTTCGTGCCCCGCGTGCCCGCGCTGGGGGGAGGAGGCGCGACCGCGTGAGTGGATCCCGTCGCCCCACACCGGCAGAGCAGCACCTGGGAGACCGCCTCTCCGCCCTGGTGGACGGAGAGCTCGGTCATGAGATGCGCGAGCGCGTGCTGGCCCATCTGGCCACGTGCGCGAAGTGCAAGGCCGAGGCCGACGCCCAGCGCCGGCTGAAGAGCGTCTTCGCCGAGGCGGCCCCGCCGCCCCCCTCCGAGAGCTTCCTGGCCCGCCTCCAGGGCCTGCCCACGGGAGGTGACGTCGACGGCGGTGGCACGCTGCTCGGCGGGGGAGGATTCGGCAGAAGACTACAGAGCAGCGCCGGACTGCCCGCGCGGCCCGGCGTCTTCGGAGTGAGGGGCGAGCCCTTCGGCTACGTCCCGTCGGGCCCGCACGCCGCGGCACTGTCGCCCTCCGACAGCCGCGTCCTCCCCGTGGACCGTGTCCTCCCGGAGGACGGCGGCTTCCGTGTCCATCCCGTCGGCCGGCAGGAGAGCGAGCGGCCGGCGTCCCGTGGGCGGCGTTTCGCGTTCGTCGCCGCCGGCGCCGTCTCGTTGGCCGCGCTGGCGCTCGGCGGCGTGTCCGGCGTGGGCGGTGACACCGGCGTGGAGGCGCGCGGCGGTTCCGGCGGGAGCAATGTGACCCCGATGCGTTCACCGGGTACAGGCGGTGTCACCTCGCCCGAGACGCAGCGGCGGCGATCCACCGGAGCGCTGCTCGGGCAGCGCGCGCTGGATCGGACGCCCGTCGCGCCCACGCAGTCCTCGGCGCCGCTGCTGCCCGGAGTGCCCGCTCACGGCGTCCAGGACGTCTCGGAGATCCGCGCGCTGACCGCTCCCGTGGTGGCCGGGGCGGCGGCGATGTCCCCACTCATACGCCCGCTCACCGAGACCGGACCGTTCACGCTGCCGACCGCCCCTCGGCTGACGGCCCCCGGCCTGCTGGCCCGCCCGGTGCCGTCCACGTCCCCCACACCCTCACCCTCCTCGAACACCGGCCACTGAGCGGCTGCGCGGCCGCGCGGGGAACCTGGTTGAATCCGTGGTGCCCGCGCCCGCGCAAGCGGTCCGGGCGCGGAATCCGCGGCACCAGGTGCCGCCGGCGGGTGTAGGGAGACCATGAACGAGGGGAAGCCGGCCCCTACCGGGGGACCGGAGCAGGGGGCGAGCGGGTCGGCAGCGGCGCACGACGCCGAGGGGTCGATGGACGGCGGTACGGCGCCGGGCGGAGAGTCCGGCGGCGACTTCGAGCTGCCCGCCCCTGCCGGGGCACGCACCCGCAGTGAGGCCGACGCCGAGGGCGACTTCGGGCTCGAGCGCCCGGCTGCGGCGGGAACGGGGGACGGGGCCGACGCCCTCACGAAGCCCGCGACGGCCGACGGGGACGGCGATTTCGAGCTGGAGCGCCCGGCCGCCGTGGGCACGGCGCAGGAAGGTTCTGCCGGGCACACCGGCCCTCGGCAGGGCGGCGACGCGCCCGACGCCCCCGACGGTCGCGCCCAGGCCCTTCACGATCCCGACCCCTACAACACCCCGCCCTACGGCGAACCGGGCCCCTGGGCGCCCGCCCCACCGGTCCAGCACCCGGCGGTGACGTCCCCGCACGGCGCCGCCCCGCAGAGCACGCCCCCGCCTCCGGGCGCGCCCGTGCCCGGCGCGACCGCGATGTCGGCGCCGCCCACCGCACCGGCGCCGCCCACGGCACCGGCGCCGCCCACGGCACCGGTGCCGCCCACGGCACCGGTGCCGCCCACGGCACCGATGCCGGGCGGCCCCACCGACCCGACCGGCGCCCCCTCGTCCCCTTCGCCCTGGCAGAACTACGACCCGTGGGCGCCCCGGGCCCCCTTCCAGCAGAACGGCGCCGCGCTGCCCGGCACGGAGCAGCGGCGGGCGCGCGGCCGGAAGGCGCTCGTTCTCGCCGGCGTGCTGATCGCGCTCGTGTCCGGAGGGGTCGGCGGTGTCGTCGGCACCGCGTGGGAGCGGGACGGTGGCATCGGGGAGGTGCGGCTGCCGCAGGCCGGGAAGGAGCCCGCGGGGCGCGCCCCGGACGGCGTCGCCGGGATCGCCGCACGGGCGCTGCCCAGCGTCGTCACCCTGCACGTCAAGGGCACCTCTGAGGAGGGCACCGGCACCGGCTTCGTCCTCGACGGGCGCGGACACATCCTCACCAACAACCACGTCGTCCAACCCGCGGCAGCCGGCGGCGAGATAACGGTGACGTTCAACGGCGGTCAGAGCGCCAAGGCCACCGTCGTCGGGCATGACACCGGTTACGACCTCGCCGTCGTCAAGGTCACCGGCCTCCGGGGCCTGACCCCCCTGCCCCTCGGCAACTCCGACAACGTCGAGGTCGGTGACCCCGTCGTCGCCATCGGCGCGCCCTTCGACCTCGCCGGCACCGTCACCTCCGGCATCATCAGCGCCAAGGAACGGCCCGTCACCGCCGGCGGCGAGAAGGGCGACGGCAGCGACGTGTCGTACGTCGACGCCCTGCAGACCGACGCCCCGATCAACCCCGGCAACTCCGGCGGCCCCCTCCTCGACGGCAAGGGCCGTGTCGTCGGCATCAACTCCGCCATCCGTTCGGCCGGCAGCGGATCCGACCAGAGCGGCCAGGCCGGTTCCATCGGGCTCGGCTTCGCCATCCCTGTGAACCAGGCCAAGCGCGTCGCCGAGGAGCTGATCAACACCGGTAAGGCCACCCACCCGGTGATCGGTGTCACGCTCGACATGAACTACACGGGAGACGGCGCCCGGGTCGGCGCCAAGGGCGTCGGCGGAGGCCCGGCCGTCACCCGGGGCGGTGCCGGCGACAAGGCCGGCATCAAGCCCGGCGACATCATCACGGAGGTCGACGGCGTGCGCGTCCACTCCGGGGAGGAGCTGATCATCAGGACCCGCGCCCACCGCCCCGGCGACCGCCTGGAGCTGACCGTGGTCCGCGGCGGCGCCGAACGGAGGATCACGCTCGTCCTCGGCTCGGCGGACGGCAGCTGACGCGAACCCCACAATGGCGGGACGAAACCCGCCCGACAAGGCGAACAACTCGGAAAACCCGCCGTGCACACGCGGCCGGTGTGCCGGGACAGTACCGGTTCGGCAGGAACGCCGGGTACCGTGGACCCGGCCCGGACCACGGAAGACCCGCACAGACCACCGAGGGCCGAGGACCGAGGACATCGCAAGGAGCTTCAGGTGTTCAATGACATAGGACCGCTCGAGCTGGTCACGATCGTGGTCATCGCCGTGCTCGTCTTCGGTCCGGACAAGCTCCCCAAGATGATCCAGGACGTCGCGCGCACGATCCGCAAGATCCGCGAGTTCTCGGAGAGCGCCAAGCAGGACATCCGCAGCGAACTGGGTCCGGAGTTCAAGGACTTCGAGTTCGAGGACCTCAACCCGAAGACGTTCATCCGCAAGCAGCTGGAGAACGACGACCTGGGGCTGACGGAGATCCGCAACGGCTTCGACCTGAAGAAGGAGATGGCCGAGGTCACGGACGCGGTCCACAGCCGCGAGTCCGAGTCGTCCACCTCCTCGCCGGCGTCCTCCGGCCCCACCGGCGGCACCGTCGACATGACGAAGAAGCCCACGGGCACCGACCCCGACGAGCGCCCGCCCTTCGACGCGGACGCCACCTGAGCCCTGCGCGCCACGCCCGGCCCTGCGCGCCACGCCCGGCCCGGCGTCCGCCGTGCCCGCCTGACGTGACGCAGGCCGTACGCCCATCGGCGTGCGTACGGCCGTATTGCGCCGCGCGGGGGTGGTACGCGCCGGGCGTTTCCCTGCTGTTCGGAGTGCTGTGGCTATGCTGCCCAGTTGTTGTGCGGACCGTTTTGGGAGCGAGGACGCCCGTGGGGGGCGGGCCGCTCGGGTCCGACGAGAGCGAGGAGGCGTCCGGGCAGATGAAGACGACGAGTCGGGTGGACGCGCAGGCGTCGGCCGCGGAGGGCGGACCACAGCTCCCCTCCGCCCGCCGCACGGTCGACGGCTATCTCCGGGCACCCTTTCCGTGGTACGGCCTCGACGAGGCGTTCACGGGGCCGCGCTGGCTGATGCAGGTGGGTACCGCGGCCGACGGGACCGTGGAACACGGGTCCATCGGACACGGGGACGTGCCGTCCGTGCGCAACGAGGCCACGGAGGACAAGGAGAAGTTCGCCGTCGTGGTCACCGTCGCCGAGAACCCCGTACGGCGCAGTCCGGACGGCACCGGCGTGCTGGAGGCCACATCGGTCTCGTCCGCGGCGTGGCTGGCGGGCGTGGGGCTGCTGTCGTTCACCTGGCCGGGCCAGATGGACCACACCCTGCGGGACGACTGGCTCGACCAGCAGACGGAGACGGCGTGGGTCCTCGCGGACGACCTGACCGGGCCCGCGTGGTCGACGCTGTCCCTGCCGGTGGACGGGGCGCCGACGCCGTTCCACTACCGGGAGTCCGAGTTCGGCTGGGTGCTCGCGGGGGCGACGGAGGCCGGGGTGCATCTCGGGGCGTACGGCAGAGGCATGAGCGCGTACGGTCTGGGCTTCGCCGCGATCAAGGACATCACCGCTTACGCCGCTTAGCGGATGTACGACGCTGCGGCGCTCGGCCGGGCGAACGACGAGGGGGCGCCGTCGGTGTGACGGCGCCCCCTCGTCGTACGAGCCCTGGGACTAGAACTTGTTCCTCGGCGTGATCCCCAGCGACATCCCCGCCAGGCCCCGCTGCCGTCCCCCGAGCTTGCCCGCGATCGCGCGCAGGGCCGAGCCCGCAGGGGAGTCCGGGTCCGTGAGGACCACCGGCTTGCCCTCGTCGCCGCCCTCGCGCAGGCGGACGTCGATGGGGATGTGGCCGAGGACCGGGACCGTCGTACCCGTCGTGCGGGTGAGGCCGTCGGCGACCAGCTGGCCGCCGCCCGTGCCGAAGACGTCGACCATCTCGCCGCAGTGCGGGCAGGGCAGGCCGGACATGTTCTCGACCACGCCCACGATCTTCTGGTGCGTCTGCACGGCGATCGAGCCCGCCCGCTCGGCCACCTCGGCGGCCGCCTGTTGCGGGGTCGTCACGACCAGGATCTCGGCGTTCGGGACCAGCTGGGCCACGGAGATGGCGATGTCGCCGGTGCCGGGCGGCAGGTCGAGCAGCAGCACGTCCAGGTCGCCCCAGTACACGTCCGCGAGGAACTGCTGGAGCGCGCGGTGCAGCATCGGGCCGCGCCAGACGACCGGGGCGTTGCCCGGGGTGAACATGCCGATCGAGATGACCTTCACGCCGTTCGCGGACGGCGGCATGATCATGTTCTCGACCTGGGTGGGGCGCCCGTCCGCGCCCAGCATGCGCGGCACGCTGTGGCCGTAGATGTCGGCGTCCACGACACCGACCTTCAGGCCGTCGGCGGCCATCGCCGCCGCCAGGTTCACCGTCACCGAGGACTTGCCGACGCCGCCCTTGCCGGAGGCCACCGCGTACACCCGGGTGAGCGAGCCAGGCTTGGCGAAGGGGACCTCACGCTCGGCCTGGCCGCCGCGCAGCGCGGTCGCCAGCTCCCGGCGCTGCTCGTCGCTCATCACGTCGAGCGTGACGCCGACGCGGGTGACGCCCTCGACGCGCGAGACGGCCTCGGTCACGCGCTGCGTGATCGTGTCGCGCATCGGGCAGCCGGAGACCGTCAGGTACACGGTGACCGCGACCGCTCCGTCCGCACCGATGTCCACCGATTTGACCATCCCCAGCTCGGTGATGGGTCGATGGATCTCGGGGTCGTTCACCGTCGCCAGCGCTTCGCGGACCGCGTCTTCCGTAGCCATAAGGAGATGGTACGGCGTGCCGCGGTGGCCAGGGTAAGCCCGTCAGCGGTCGTCTACGTCACGTCCGCGCGCCCGTTCCGCCGGGAATACGACATGCCCGTCGGAGCGCCGCCGGTCCTCCAGTTCCTTCATGAGGTCCTGGAGTTCGGAGCGTATCCAGTCCCGGGTGGCGACCTCGCCGAGGCCCGAGCGCAGCGCGGCGATCTCGCGGGTCAGGTACTCGGTGTCCGCGATCGACCGCTCGTTCTGCTTGCGGTCCTGTTCCAGGTTCACCCGGTCGCGGTCGTCCTGGCGGTTCTGCGCGAGCAGGATCAGGGGGGCGGCGTAGGAGGCCTGCAGGGACAGCATCAGCGTCAGGAAGATGAACGGATACGGGTCCCAGCGCAGGTGAGCCGGGGCTGTGATGTTCCAGCCCAGCCACACGATGATGACGGCGGTCATCCAGACGATGAACCGCCCGGTGCCGAGGAAGCGCGCGATGCGCTCCGACAGGCGCCCGAAGGCCTCCGGGTCCCACTCCGGCACGAGGCGCACGCGCCGTGGCTGCGGCTGGTCGAGCCGGAGGCGCCGGGTGGCGGCGGTCGCGCCGGAGGGGAACTTCTCGCGGTCAGGCGTCATCGCTGACCCCCTCCTCGTCCAGGTGGAACTCCGTCTCGCGCCAGTCGTCGGGGAGCATGTGGTCCAGTACGTCGTCCACGGTCACCGCGCCGAGCAGCGAGCCGGACTCGTCGACGACGGGCGCCGCGACCATGTCGTACGCCGCGAAGAACCCGGCCACCACGGGCAGCGGTGCGTCGGGGGCGAGCGCCTGCAGATCGTCGTCGACCAGCGAGCTGACCAGCGTGTACGGCGGGTCCCGCAGCAGCCGCTGGAAGTGCACGGTCCCCAGGTACTTGCCGGTGGGCGTCTCGTCCGGCGGACGGCAGACGTACACCTGCGCGGCGAGCGCGGGGGACAGGTCGGGGTTGCGGACCCGGGCGAGCGCGTCGGCGACGGTGGCGTCCGGCCGCAGCACGATCGGCTCGGTGGTCATCAGGCCGCCCGCGGTCTTCTCCTCGTACGCCATCAGACGGCGCATGTCGGCCGCGTCGGCGGGCTGCATCAGGCTCAGCAGCCGCTCCTTCTCCTCCTCCGGCAGCTCGGCGAGCAGGTCGGCGGCGTCGTCCGGGTCCATCGCCTCCAGGACGTCCGCGGCGCGCTCCTCCTGCAGCTTGCCGAGGATCTCGATCTGGTCGTCCTCGGGGAGCTCTTCGAGCACATCGGCGAGCCGGTCGTCGTCGAGGGCGGCGGCGACCTCCGCGCGGCGCTTGGGGGACAGGTGGTGCAGGACGTTGGCGAGGTCGGCGGGCCTGAGCTGTTCGAAGGTGGCCAGCAGGCTTTCGGCGCCCTGCCCGTGCTCCTCCAGGGAGAACCCGGTGACCGCCGACCACTCCACCGTCAGCGTCTCGCCCTTGCTGCGCCGGAACGTGCCGCTCCTCCCCTTGCGCACGAAGACCCGGTCGATCTCCCAGTCGCGGCGGGCCGGCAGCTGCTGCACGGACAGGTCGAGGACGGTGACCTCCTCGCCCGTCTCGACGAGGGTGACGTGCCGGTCGAGCAGCTCCCCGAAGACGAGCCGCTCGGTGGGCCGCTGCTCGAAGCGGCGCACGTTGAGGACGCCGGTGGTGATGACCTGACCGGACTCGATGCCGGTCACCCGGGTCATGGGCAGGAAGATACGGCGACGGGTGGCGAGTTCGACGACCAGGCCCAGCAGCCGCGGGGGGCGACGGCCCACCCGCAACATGACGACCAGATCGCGCACGCGCCCCACCTGGTCGCCGGTGGGGTCGAAGACGGCGATTCCGGCCAGGTGTGAGACGAAGATCCGAGGGGCGCTCGCGGCCATGCCCGCGCCTCCTTTGCCTGCCGTTTTGTCCGCTCGCGTGGGCTTCAGGCTAGCCCGTCCCGGTGCGCCGCGCCCTGGCGGGGGGTGCGGATGGACCGGCTCCGGAAGGCTCCCCGGGCACCGGTACTCTGCGGTACGCCGATGAGGACTCCCGGATGAGAGGTAGCCCCGCCTGTGACCGCCATTCCCCAGGGCCGTACCCGCAGGGCCGCGCTGGTGCGCGCGATGTGCGCGCTGGTCGTGACGGGGGCGGGGCTCGCGGGGTGCGGCGGAGGTGACCCGGACGCCGGGACCAACGGGGTCGGCAAACTGCCCGCCGACAAGATCCAGAGCCGGACGCGTACGGCGGCCAGGTCGGCGTCGTCGGTCCATCTGTCCGGCACCGTCGTCAGCAACGGCGGCACCTACACACTGGACATGCGGCTGAAGGGGGAGGGCGGCAGCGGGTCGGTCACCTCGAAGAACGGAACGTTCCGGCTGCTGCGGGTGGGCAAGCACCTGTTCCTGAAGGCCGACGCGGCGTTCTGGGACCAGCAGGACGGCTCGGGGGACGGCGGGGGCTCGGCGGCCGCGGCGGGCAAGCTGGACGGGAAGTACGTGAAGGTGCCGACGGGGGACCCGGCCTACCAGCGCTTCAGCGGCTTCACCGACAAGGACGTCCTGCTGGACGGGCTCCTCACGCTGAACGGCGCGCTGGCGACGGACGGCCACCACGAGCAGAACGGCGTCCGCACGATCCGCATCACCGGCGACAAGGGCGCCGGCGGCAGCCTGGACGTCTCCCTGGAGGGAAGCCCGTATCCCCTGCTCCTGGTCCGCGCCGGCAACGCGGGGACGCTCCGCTTGTCGGAATGGGGGAAGGACTTCACGCTGACGGAACCGCCGAAGGGGGAGACGGTGGACTACGGGAAGCAACTGCCGTCCTCCTAGCTACCTACCGCTGGGGCGGTACGAGTGGGCGCCGGGGGTACCCCCTGCTCGAAGAGCTTGGGGGAGGCACCTCTTAGCGCCGGGTCGCGCAGCCTCCCCCCGGGCCAGCCCCCGTGCCGGGAACTTGGCAGCAACGGCACCTGCCGCACAGCGGGAAGCGGCACGACTGCCCGCAGCTACGTCCGCTTGCGCCGCAGCAGCCGCGGCAGCGCCGCCGGGATCGGCCGGCGGGTCGTGGCCGAGGTCGGGACCGGGCGCGCCGCCTGGGAGTCGGACGGCAGGGGCACCGTCGTCCCCCGCGGCTCGAGGCGGAGCACCCGGCACTCCCGGCGCCACCGCTCCGGCATCTCCTCCCCGTCGGACGCGTTCAGCCGCTTGCCCTTCAGCTCAGCGACCGCGCCCTCCCACTCGGGCGACCCCGGCGCCAACTCCACCACCCTCGCGGGCCAGGTGACGATCCGGCCGCCCTTGTCCTTGCTGCGCACCGTCACGACCGCGTCCCCGCCGTCGACCAGGCCGGGCAGCGGCTGCTCGCCGGGTCCGTCGCCCACCACGCACGCCGCGCCCTCGTACCACACGTGCCACAACGCACGCGCGGCCGCGGCCGGCGCCGCGCCCTGGACCCAGATCAGCCCGGACTTCTTCGTGGCCTCCTCGACCAGGGCCCTCTCGAGCAGCTCGCTTGTCATGCGCCCAGCCTAGTCGGGCCCGTCACAGCCATCCGTTCCGCTTCAGCATGCGGTGGATGCCCACGCAGATGCCCACCGTGATGCCCATGATCGCCGGGTAGCCGTACTTCCAGTGCAGCTCGGGCATGTACGTGAAGTTCATGCCGTACACCCCGCACACCATCGTCGGCACGGCGATGATCGCCGCCCACGCGGTGATCTTCCGCATGTCCTCGTTCTGTGCGACGGACGCCTGCGCCAGGTTGGCCTGGAGGATCGAGTTCAGCAGTTCGTCGAAGCCCAGCACCTGCTCGTTGACGCGGGCGAGGTGGTCGGCGACGTCGCGGAAGTACTTCTGGATGTCCGGGTCGATCAGCCGCATCGGCCGCTCGCTCAGCAGCTGCATCGGCCGCAGCAGCGGCGCCACCGCCCGCTTGAACTCCAGGACCTCGCGCTTGAGTTGGTAGATCCGGCCGGCGTCCGTGCCTCGGGGCGTGCCCTTGCGGCCCGGCGAGAACACCTCGGTCTCCACCTCGTCGATGTCGTCCTGCAGCGCGTCCGCCACCGCGATGTACCCGTCGACGACGTGGTCGGCGATCCCGTGCAGCACCGCCGAGGGGCCCTTGGAGAGCAGTTGGGGCTCGTCCTGCAGCCGGTGCCGCAGCGTCCTGAGCGAGCCCTTCCCGCCGTGCCGGACCGTGATGAAGAAGTCCCGCCCGGTGAAGCACATGACCTCGCCGGTCTCGACGACCTCGCTGTTGGCGGTCAGCTGGTCGTGGTCGACGTAGTGGACGGTCTTGAAGACGGTGAAGAGGGAGTCGTCGTACCGCTCCAGCTTGGGCCGCTGGTGCGCCTGCACCGCGTCCTCGACGGCCAGCGGGTGCAGCCCGAACTCGCGGGCGATACCGGCGAATTCGGCCTCGGTCGGCTCATGCAGCCCGATCCACACGAACCCTCCGTCGCGCCGCACCAGCCGCATCGCCTCGTGCGGGGAGAGCGGCTGCTGCGTCTGGACGCGGACGCCGTCGCGGTAGACGGCGCAGTCGACGACGGCGGACGGGGTCGCGGGGTCACGCGTGGTGTCGTAGGCGCCGTTGTCCTTCCGCGGGGAGGTGCGGGACGGGCGGACCACGGCGCGAAGGTCACGGATCATCGACATGGCAGGGCTCCTTCGCAACGAGCAGCGAAAGGCCACGAAAAACGGGTGGAACCACCCGGAATGGGGACGTCCTGGATGCGGAGGTTTGGCACGTCCACAAAGCGGGGAGCACCGCACCGTCACGGTGGCGGGCTTCGCTGCTGATTCAGCTACTGACTGAGATCAGACAGATCAGGCAAAGCGAAACGAAGTGCTCTTCCGTGGCGACGCGAACGCGAGATGCGAGAGGTGGCAGCCGACGGGAGTCAGAACAGCTGCGTCAGCGGCTGGAAGAGCGGGTGGTACTGCACGGTCGACTTCGATCCATGACAGCCCCACCTCCTCCGGCCGGTCCCTGGTGAGGGACGATCCATACCCTGATTAGAGGGTGCCCCCTTAGGGGAGTCTCATGGGTGCCGGGCCTGACAGGACTTCCCCAGTGCCGTGAGGGCCTGGGAGGTACCCCTGCTGCGTGCTGCCCGAAACCACCGGCCAAGACTATCAGCCGACAGAAGTGTCAAGGCGCCGCTTTGCCCGGTGCTGACGAGTTCTATGCTCGCCGCATGGTCGATGTTCTTCCTCTGGTCGAGGCCCGGTTGCGCACCTCGCTGGGCGAACCGGACGCGCGCGCGGCGGTCACCTTCCTCGGCACGGACCGCATCGAGGTGCTCCGCTTCCACGAGGGCGACATCGTCCGCTACGCCACCCTCGGCATGTCCGCACAGCCCATGGCGGACCCCACCGCGATGCTCGCCGACCCCGTCAAGGGGCCCCGCGCCGAGCTGGTCCTCTCCGTGCGCGGCGGCCTCGCCGACACCGACAAGGTGCTCCGCCCGCTCGCCGTGCTCGCCGCGTCCCCGCAGGTCGAGGGTGTGGTCGTGGCCCCCGGCGCCTCACTGGAGGTGGGTGAACCGCTGTGGCCCGGCGCCCCGTTCGCCTCCGTCCTGGTGGCCGAGCCCGGTGGCCTGGTCGAGGATCTGGAACTCGACGAGCCGCTTGATCCCGTACGGTTCCTGCCGCTGCTGCCGATGACTCCGAACGAGGCCGCCTGGAAGCGGGTGCACGGCGCACAGGCCCTTCAGGAACGCTGGCTGGCGAACGGGACGGACCTGAGGGATCCCTCCCGCAGGTCCGTCCCGCTGGACTGAGCCCGGGTGAGCAAGCTCACCAACGCCCGTCCGGAAACGGTCACTTGGCAAAGACCGTGACACCGTCCTCGGTCGCGTGCCGCGTCTGGAGCTTCTCTGCCGTGGGGGTCCCCCCTGCTCGAGCGGAGTCGAGAGCTTGGGGGAGCGTGAGCGCCCTGCGCCGTACGAGGACCACGACCGCCCCGAGAAGCGCCGTGAGCGCCCCCGCCACGAACGGCATGCGGATGTCGCCCCACTCCTCGATCTTCGGCGCGAAATAGGGCGCGGCAGCCGCCGCGAACCACCGCACGAAGTTGTAGCCGGCGCTCGCCACCGGGCGCGGCGCGTCCGAGACGCCGAGGGCCAGCTCGGTGTAGACCGTGTTGTTCACGCCGATGAACGCGCCGGACAGGATCGTGCAGACGATCGCGGTGGTGTGGTCGCCGTAGCCGAGTACGGCCACGTCCGCCGCGAGCAGCACCAGCGAACCGCCGAGCACCTTCAGCGAGCCGAAGCGCTCCTGCATGCGCGGCGCCACGATCACCGAGAAGACGGCGAGCAGCACACCCCAGGCGAAGAACACGGCACCCGATTTGTACGGCGTCATGTTCAGCACGAAGGGCGTGAAGGCCAGCACGGTGAAGAACGTGTAGTTGTAGAAGAACGCCGAGACCGCCGCGGAGGCGAGGCCGCCGTGGCCCAGCGCCTTGATCGGGTCCAGCAGTGAGGTCTTCCGCGCGGGCCTTGGCTGCTCCTTCAGGAACGCCGTGATGCACAGGAAGCCGATCGCCATCAGCGTGGCCGTACCGAAGAACGGGTAGCGCCAGCTGACGTTCCCGAGCAGCGCGCCCAGCAGCGGGCCGCACGCCATGCCGAGGCCGAGCGCGGACTCGTACAGCAGGATGGCCGCGGCGCTGCCTCCGGCCGCCGCGCCGACGATCACGGCGAGGGCCGTGGAGACGAAGAGCGCGTTCCCGAGGCCCCATCCGGCCCGGAAGCCGACGAGCTGGGCGACCGAGCCCGAGGTGCCCGCGAGGCCCGCGAAGACCACGACGAAGGCGAGGCCGAGCAGCAGGGTCTTGCGGCCGCCGATGCGGCTGGAGACGAAGCCGGTGACCAGCATCGCCATGGCGGTGATCAGGAAGTACGAGGTGAACAGCAGGGAGACCTGGCTGGGTGTGGCGTGTAGACCCTTGGCGATGGACGGCAGGATCGGGTCGACGAGTCCGATGCCCATGAACGCGACGACGGACGCTCCGGCGGTCGCCCACACGGCCTTCGGCTGCCGCAGGATGCTGCCGGCTCCGGCGTCGAACGGGTCCGCGTCGCCTGCTGTGGCCGCGTCGCCCGCTGTGGCGGGTTCTCCTCCTGTGGTGCTCTTCATGGTCTCCTCGCAGAGTCGTGGATCCAGATAGTTGGCGTATACATATATTAAGTTAGGAGACCTAATTAGTGCAAGTGACATTTAATTGGCACAGGTGAAGTGGCGGTGAGGGGCACACGCCGGAAGGGTGATCGTCCTTGACGCGACGCGGGACGGGGAGGACCGTGGGGGCCTATGAGGGGCGAACCCAGTTGCCCGAAGTGCGGTGGCCGGGTCAGGGCTCCCGGACTCTTTGCCGACTCCTGGCAGTGCGATGTGCACGGCACCGTGCATCCGCTGCAGCCCGTGATCCCGCCCAGCGTCGAGGCCCTCAGCGTCGTGGTGCACCGCGCCCGGGTGCCGGTGTGGATGCCGTGGCCGCTGCCGGTCGGCTGGCTCTTCACGGGTGTGGCCTACGCGGGTGACGACCGCAGTGGGGGCCGTGCCACTGCCGTGGCCTGCTCGGGTCCGGGGCCGCTCGGCGGCATGGGCGAGCTGATCCTGGTGGCGGAGGAACTGGGGGTCGGGCTCGGTGCGCGGTACGCGGGCATCGACGGGCCGGACCCGGGTCCGTACATGAACGTGGAGAAACCACCTCAGGCCAAGGTGCTCGCCGTCGGCCGCCCCACGCCGCTGTGGCATGTCTCGGGCGTCCCCGGCGACCGCGCGGTCTTCGCGGGCGAGGCGCGCGGCCTGTGGCTGTGGGCGGTCGTCTGGCCGGAACAGTCGGGCTTGCTGATGTACGACGAGCTGGTCCTGACGGATCTGCGGGACGCGGGCGCGGAGCTCGATCTCCTGCCGATCGGGGCGTTGTCGCCGCGCCTGCTCGAGCCGTGACACGAGCCACCGGAGGGTGCGGGATGCCGTAGGGGGCGCAGCCACTGTGCGGCTGTGACAGGGCTCCCGGAACTGCCGTTATCCTTGAGCGTCCCCTTCCGTCCCGTCACCGCCTGGAGTACGTGTCGTGCGCATCGACCTGCACACCCACTCCACCGCCTCCGACGGTACGGACACCCCGGCCGAGCTGGTGCGGAACGCCGCTGCCGCCGGACTGGACGTCGTCGCGCTCACCGACCACGACACCACCCGCGGCCACGCGGAGGCGATCGAGTCGCTCCCCGAGGGGCTGACCCTCGTCACGGGCGCCGAACTCTCCTGCCGGTACGACGGCATCAGCATGCACATGCTGGCCTACCTCTTCGACCCCGAGGAGTCCGACCTGCTCGCCGAGCGCGAGCTGGTGCGGGACGATCGCGTGCCGCGCGCCCACGCCATGATCGCCAAGCTGCGGGAGCTGGGTGTGCCGGTCACCTGGGAGCAGGTGGCCCGCATCGCCGGTGACGGCTCGGTCGGACGGCCGCACATCGCCTCCGCCCTGGTGGAACTCGGCGTGGTCGGCAGCGTCTCGGAGGCGTTCACGCCCGAGTGGCTGGCCGACGGCGGGCGCGCGTATGTGCAGAAGCACGAGACCGACCCCTTCGAGGCGATCCGGCTGGTCAAGGCCGCGGGCGGAGTGACCGTCTTCGCGCACCCGGCCGCCTCCAAGCGGGGACGGACCGTGCCGGAGTCCGCCATCGCGGACCTCGCCGCCGCCGGGCTCGACGGCATCGAGGTCGACCACATGGACCACGACCCGGCGACCCGGGCCCGGCTGCGCGGCCTCGCCGCCGAGCTGGACCTGCTGGTCACCGGCTCCTCCGACTACCACGGCAGCCGCAAGACGTGCGTGCTCGGCGAGTACACCACCGACCCGGAGGTGTACGGGGAGATCATCCGGCGGGCCACCGGCGCGTTCCCCGTCCCGGGCACCGGCGGACCCCGCAACGCCTGATCCTGCCGTAGCTCCCCTCTCTCTCCCCCTTTTCAAGGCACCCGGCGCCCGCCGCCGTGTCCAGCCGTCGCACGCCTCCGCGCGCGGCGACGGCACCGGCGGCCGCGGGACGCCCGCCGTCGCATGCTCGTTGCTCGTCCGTACCTCATCGCAAGGCACCCATGTTCGACGTCGCCGTTTTCGGTTCCCTCTTCCTGACCCTGTTCGTGATCACGGATCCCCCCGGGATCACCCCGATCTTCCTCGCGCTCACCGCCGGCCGCCCCGCCAAGATGCAGAAGCGCATGGCCTTCCAGGCCGTCTGCGTGGCCGGCGGTGTCATCGCCGTGTTCGGTGCGCTCGGCCACCAGATCCTGAACTACCTGCATGTCTCCGTGCCCGCGCTGATGATCGCGGGCGGGCTGCTGCTCCTGCTGATCGCCCTGGACCTGTTGACCGGCAAGACGGACGAGCCGAAGCAGACCAAGGACGTCAACGTGGCCCTGGTGCCGCTCGGCATGCCGTTGCTGGCCGGACCGGGGGCGATCGTCTCGGTGATCCTCGCGGTGCAGAAGGCGGACAGCCTGAGCACCCAGGTGTCGGTGTGGACGGCGATCCTCGCGATCCACGTCGTGCTGTGGCTGGTCATGCGCTACTCGCTGCTGATCATCCGCGTCATCAAGGACGGCGGAGTGGTCCTCGTGACCCGGCTCGCGGGCATGATGCTCTCCACGATCGCCGTGCAGCAGATCATCAACGGTGTCACGCGGGTCATCCACGGAACCTGACCGCCCGGTCCGGGCCCGGAACGCGCGGAGCCCCGTACGGCGCGATGCCGTACGGGGCTCCGAAGTCGTCTACGTGTATACGCAGGTCGTATACGCAATATGTGTCGTCGATGCCGTTACGAGGCTGTCGTCTCGGCCGGGCGGATCCACAGCCGCTGCCCGATGGCCGCGGCTTGCTGAACGATCTGGTTGACGGAGGCGGCGTCCACGACGGTGGTGTCCACGGGGGTACCGTCGACATCGTCGAGTCGCATGATTTCGAAGCGCATGGGCTTCTCCCTTCGTCTGGTCATCCTCCTGCGGAGAACTACTGGCGAGCGGAGCGCGGAGCGTCTGTGCCCCTCTCCTGTGAGTAGTCAACGGGATGCTTGTTACAAACATTCCCTACGCTAAGGAAATTTTTCGAGTCTCTAATTACTGACTGGTAATCGACCGGGTCGACGCCCGGTTTGTGTTCATGGTGCACTGATTGGGGTCGGTTGTGTTCGCTGCGTGACCGCCGGGAGAATGGAGGCATATGAACGACGACCTGGCGGCGCTCGGCGCCCGCATCGACCGAACGAACGAGCTGCTCCAGCGCATGCTCGCCGAGGTGGCGAAGACGCCCTCGACTCATGCGATCTTCGTCGACGCCGGCTACCTGTACGCCGCCGCTGGACGGCTCGTCGCCGGCACCGAGGACCGCCGGGCCTTCGACCTCGACGCCGAGGGTCTGATCGACGCCCTCATCGACAAGGCGCGCCAGGTCTTCGCGGACAGCCGGTTGCTGCGCGTGTACTGGTACGACGGCGCGAGACGCCGCATCCACACCGCGGAACAGCAGTCCATCGCCGAACTCCCGGATGTGAAGGTACGGCTCGGCAATCTCAACGCCAACAACCAGCAGAAGGGCGTCGACTCCCTCATCCGGACCGACCTGGAGTCACTGGCCCGGCACCGCGCCATCAGCGACGCGGCGCTCATCGGCGGCGACGAGGACCTGGTGTCGGCGGTGGAGGCGGCGCAGGGGTACGGGGCCCGGGTGCACCTGTGGGGCATCGAGGCGCCGGAGGGCCGCAACCAGGCGGAACCGCTGCTGTGGGAGGTCGACAGCCAGCGCACTCTCGAACTCGACTTCTTCAAGCCGTATGTGAGCCGCCGCACGGCCGCGACCTACGAGCCCTCCTCCACGGCCCGCCCCAGTCGCGACGACGTCCGGTTCGTGGGCGCGCAGGTCGCCGCCAAGTGGCTGGCCGAGCGCGGCCGGGACTCGCTGGCGGACCTGTTGCCCGGCCACCCGTACCTGCCCGGCTCCATCGACCAGGATCTGCTGGTGGAGGCGGAAGGTCTGCTGCAGTACTCGCTGCGCGGCCAGGCGGACCTGCGCCGCGCCCTGCGGGACGGCTTCTGGGAGCACCTGCAGGCGCAGTACTAGGCAGTACTGGAGGGGGAGTCCCAAGGTCTCAGACGAGCCGGTCCCAGAAGGCGGCGAGGGCGCCGGCCGTCCCCTCCGGCTGGTCGGTGTTGGGGGAGTGCTCCGCGTGCGGGACGACGGTGCGGTGAGCGCCGAGGCGGTCCGCCATGTCGTCCAGCAGTGGCACGGGCCAGGTGTCGTCGCGGTCGCCGGACAGGACGTGCACGGGCAGGCCGACGGCGGCGAGTTCGGCCACGCGGTCGGGTTCCTCGCACAGCTGCCGCCCCGTGGCGAGGAGCTGGGCGGGGCTGTTGCGGAGCCAGCGGCGGCGCAGGTCCTCCCCGTCGGAGAGTCCTTCGTCGAGGTCTCCGGCGTCGATGTCCTCCGGCGGTTCGAAGGCCTGGACGGCGTCCCAGACCCCGGCCATGTCCAGGACGGCGAGGGCGTCGTGCAGCAGCTTGACGCGCTGCTGCTGGGGAAGGGAGATCTGGGCGGGGCCGGAGGCCATCAGGGTGAGCGAGACGAACGGGGAGGGGGCGAGGAGGACTGCGGCCCGGGCGATGTGGCCGCCGAGAGAGTGCCCGAGCAGATGCACCGGTGCGCCGACGGCGTGCGCCTGCGCGATCACGTCCCGTGCCAGCTCGGCCTGCGCGTACGGTGCCTCGTCGTCCTTCGGTCCGGGGGACTCGTACTGCCCTCGCCCGTCGACGGCGACGGTCCGGTATCCGGTCGCCGCGAGAAGCGGCTGCAGGAGGAGGA
The DNA here is from genome assembly GCF_040682835.1 of Streptomyces sp. NPDC051104. Lineage (NCBI taxonomy): Bacteria > Bacillati > Actinomycetota > Actinomycetes > Kitasatosporales > Streptomycetaceae > Streptomyces > Streptomyces sp. NPDC051104. Next base: position 300,616 of record NZ_JBFBBS010000001.1, on the reverse strand, counting down.
AGTCCTCCTTGCTGCCGGTGAAACCGGGCAGCAGCAGGGCGGTCCCCTTCACGCGCGCCGTCCCCGCGTCGGCCTCGAGCACGGCGAACTCCCCCCGCTCGGTGGCGAGCCGGCGCGCACGGACGCCGGGGGGCGGGGTGAAGCTGGGGGGACGGCTCATGGGGGTGAGGGTACCGGGCGGAGAGAATCCCGATGGCCCGCCCCTGTGCGTGACAGGTGCGGGCCATCGATGAACAGTGCCGTGGCCTACCGCGGGTGTCAGCCCTCCACGGGCTCCGCGACCTTGCGCGTGCGCCGTCGCGGCTTGGCCTCCGCGGCGTCGTCCGCCTGCGCCGGGATCTCCGCCTCTGCCGCGACGGCCTTCCGCGCACGGCGTCGGGGCTTGGCCTCGGGCTCGTCGGCGGCCTGCGCGGGAATCGCGGCCTCGGCGGCCTTGCGGGTACCGCGCCGGGGCGTGACCTCGGCGGCGGCCTCCGCACCGTCCACGGCGGCCTCCGGGGCGGCCTCGGCGGTCTTACGCGTACGGCGGCGAGGCTTGGCCTCGACGGCTTCGACGGTGTCGACAGCCGCCTCGGCGGCCTTGCGGGTACGCCGCGGCTTGGCCTCGGTGTCCTCCGTGGGCGCGACCTCCGCCGTCTTGCGGGTACGCCGCGGCTTGGCCGGAGCCTCGGCCTGTGCCGCCACGCCCTCGACCGTCTCGGCGGCCGGGACCGTCTCGGCGGTCTTGCGGGTACGCCGACGCGGCTTGACCTCGGTCGCCTCGGTCGCGGTGTCGGTGG